>CAVACW010000085.1:1413-6066 GCA_963587345.1 uncultured Oscillospiraceae bacterium | reverse complement strand
GCCGATGAGAAGCGGCGCTTCCGGCATCAGGCCCGCGCAGAGCTTTTGCAAAAGCGCAAACGGATCGGAAAGTGGAATGACGCCGGCAACGCGGCTTGCGGACAGGTCGCCCGCAAGGAGGGGCTTTCCGACAACGCGCCAGCCCCAGTGCGCCGTGCCGATGAAGCCCGCGAGGATCGCGAGCTGCACGGCGCGGCGCGCAATCGTGAAGCGCAGGCGAACGAGCCAGTCTTTGATGCTGGCGGGGGGAGGAAGGTGGCGAATGTGGGAGCGATCGCGCATCAGAACACCTCCTCGCTGCTGTTGAGGTAGTCAAGACCGCCCGCCTCTTCGGGCTTGGCAGACGGCACGGCGGGCTCCACCACCTTGGGGTGATGCGGCTGGTCGGCCTTCCATCCGAGGCGGTAGTGCTGGCCGATTCGTCCGAGGAAGGACTCCCGGGGCAGCACGTTGATGGCGGCGACGTCCGTTGGACAGGATTTCGTGCACATGCCGCAGCCCGTGCAGCGGTCAGGATTGATCGTCGGAACGAAAACGGCGTGATGCGAAATCTCGCGAGGGTGCGGCACGAGCGTGAGCGCCTCGTTCTTCACCGGGCAGACGCGCCAGCACACTTCGCAGCGCAGTCCTTGCCAGGAAAGGCAGGACGAGGGATCGACGACCGCCACGCCCATGCGGGCGTCCCGGATGTCTTTGAAATTTCGGTCCAGCGCGCCCGACGGGCAGGCGCGGGCGCAGGGAATGTCTTCGCACATCTCGCAGGGCTTCGTGCGGGGCGTGAAGTAGGGGGTGCCAAGGGGCGCCGGGTCGCCGACGCGCGCCAGCTTCAGAGCGTCAAAGGGACAGGCCTTCACGCAGAGGCCGCACTTCACGCACAAGTCCGCAAAGCGCGGCGCGGCGCCCGGGGGCGGCGGCGAGAAGGGGGCGGTCTTTGCCGTCTTCACGAACGCCGTCAGGCCCAGCGCCGATGCGCAGGCAACGCCTGCGCCCTGCAAGAGGAGGGACGCCATTTCGCGTCGAGTGACTTGGGGCATCGTTTTTCCTTCGAAGGGGGCGCCGGACGGGGTTGACGTCCGGCGCCGTGGTCGACAGATTACGACGCCTTCGTCACGCGGACGGCGGCTTTCTTGTAGTCGGGCTCGGCCGAGATCGGATCGGTGGCGTCGATGCAGAGCTTGTTGCACTGCACGGCTTCGTCAAAGAACGCAAGCCACACGGTGCCGCGCGGCACCTTCCAGCGGCCCTGCGTCTCGACGCGCGCCTTGATGGAGCCGCGGCGGCTCGTGATCTCGGCGAGGTCGTTGCGGATGAGGTCGCGCGCTTCGGCGTCCTTGGGGTGCATGTAGAGCACCGCCGAGGGGGCCGCACGATGCAGCTCCGGCACGCGGCGCGTCATGGAGCCCGTGTGCCAGTGCTCGAGCAGGCGGCCGGTGCAAAGGTTGAGGTCGTACTTCTCGTCGGGCACTTCCACCGGCAAAGCGTAGGGACGGAAGAAGATCTTTGCCTTGCCCGGGAGGGGCTTCGGGGTCTTGTCCGTGATGCCGTTGAGGTTTCCCTGCGGGATGGCCTTCATGAGCTTGCCGTAGAACTCGAACGCTTCGCCGTTCTTCACGTAGGGGTCGTACTTCGCGTTGAAGCGGTAGAGGGTCTCCTTGCCGTTGACGACCGGCCAGCGCAGGCCGCGGCACTTCGGATCCTGATAGGTGTCAAAAGAGGCGAGGTCGTGGCCGTTGCCCTGCGTAAACCGCCGGTATTCGGTGAAGAGCGCCTTTTCCGGGAACCAGTCAAGATGCGAGGCCTCCGCCGTGCAGCAGTGCGTGCCGGGATACTTCGGATCGGGCCACGGGCAGTCCTTGGCGTCGGGCATGCCGGCGTAAAGCACGTCGTAGAGGGTGGAGTCTTCCGTCCAGCCCATCGCCTTTGCGGCTTCCAGGACGTCAGGCAAGTCGTTCTTGCCGCCTGACTTCTGCGCCTTCCAGGTTTCGCCGATCGTGAAGCGCTTGGCAATCTCCATCATCATCCAGATGTCGCTACGCGCTTCGCCCGGCGGGAGCACCATCTGCTGCCAGCCGTGCGTGCGGCGCTCGGCGTTGCCGTAGAGGCCCCACTTCTCAAAGATCATGGCCGCCGGAAGGATGAGGTCTGCGACCTTTGCGGACAGCGTCGGGTAGGCGTCGGCGACCACGATGAAGTTTTCGGGCTTGCGTGCGGCCCGGAGCCAGTGGTTGGTGTTGGGAGCCGACTGAAAGAGGTTCACGACCTGCGTCCAGAAGAAGTTGATGCTGCCGTCTTCCAAGCCTCGCATGAGGCCCATCACGGCCTTCCCCTGCACGGGGTTCAGAGTGCCCGCGGGGAGGTGCCAGATGCCTTCCGTGATCTTGTGGTGGGCGGGGTTGCCCACGAGCATGTCGGAGGGAAGACGGTGCGAGAACGCGCCCACTTCGCGCGCGGAGCCGCAGGCCGAGGGCTGGCCCGTCAAGGAGAAGGCGCCGTTGCCGGGATGCGCGTGCTTGTTCGTGAGAAGGTGCAGCGCGTAGATCTGCTCGTTCACCCAGACGCCGCGCACGTGCTGGTTGACGCCCATGCACCAGAAGGAGAGGATGTTGCGGGACTTGTCGCAGAAGAAGTCTGCGAGCATCTGGAGCTTCTTCTTGAAGCTTTCATCCGATTCGTCGGGGTCGCCCTTGGCGAGCTTCGTCGTGAAGTCGAGGTCGTAGGGTTCGAGCCCCTTCTTGTAGTCCTCAAAGGAGATGTGCCAGTGGCCGCCGGCGGGCTGCTTCTGCTCGATGACCTTGCCTGCCATCTCGGGGCGTCCCTGACCGATGGCTTCCTCTTCGGACAAGGTGATCTGCACCTGCTTTTCCTGCGTGTCCTTTTCTTCGGGGAAGGCGAACTTGTCCGTGGGGCGCATGCCGTAGCCGATGTCGCGGGTGCCGGTGGCAAAGACGCAGTGCTTCTCGATGAATTCCTGGTCGTAGGCGTTGCGGCGGATGATCTCGCGCGCAATGAAGTTGAGAATGGCGAGGTCGCCGTTGGGCTTGAAGACGATGTCCGCGTCCGACATGTTGGAGGACATGTTCTTGGACGTCGTGATGTTGATGATGCGAGTCGCCTTGTGCGTGAGCTTGCGGTCCGTGACGCGGCTCCAGAGCACGGGATGCGCCTCGGCCATGTTGTTGCCCCAGAGGAGCATCGTGTCGCAGAGCTCGATGTCGCCGTAGTTGTTGGGCGGCTCATCGACGCCGAACGTCTGGTAAAAGCCTACGACGGCGGAGGCCATGCAAAGGCGTGCGTTGGGGTCGATGTTGTTGGAGCGGAACCCGGCCTTCATAAGCTTGCTCGCGCAGTAGGCTTCGGGAATTGTGTACTGGCCCGAGCCCGCGATCGCGATGCCCGTGGGGCCTTTTTCCGCGTAGACGCGGTGCATCTGGCGGGACATCTCGTCCAAGGCCGTTTCCCACGAGACGGGCGTGAACTTGCCGTTCTTGTCGTACTTGCCGTCTTTCATGCGCATCAGCGGCTGCGTGAGGCGGTCCTTGCCGTAGAGGATCTTCGCGTTGAAGTAGCCCTTGATGCAGTTGAGGCCCCGGTTCACGGGGGCGTCAGGGTCGCCCTTTGTGGCGACGATGCGGCCGTTCAAGGTGCCCACCTGCAGGCCGCAGCCCGTGCCGCAGAAGCGGCAGACGCCTTTGGTCCATTGGACGCCGGCGTCGGCGTCTTTGGCGCTCTGGGCTTCAACGGGGGTGATGGGAATGCCGGCGATGGCGGCGGCGGAAGCGGCGGCGCCTGCCTTCATGAGGCGGCGGCGGGAAATGGTGTCCTGCATATGTCTTCTCTCTCAAGTGGGATGAACCCGGCCTTTTTTGTGGGTGGACGGTGTTCAGGCGTCTTCGCGATGCGTGATGAGGCTCACGTCAGCGACATCGGGCAACGTGCGGATCTGGGCGAATGTGTCAGCTTCGCCGTTGACAGAGTCGCCTTCGAGCACGACGACGAAACGATGGGTTTCTCGGTGCTGCTGGAAAACTTCGGCGCAGGGGAGCGCAGCGACCGCGGCAATCGCTTCGTCGAACTTCCCCGGCGTCGCCGTGACAACGAGACCAGAATAGAACATGAAAAACTCCTGATGAAGTCTTTGATGTTAGTGGAAACACGTTCTGCCTAAACGGAATAACGGCCTTCGAAAAAGAATGAGGAAAGCTCGTTGGGTTGATTTATTTCCTGCCGCGTCAGGGACAAAAATCAATCTGCTCTGGGGGTGTGCATTCTTTTTGGCATTGGGGAAAATCCGCAGTGGCGGCGGCCGGATTTCACTCGTTTCGGCCGGGTTCAGTCGCGGGCGCTGGGGAAGAGACGTGCGACAATGGCGCACGACTTCAAGGGACGGCGGCGAGCCGCCCGCCGCAAGAAGAGGCAATGTGAAATGACAGACAACTCGGTTCCCGCGCCCGCCGCGTGGAAAAAGCCCGACGGCTCGACCGTCTCCTGCACCGAAAAGGTGAAGGTGCTGAACGAAAACTGGCACGACATCAAGGAGGCGCTGCAGGATGCGTTGGATGATGCCATTCTCATGGGGTGCACGGAAAGCCAGTTCAAGGCGGAGTACAAGCGGCTCGTGGAGAGCCTTGTGTGCGAGTACAAGGAAGAGGCGGC
>CAVACW010000085.1:0-1190 GCA_963587345.1 uncultured Oscillospiraceae bacterium | reverse complement strand
GATCTCTGCCTTATTGTGAGCCGGCCGGTGGCGGACGTGAAGGCGAAGCTGGAAAAGAAGGGCATCGCGGTGGAGCTGGGGCCGGTGGCGCGCACGGGCGCCTTTCGCAAGCTCACGTCGATCTACGTGAGGGACCCCGACGGGAACCTCGTGGAGCTGGCGAACGAAGCGGCCGCCTGAGGCGGTGATCAAAAACACAAAGCCCGCCAGAATCGGCGGGCTTTGTGCGTGAAGGCGGCGTGGGGCGAGTTACTCGGCCGCCGCCGCAGCCTTCTTTGTCGTCTTGCGCGCTGCGGGCTTGCGCTTTACGACGGTCTTCGTGACCACCGTGCGCTCGGCGGATTCATCCGCGCCGGCGGGCTTGTCAAACTTGATGATGAGCGTCGAGGATTTCGCGGCCTTTGCCTTCTTGGCGGCTTCCTTCTGCTGCGCAAGCGCCGCGGCCTTGCTTTCCGCCTTCTTCTGCACCAGGCTCTTTTCGGGCTTGGTGGGCTTCAGAATGCGCTTGGATTCGGCGGCCTTGCGCTCAGCCTCGGCCTTTTCCGCCGCTTCCGCCGCTTCCTCTTCCTGCGTGCGCATGGAGATGCGCACGATCGGAGGCGCCACGGTGGCGTTTTCCTCGGTGACGCCCCAGAGTTTCAGCAGCTCGGCTTCCGTTGGCGCGGTGCCGCGGTTGCGGCGGGCGACGACGCTCGCGCGCACCAGCTTTTCAATGTCCGGCAGCGGCAGACGGTTCAAGTCCGTGAAGTTGATGAGGCTGTGTTCGGCATCGAACCCCTTGATCGTTTGCACAAACGGTTCGATAATGGAATTCTCGGCAACGTAAAGCGTGAGGCACTTCTCACGCGATTCGAGCGCAAAGAGCGGACTGCCGCTCAGTTCATAGAACACCAAGCCAAGGCGCTTGCTCTCGCGAACGCCTCGGGCGGCTCGACGAATCAGGCTGGCCACCCGCGCCATCGCCACCCGTCGATCCGGCGGCAGACTCTGCAGGAAAACGCCCAAAACCGTAGCCCCTACCATAAAGCCATCTCCCAAAAATCCTGAAGAAACCAAAATCGCGGAAATAAAAAAGACAATCCGCGCGAACCTAATATTTTACCCCAAAACGTCCCCCTCGTGTGAGGGTGAAAACCCGCGCACGAGCTGATTCTGCTAGGAAAAAATAATCCGTTCGGCGTAGTCGCCAG
>CAVACW010000084.1:0-12004 GCA_963587345.1 uncultured Oscillospiraceae bacterium | reverse complement strand
ATGTGGGTGAACGAAGGGCTCTTTGCGGAAGGCTTCTACCATGGCGACGTCCACAAGGGCAACGTCATGGTGCAGGCGCACTGGAAGGACGGCGAGGTCGCCGATCCTGAGCATGACGGCATCACCCTCATTGACTTCGGAAACGCCACGCGATTAAATGACAAGGAGAAGAAGCAGGTTCTTCGCGTGGTTACCGGGTGCTCCGCCGGGGCGTCAAGTCTCTTTCTGGAAGGGTTTGAGCCGCTTCTGTCTGAGACGAGCCGCCGGATCTTCAAGGCGAACAAGAGTGAAATCAAGGCCAAGGTGAAGGCGATCATGGAAAAGGGCACGATCGCAGACACGGCACTGCGTCTTGCGGCGATTTTGGAAGTCATGCAGCGCGACTACCAAATTGAGGTGCCGGGCTCGATTCACAACTTCCTTGAAAGCCAGCGCCGCCTGCAGGCCGCCATGGAGGAGTCGGCCAGTCTCATGAAGCAGATTGCCGCCGACCGCAAGGCGCTTCTCGACGGGCAACCCGCGTCCGAGGCGTCCGCCGAGGGTGAGGATGAGCCGGTCATGGACTTGGAGGAGATGGACGATATCGATGAGAACTACATCGACACTTCCGCCGAGAAGAAGGCCGCGATTGAGAGCAAGACCCTGGAGATCCGGCAGTACCGCTTCCGTCCTATGGTGAAGTGCATTTCCGACGTGGTGATGCAGAATCTCTTTGCGACGATGAAGTCTGTCGGAATCGCCAAGGGTGGCCAGTGCTTCAAGCGAATCATGACGGAAATGCAGGCGCTCAATCGGGCGCAGCAGCTTGAGATTGACGCTCAGGGGCACGTCGGAGCGCCGCAGCTGATTTCGGTGTGACGGCTCTTTGCCTTCGGGCGCCGGGCCGCGCTTTTTCCGTTGCAAGGAGAAGAGGCGCGGCCTTTGTCGTTACTCGATTTCAAGCGTCGCGAGCTTGAGTCCGACAAAGAGTGCGGCAATGCGCGTGAGCTTCGGAAGGCGTCGCACGTTGTCCGCCTTCTCATAGCGGTGAATCTGCTCCCAGGCTTGGGAAATCGCCGCGGCCTTGGCTTTGTCTGTGGCGGCCTTGGGCGCGAGGTACTTCACTTCGATGAGGTAGGACGTCTCGGCGCGACTTTCGGCCGATGGCGTGGCGAGAATGTCGATGTAGCCCTTTTCTTCGCCTCGGACTTCCACTTCGCTTGTCACCGTGTAGGCGTTCGTGAAGTTGAGCGCGCCGATGAGAAGCGTCTGAAAGTCACTTTCCTTCAGATGAGCGTGAGAATGCAGGCCGCTTGCCATTTGGAAGCGGCTGCAGGTAACCTCAAAGAGGGGCTTCGGATCGCCGGCAGTCAGTGCTCGGAGGGCTTCAATGAATTCTGTCGCCACGAAGCCATAGTCTTTCGTCTGGAGAATGTGCTTCAGGAAGAACTCAAAAAACTGAATGCTGACGGCGCGGTTCGGCACCACCAGCACGCGCTCGGGGCCGGGGCCGGGGCCGTAGGTGAGAAAGCCGAAATAAAACATGGCTGAGAGCAGCGACGCGCGGTCAAAACGGGCTTCTTGATTAAGATTCAGCGTGCGCAGGCCGCCGGAAAGCGCAATGGGTTCGCGACGCAAGGCCTGTGCCACGATCTGCTTCACCAGATCTTCATTTCCCAGCCGAAGAATCTTTTCAATTTTGTTGATGTCATTGCCAACGTTGGGGTCGAGGAGCGCATCGGGTTCTTCCCCCAGGCGATGCCAAGCCTCCAGGTAGCTCAGACACATGGTTGGATTGAAGACGGTCGTCGGATTCTGCGGGCTGAAGCGATAGCCGTTGTACCACTCCTTCATGCGGGCGATCAGATCATCAAGACTGACGGGCAACTGTTCGAGATCCAGCACTTCAGTCGCCAGCTCCCGCAACTCCGGCTCCGTGAAGCCGAAAAGTTCGGCGAATGCGGGGTCCGTCGTGTAGTTGGAAGAAATGCTGAAGCCCGACGTCATGGAATCGAGCGATATGGACGTTACGCCCGTGATGAAAATGCGCTTCACCACGGTGGACGTGGCGGACTTGAGCTTCGTGAAAAACGCTTTCAGAAAGCCTCGCGACGACGTGATCTCCTGAAAGTGATCGAGATCCTCTGAAAGCACTTCGTTGGCAAACTGGTCGTACTCGTCGATGATGACGTAGATGAAGCCATTGTCGTCGCCCTGATAAACCAGCGAGAAGAAGCGGGTGATCAGATCGGCTGCGCTCGAAAAGCGGCTCGTCAGAACGACATCTTGATCCGACTGAGGGTAGCGAACGAAATAGTTTCGAACGGAAGCCAGCACGGATTCCTGAAATGATTTCCTCAGTGCCTTGCGATCCGATGCTGACGAAGCAACGCCTGCAAAGTCGAGGTGAAGCACGCGGAATTTGCTCGCAAGCGGCGTCTTGTGCTCGCCGATGTAGGTGCCCCTAAATGTTTCCTCGAACTGGTCCGCCGCGGCCTCGTCGTAGTAGGCACGGAGCATGTTTGTGGTGAGAGTCTTCCCAAAACGGCGTGGCCGCACGATGAAGGGATATTGTTTTCCGCGCTCCAGCGCCTCAATGATTCGGGTTTTGTCGACGTAAGCCAATTTCTGACGGCGAATTGACAAGAAATTCGCATCACCGTAGGGCGTTGGCTTGAGCTGAGGCGTATCGGACATGGCAATGATTGGAAGACTAAGACAAAGCACGGCAGGGCAGCCAATGATTGCTCAATTGTATCCTCCTCGCCCAGAGGTTCGCCATGGCGCTTCTGTGGCGCGCGCAACCGATCTGGCGTGCACGGCCGTGAGACGGAACGAGAGCTCCGGCGTTCGTTCCGTCGTTTCGCGCTGGGGCGCCGGGCGGCGCTCAGGGAGGCGGCTTGCAGGTGGCTTCGATGTTGAAATTTGTAAATCCAGCATCGCGCCCGGCGGCCTGAACAACCTTGACTCGAATGTCGCCCTCTGAGGCTGTCGCTGCATTAGTATTATGGAAAAGATGGGATCGCGGGAGAATTTCTCCCCGCCGTCTCGAATAACAGAAATTTCAAGACTTGCGCCGCCAAGACGGCCGTCATGGGAGAAAACATGCCAGGCATCCATGGACTGCGTCCGAACAACGCCCCGATTGAGCAGAATCTGCCGGTGCCAAACGTCCAGCAGCCTCACCGAGCCGGCGGTCTTTCAAAGGCCGCCCGCATCGCTCTCGGCTTTGCCACGATCGGCTTGTCGGAGCTTGTCATCTGGTGCCGCCGCTCGAGCAAGGCGGCGCCCGCGCGAAACGTCAACCCGCAGCTTCCGGCGCTTTCGGCCTCTGAAAAGCGCGCCAACGATGATCTCGCTGCCATCTTCGAGCGCCGGTGCGTTCCGCACAAGTACGTGGAGGCGGCGGCGCTTGCTTCAGCCGACCTCAAGCGCCGGCTGCCCGTCACAGAGCTCACCGACGGCGCTCGAGGCCAGGTGGTGGAGGCGATCCGAAGCGCCGGCGTCAAGGTGACGCCCGACCTGCTTGCCTCGATGATGAAGGAGGCGGTCCTCTCGGACTACCTCGGCAGCCACGTCTTCACCGGCATGGTCCGCGAGGCGGCCGCGCCCTTTGCCGAGACGCTTGGCGTGGATCCGGCGACGGCGGCGCCGGGCGCCGTCGCGCTCGCAACGAAGAGCCTTGAAGTGAAGGCCCTCGCGCAGAACGTCAACTTCAAGAATCCCGAGGAGCTCGAAGCCTTCAAGCAGCGCGTCATGCCGCTTGTGAAGGATCAGGTTTCAACCTGGGTCACGGTCTGCGGCCGCATCAAGGAAGTGCAGGCGAAGGCTCGCGCCAGGCTTCTTGCGGCGACGGGGCTGGAAGACAACGAGAAGTTCGCCCAGAGCATCCGGCCGTTTCTGGAAAAGCTGGAATCGACGCTGCGCACGGCGCAAGCCGGCGTGCCGGCCGATCCTGAAACCGGCCTTCAGGGCATGAATGAGCTGCCGGCCATTGTCGAGCGGATTCGCGCCGAAGGCGAGGCCCTGATCGATGAGAAGCTCTCCATCGTTGGCCTCATTCGCGAAAACGACTTTTCGCCCGCCGTGCAAAAGGAGTGGGCTCAGCAGGCCTTGACGGGCGGCGTCTTTTTTAATCCCATGGCCGCTCGCAACGCCTTGGGCGTCGCGGGGAGCCTCGCCACGGGACCCGAAGCGCAGCGCCTTTCCGATGTTCTCTCCGCGCCGCCCGTTGACAAGACGGCCGTAAAGACTGCCCTCGTCAATCTTCTCGTGAAGGCGCGGCAGGACCTCGCGGCGCTTGCGGCGTCGCCTGCGGACAAGCAGAAATACGAGGGCAGCGTCCTGCGCGAGGCGGGCGTTCTCGTCTTTGGCGCGGTTCTTGACCGCAGCGAGACGCTGCGAGCGCTCTTTCATGAAAAGCGCGAGCTTTTGGCCGAGGTGCAGGAAGAACTTGCCGCGAGCGCTGACGCCGATGAATTCTGCGTGGCTCAGTCGGCGTTTGAGACGGTGCACAGTCAGGAAATCAGCGCGCTCTGCCGCGCGAACCACGAGCATCGGCTTGACTTGAAGCAGCGCAATGAGGTCTTTAAAGCGCTCCAGAAGGCGATCGCGGGCCGCGGCACCGTTCCGCCGCAGTTTCTGCCGGCGTTGGAGAGCGCCATGACGCGGCTGCGCGAGCGCTATGGCGAGGCGGTCATTCCGCTCAATGCGGATCCCATGACGCTTGACATCGCCTTTTCGGCTAGGAGCACCATCCGAAAGCTCGCCGGTGACGAGGCCACCCCGGAGCGGATTGAAGAAGTGTTTGTGCAGGGCGTGGTGGAGAGCTTCACGTCCAAAACGATCGAAGACTGGCTCGGGGAGAGCATCGCGCAGCGGGGGATCCATCAGCTGCAGATTGACGATGAGGAGGAGCAAAACGCGCTCATCCGAATGATGGTGCTCCAGATTCGGCGCCATAGCCCGCGAATTGGCGAGCTTTTTGCGGGCATTCGCCGCCCCGACGACGTCGGCGCCATCGAAGGCGAAGTCCGCGGCATTTTGAGTGACTACGCCGCGCGCTACGCCGCCTTTGATCAGCGCGCCGTCGCGTTCATCGAGGAAACGCATCAGCAGATCGCTGCGGCGAGCGGCTTTGACCTCGCCTTCGTGAAGCGAAGCGCCGATCTTTCGTCCCTGAAGGCCCGCCTTGACATTGAACGCAAGGACATTGCCCGTGATCCGCACACGGGGCTTCCGGACGAAGCGAGCGAGGACCGGATCTTTGCCGAGGTCCGGACGCTTCGTGACGAGATGGTGCGGCGCTACCGCGAGGCCTTTCCTCACGTTGAGCGGCTCGACATTCCGGCAAGCGTGAAGCGCGACTGGCGTTCGGCGATCGTCACCGACCGCAAGCTCTTTCTTTCGTCCGAGCGAATCGACGCCATGGTGAACATCGCCCGAAGCCTTCCAACGGAGGAGCTCGAAGCCGCGCTCGCGGCTGAGCCCGCGGACCCCGTGACGCTCTGCAACGCCCTGCGGCGCTTCATTGACGTGATGGATCGCGGCGTGGTGGCCCACACGGACCCCATGGACGGCGCCGACATGTTCACGCCGATGCGAGACAACATCATGACGCTCTTTGCGGCGGAGCATCCGAGACTTGTGGAGGCGTTGATTCGCCAGAAGAACATGGTCGCCTACACGCTGCGGGCCCTTGAAAAGGGCAAGATCGGCCTGGGGGCGGACGACGGGCAGTTCTTGAAGTCGGTTTTGGAAGTCATGTCGGTTGAGGCGCTGCGGCCGGTGATCCAGATTGTCAACAGCGACCGCAACGCGTCCCTTGTCTGGACCGGCTTCGTTTAAGTGAAAAACACGGGCGGGCGCCAGCGCGGCGCCCGCCGGGAGAAAGGCATGAAAGCTTCTGAACTCATGGATTCTTTGGGACCGATGCTCGGAATCGACCTTCCTGCGGGCGGCGACGGCGCGGTTGAGGTTCTCTTTGACGAAGACGCCGTGGACTTTCAGGTCGCGGACGGGCGGCTCTTCGTGATGGCGGACATCGGACGGGCGGCGGGCTGCGAAGCGCTCTACGGGACGCTTTTGAAGGCAAACTGCCTGGGGGCGGAAACGCTCGGCTGCACGATCGGCCTTGACGCGGAGCGCGGCGTGCTGACGCTGCACCGTCTCGTTGAAGGCGACTGGACTGAGGCGGCGTTTCAGGACGTGATTGCTCAGTTTGTGAAGGCGCTTCGCTACTGGAAGGAATGGGCCGCCGCGGGCGGCAGCGTCCATGAGGAGGCTGCCTTGCCCGAGGGCGGCGCGGCGTTGCTCGCGGTATGACGCTGCTTTGACGTTATCCGGCAAACCGATGAAAGCTTTTCGCCCAGAGGTTTGCCATGGCGCCGCCTGCGACCGCGAGCGTCACGGCGGCGCCTTCGGCGTGCGCAAACGGCGCGGCGAGAAGGGCGGCGGCTGAGGTGAGAAGCAGGGCGGCGAGAGCCCCGGCGTTCATCGCGAGAATCGGCCGGTAGGGTGCGAACGTGAGAAAGGCGACGCGCCGCTCCACCAGACCGTCGTAAAGCGCCGCGATCCAGAAGAGCCCTGTGACGGCGAGAAGCCGCAGTCCCGAGGCCGCGCGAGCGGCAAAAAGCAGCGCCGCGCCCTCGAAGGCGTCGATGCGTCCGAGAAGCCATGTCTGAGGCCAGAGAAGGCTTGCGATTCGGGCGGCGGCATCGTCCGCCGGAAGGTCGGCTGTGATGGAAAGAACCGCGAGGCGCGCCGCTGCGGCGAGAGACCGCACGGCTTCCGCCCCCGGCGTCTCGGCGGGAAGGTGCTGAATCGCCGCCTGCAGCGCGCCGGCGTCTGCGGTGAGGAGCACGACAAGCCACGCGACGGGCACGAGCCGCAGCATCCAGGTCCTGAGGGGCGTCGTCATTGCGGATCCTCCTTCGGGGCTTCCTTTGGGACTTCCGGCTTGTCGTCGATCAGGATTGGAATGCGCCCCTTCACGAGCCGGCCGCCTGCCAGGGACGCAAAGAACTCGGCGTTGGGGAGCTTTCCCAGCACGTCCGTGGGGATGATGTCGTCGCGGGTGGACGTCATGCGGCGCGTCACGCCTGCTGCAAACGCCGCGGCGGGCCCGGTGTGCGAGGACGTGGTGAGTGCCGCCTCGGTTGCGGCGATGTACGTTTTCCCGAAGCTTTCTGCGACGAATTCCTGCGTGGCGCGATCCTTCGTTCGGAGGGCAATGAGGTTGTTGAAGTTCCCGAGCGCCATCCGCGCCTCGGCGTCGCTGCCCAAGCGCGCCGCGAGGTCGCTCACGGTCTGCATGGCGCACGTCGTGCGGATCCCGGACTCCGCTCCCTTGTTAAGAAGCTCGATCAGAGGGCGGTTGATGACGTTGCTGCACTCGTCTACAAAAAGGGCGACGCGGCTGGGCGCGGCGCTTTCGCGGTAGCGCTCGCCCGCCAAGGACGCCAGGTCCGAAAGAAGAATCGACCCCACGGTGCCCGCCAGCTGCGGATCCGGCAGCGCGTCAAGCGCCACGTAGAGAATGCTGTTGTTCTCAATCACGCCCTTCAGGGTGGTGTAGGCCCGAGTGTCGTCTCGGTCCTGCGTGTCCGGGGAGAGCGTCGCGAGCAGGGGCCCTGACGTGAGCATTTCCAGAATCGGCATGAGGCTCGCGGTGATCTTGGCGTAGTGCGCCGGATCGTGGCGGTACACGGCGGCTGCCGCGTCGATCACGGGGTCGGTGATTTTCGCCGCCTCCCGCTGCTCCAAAAAGAGCAGGAGCGACTCGCGCTGGGGGAGCTTTTTCGCGTCAATCGCCTCCCGCCACACTTGGTAGGTGCTGTCGCCGCGTGCTTGGCCTTCTTTGTCGAGCGCTTCTTGGAGAAGCGTCCCGATCCCGGACTGCATCACGTCCTTCACGGCCGCGAGGCTCGGCTGCCTTTCGAGCCAGTCCATGAGGGACGCCGCAGCGTGCACCGCCGACCATGCGAAGGCCTTGAAGGGCCCTTCTTCGGTAATGGCGGCAGTGATGCGGCCCGCAAGCTCCGAGGGGCGCCCGTAGGAGGCGAGGGGGTTCAAGCGCACGCTCATCGCGGCGTGCGTGGGGTCGAGAATGAGCGGGGCCTTGCGTTTGGCGAGCGCTGCCGCGGCCGTCACGGCCCCGCGCAGCCGCGAGCTGTTCTTGGGGTCGAGCACGATGACGGGGTCGCCCTTCAAGACGGCCTGCGTGATGAGGACGTTGAGCATCACGCCTTTGCCGGCTTGCGTGGTTCCCACGAGGAGCGTGCCGCCTTCCAAGGTCTTTTCGGTCACCGTGAGGTCGATGTCCTTTTCGCCCACGCCGTGCAGGGCCGCGAGTCCAATCGCCCCCGGGTCCTTCCCCGGGCGGGGCTCGAGAAAGACGCTGCGCAGAAGCCACGCGGGCGGAATGAGGCGCGCAGCGTCGATCTTCGTCAGTTCGTAGAGCTTCTGGGCGTGTTCGGGCGTCCAGTCAAAGCCTTTGCCGAACCAGACGACGCCGGCCTGGGCGGCTTCGCGGTGATTCTCCGCAAAGACGGGTCGCGGGATGAATTCCAGGGCGCAGCCCGCAAGCCGCGCCCGGGCGGCCAGCACCGTGCGGGCGGCGTGGAGGCGCCGAAGCGCCATGACCGCAGCGAGGGCGGCGGGAAGCCCCGCAGCGGTTTCGCCAAAGCCAAGGCACACGACAAGGGAAGCGGCGGCCGAGAGGCCCCAGAGAAGCGCGGCGCCGCCTTCGGGGGCTTCGCGCCATGTGGCGCCGGCGGCGCTTTCGGGTGCGCCGGTGGAGATTGGACGAGCGGACTTCATGAGCGGCTCCTGCGGCGGGCGGTCTTCACGCTCGCGGGGGCGGCCTTGGCGAGATTGGCTCGGTCGTCGGCGGTGAAGACCGCCATGGATTCCGCTGAGGCCGGGTCGGGCTTTTTGGGCGCCCTGCGCCGCGGGCGAACGAAGGGGCGGGGCGCAAGGGGGCGTCGAGAGGTTTCCTCCGTGAGAAAGTCCGACTTGAGATTGAGCGCATTCGCCTCAAGGCGCGAGGGCGTTTCCCTCCCCGTCGTGCAAAGAAAGAGGTGACCGACGTGAAGCTGCTCGTCCAGGACGTCGTAGCGCCGCACCGCGGCGGGCGCGATGTCGTCGGCGCGGTAAGGGTCGTGCGGGGCGAGGCCTTGGACGACGCCCGCGGCGAGAAAGAACTCGGCCCAGAGCAGGGCCGGCTCCGCGACCATCGCGTCGGGGAGAAACATCCCGTCGCGTCCCACGCCGAAATAACGGCGACGGGTGGGGTTGAGGCGGCAGGCGGCGTCCACGGCGGCAAACGCCGCGCGAAACGCCGCCATCGCGCGGCTCGTGAGAATGTCCGGAAGCCGCACCGTCCGTCCCATTACGAAAAAGACGAGAAAGCCTCCGGTCGCGGGGCCTCGCTCCGCCGAGCGCCAGAGCCCCGGCGCGGGCGCGTGGGGCGCAAAAGCGGCCGCCACGGCCTGCCCCCAGGGCGAGAGAAAGAGCCAGGATTCGGCGGATTGCGAGCAAAGAATGAGTCCCGCCTCGCGCGTGAGCCGCGTTTCGCCCGCAAAGAGGGGGCCCTGAGACGGCGGCTCGAGCAAGGGAGCCAGATGCCGCACGCGATGACCGACGCGCTTTAGGAGCGTCTTGCGGCAAAGCCAGTGCGAGTTCAAGGCCGTGAGGGCGTCGTCCGCGGCCTCGGCGATCGCCTGCGCCCAGAAGGCGGCAAAGAGCCCCGTGTGAGCGCTTTTTTCGAGCCCCGCGTCGAGGCGGAAGTGCTCGAGGTCTGTCCAGAATTCAAGCGCCTGGGCGGCTACGTCGGGCGCGAGGGGACGGGCTTTGGGCGGAAGTCCCCGGGCGCAGAGCGTCGCCGCCAGGGCCGCTGTGGGATCGGCAGGCGTGAGGCGCGCTTTCGCAAAAAGAAGGATTTCCAAGAGCTGCAGCCGCCTTTGCGGGGCGCCGCCGCGCGGGACGGCAAAGAGCTGGAGCGATTCAAGAATGACGCGGGGGTGAAGCCTTTGGACGGCGGGAGCGAGTCTTTGGGTCGCCTGTCGGGCGACGTGAGGGGGAACGATGAGCGGGAGGCGCTCGGAAAGGAGCGCGAGCGAGGAGTCGTGGTGAGGCATGGGGAGAAAGGAGGGGGAGAAACAGCGGCAACGAACGCTTGCGAAAGGCGGAAGACGGGCTCGCCACCAAAGGGGGAGCGGGTCTTCCGCGCTTTCGAACCTTTCGGTCTCAGCCGGCCTTTTTCTTCAGGGCGCGCAGATGATCTGCGGCGATGGAAAAAGGCGGCTCGGGCGTGAGGTCGATTGACGGCTTTTCGTCGCGGGCCGTTGCAACGGCGGGCGGCTCTTCGGCGCTGCGCCTTGCGGGCGAAGCGGGGGAAAAGAAGTCAAAGGACGACTGAACGCCGTCGCAAAAAGCGTTGCTGGTGCGGTCGGTCATGGCGGTCTCCCGGCAAGAAGTTGCGGGGAGCCTTCGCCCGCAGCGGGGAGGGATCTCCCCGCATTGGGTTGAAGGATGGGACTATCGCAGGGCTTTTTCAAGCGCGGCGAAGTCAAACTGCACGACGTGTTGCATCGCGGCGGCGCCGGCCTCGGAGAGGCCGTCCGTGACGGCGAGCGCGAGCGCTGTTCTCACGGGTTGCTCCACGCCGGGGGAAGCTGCAAAACAAAGGAGCAGCTCCGCAAAGCGCGTGAGCGAACGCGGGGAGAGGGGCGCAGCGAACGCACGCCGGGGATCGGACGACGCGACGCGGGTGGCGCGGGCAAATCGCACGGCTTCGCGAATGATCGCTTCAACGCGCGATTGGGCGAGCCCCGCGTGGCGCCGGGCGGTCCTTCGAAAGAGCATCGCTCTTTCAGTCGCTTCGTCCGGATAGTCCGCCGCGAGGTGCCAGCACCGGTCCGCGACGGAGAGGTCCTGCGCGTGGCGCCCCAGGTACTGAGGCGTTTCCGCGGCGTCTCCGAGCGGCCGGTTGTCGGTGAAGATCACCCGGGCGTTGGGATGCCGAGGCACCACTTCGCCCGTGCGGTCCACGACGATGGCGTCGCCTTCGAGCAGGTCGTTGGCGGACACCCAGACTTCAGCGGGCGCGCAGGTCATCTCGTTCACGACGAAAACGCAGCCGTGACGCCAGGCGGTGAGCGCCGGACCGTCCGTCCAGACGAGGCCGTGCGTGACGGGATCCGCGCCCCACTGTCCAATGAGCTCGTACTTGTCCATGCGGCGCCGGCACGTGAGGGTGACGACAGGGGCATGCACTCGGGCGAGAAACTGGAGGACGGCGGAGGTTTTCCCGCAGCCGGAGGGGCCGGAGATGTAGAGCGGAGCCGACGTGTCGGTCCACTCCCACCAGAGGCGCAGGCGCTCGAAGAAGTCCGGCACGAAGACGTAGTCCGGATCCGGCGTGATGAAGCGGGCGCCGGCAGGGGCTTTTTGCTGAGACTGAAACCCCAGGACCGTTCGATCGGATTCGAATCCGAAGTCTCGGGCGGACACGCGCGCTGTGAATTGCATCATGAGAGTTCTCCTTGTGAAAAAGAAAGGGATGAGCCCTTCAGTCACAGGCGAGAACCCTGAAGGATGCTGAGGTGACACAAGGTCACGGCAGCGCCGGTCGCGGGCAAACGCCCGCAAAGGGTTCGGTTTGGTTGACTCTCATTCATGGCTCCCGGTGAAGGGAGAATCGGCTGAGAGCGGGCCGTGCTGCAGAGACGGAGTGTGCCACAAAGGCGGGCGGGGAGCAAAAAAGAGGCGGGGATTTTTCGTGAAAGAGGCAGTGTGCAACCGAACACGCCGCCTGCGGAAGCGTCGTGGGAGTTTGACCTCGGCGCGAAAGGCGGCGACCGCGACCGTTGCGGCGTGACGAGGTCAGGAAAGGCGCAGGGCCTCTTTTAGGAGCCGATTTGCTGCCGTTGAATCCGCCGCATTCCGCGGGCCTTTGAGCCGGTGGAAGCGGCGGATTTTTTCAGTAGATTTCCAGCGTTTCGAGCTTCAGGCCGACAAAGAG
>CAVACW010000083.1:0-12427 GCA_963587345.1 uncultured Oscillospiraceae bacterium | reverse complement strand
CCGTGAAGTTCCCTCGGCATCCTACGGCGAGATTGATGCTTCGGCCCTCGCTAGTGGCCTCGCGCCACTTTTTGGGGAGCAGCGCCGCCATGAAGCGGCCGTACGGGGCGCCAATCACGAAGGGCGTGCCAAAGCGCTCGTTAAGAAAGAGCGCCGCCGCGAGGCCTCCCGCGGACACCACCCAGTTCACCGACGCTTCGGCGGCGCGGGCGATGGCGCAAAGATTGGCCTTGGGCCCCATGGCCCAGTTCGAGATCACTTCAAAGCCCGCGTTTTCCGCGAAGGCGTCCAAGCTCTCCGCTGTGCCGTTCACGGCAAAGTCCAGGGGCGTCACGCCCAGAATGTTGAGGGAGTCGGGGCGCCGGCCGTGCGGGGGCGCCACAAAGCGCTCCGCGAGCTTTGCGAACGACTTGCCGACGCCCGCGACGTAGTCGTCCGTGCCGTTGGTGTCAACGCCAAGGCTTGGAATGCCGGTCTCCGCTTCAATCTCGCGGGCGATGCCGTCGTAATCGCATCCCATCATCATGGGAATCGGGGTGCCCGCCAGCGCGATGAGCGAGGGATGGAGCTCGCGCGCCGCGGCGGCGATGTCATTGATCGCGCGCCGCTCGTTGCCGAGCACGGCGTCCGTTTCCGTGAGGGCCGTGATGAAGACGTTGGCGGGCCGGTCAAACCAGCGCGGCTCGTCGTGCGTTGTGTAGGTGGAGTTGCACCCCGAAGCGTCGTGCATCACAAGGAGTCCGCCCAGCTCGTAGA
Organism: uncultured Oscillospiraceae bacterium; assembly: GCA_963587345.1. GTDB lineage: Bacteria > Pseudomonadota > Gammaproteobacteria > Burkholderiales > Burkholderiaceae_F > Duodenibacillus. The sequence goes on along the minus strand of CAVACW010000083.1, from coordinate 11,671 downwards.
GGGCCGAACACATCGCCGAGTTGTCGGCGGCGTAGGTGGGTAGGTACGTGCAGGCCTGCTTCACAGACAGCCTCCTTTCGTGCAGCCGAGGGCTTTCACTTGAATGACGTCGCGGGCGCACTGGGGGTGCTCGAAGGCGTCGATGAGACGGGCTGCCAGATAAATGACGCCGAGGTAGCCGTCGGTGCCGTCGCCTTCTACCATGTTCACCAAGTGATCGGTGTGCTCGAACCACGCGGCCTTTTGTCCGATGGCGAGCACGAAGGACTCATCGGCGGGCCGCTTTTTCACCATGCCGCAGGCAACCGTGGGGTAAAGCATGAGTTTGGGGTGGTTTTCCTTGAGCCACGCAAAGTCCGCCTTTTCTTCGGGAAGAACGCTGTCTAGGTAGAGAGTCTTCACCGCAAAGCCGGATTCCAAAAGAAGGCGCGCAAGCGACAGAGGGCGCGTCGTTGCCGTGTAGTCAATGGCAATGGGGGTCGTGCCCACGATGTCTCGAGCGTGTTGCAGCACTGCCAGCGCGATGCCTTTGGCGGGGGCGTCGTAGGGAGCTTCAATGCCAAGGAAAGCCGCAAATCGCGCCTTTTCGCGGTCGATGTCATCAAAGCGCCAGGGCGTCGAGAGCTGCAGAGGCGTCTGGTGCAGGTTCGTCTTCATCCATTCCAAGGCGGCGTCCGCCGTGGGGTTGTCGCAGATGACAAAGGAGGACCGCGCCAAGGCCTGATACTCGTCCCACGTGCGCGTCGCGGTGATGGAGCGCCAGGGGCGCCCCGAGAGCTCCACCATGGCGCGGTAGTCGGAGCAGTCGCTTTTGGGGCGCACGTCGCCCACGATGGTGACGCCCGCATCCCGTTCGGGGGCGGGCTTTAAAAGCGTCAAAATCTGCCGGCGGTTGCGCTTGTCGGGCGTGATGCGCTTTCTCAGAATCGGCGTCATGTAGCCGTCCGTGAAGGCAATGTCGGGAAAGCGTTTTCGGAGCGTCTCAAAGCTGAAGGTGAGGTCGCTGCCGATGAATTCATGCACGCAGCTCGTGTAGATGATGACGCCGCGGGGGCGCTTCGGAAGGTGCGAGAGGATGTCGGTGACGCCCTCGATCAGCGCCTTCTCCGTGTCGCCTTCGAGCAGGTTGCAGTCTTCAATTGTGATGGTGGAGAAGCGGTCCAAGGCTCGCAGCTCCGCCGCGGACATCGAGACGCCTCGCAGGCAGCAGCGGGCGCACACGAAGATGATGTGGGTCTCGGGGATGAGAAGCCCCAGATGCATGATGGTCCACGTGCCCCGGGCGGGAGGACTGTATTCAAGCCCTGCGCTGTAGGCTAGGGGCAGTGTCGCTTCGCCGATCGCGATGCCGCGCGCTGCGGCGGGAAGGTTTAATAACGGCATTCTCAGAGCTCCCCGGCGCTGATGCGGATGACGGGGGCGGCGTCGCTTGCGCGGCTCGCGGCGAGCATGGCCTTCGCGAGATCCCGGTAGCCTTGGGCGGCGGGATCGTCGGGGAAGGCTTCCACGACCGTCATGCGGCGGTCTTCCGCGGCCTGCACGAGGGCGGCGCGCGCAAGGCGCGCAACGACTGGGGCGCCTACGGTGGCCGCAAGGTCGTCCACCTTTTCGTCTTCGCGCTCCACGTTCCGGCGATTGAGAATGAGCCCGGAGAGCTGCGCGTAGCCGCGGTTCTTGTAGTTGGCGACGGCGGCCGCGATGTTGCCCGCGGCGTAGATCGCCATGTTTTCACCCGAGGTGACGATGAAGACGTTTTCGGCGTAGCCCTTCCTGATCGGCATCGCAAAGCCCCCGCACACCACGTCGCCCAGCACGTCGTAGAAGACGACGTCGGGCTGGATCACGTCAAAGGCGCGCACGGCCGTGAGGGACTCGAACGCGGCGACGATGCCGCGACCCGCGCACCCCGTGCCGGGCGTGGGACCGCCCGCTTCGGCGCACCAGACGCCATTTTCGGCGCGGGTCACGATGTCTTCGAGCTTCACGTCGGAGGCGTTTTTCTGGCGCAGCACGTCGAGAACGCTGGGAATCTTCCGCCCCCGGGTGTGGGCGATGGTGGAGTCGGCCTTGGGGTCGCAGCCGATCTGAAGAATGGTCTTACCTTCGGCTGCGAGCGCGGCGGCAAGGTTGCTCACGGTGGTGGACTTGCCGATGCCGCCCTTGCCGTAAATGGCGATGCGGTACATGGAGTTAGCGAGGGGAGTTGCTGTTGCTGGCTTCAAGCTTCACGGCGGTGCCCTCAAAGTCCTGAGGATTTTCGGCGGAAAGCTGGGAGAGTTCGATGCGCTTTTGGTTGTAGGCGCCCCAGGTGATGGCTCGCGACAAAAGCGCTTCTTGATTTTTGAGAACTGCGGGATCGATCACGTCGCGCGCGTGCTCGGCTCGGCGCACGAAGGCGTCGATGCCGCTTTTCTTCATGAGGTCGCGCGTCGCGTCGTTTAGCTGCGCCACTTCCTTCATGACGCCCCGCATGGCGGTTGCCTCCTCGGACGTGATCTTTGTTTTGTCAGCGAGCTGACGGCGGGTGGCAAGCGTCGGCAGACACGGCGTTTTAGTGAAGTACGGCTCGTACTCGGGCGCCGTGCAGATCTCGCGGTACATCACGGCCACTTCGTCAAAGCGAGCCTCAATGTCCTTTTCGGTGGGCATGTGGCGCGCGACTTCGACGAGGTCGGCTTCGCTCGGACGGTGAATGGTCTGGCAGCCGGCGAGCGTAAGGAGGGCTGCAACGAGGCAGAGGCGCTTTGGCATGGCGTGCGGACGAAAAAAGTGAAGAAAAAAGGATTGTAGTCGCGGGCAGGGGCGGCGCTTGGGAAGGTTGTCTATACCACCAAAGGGGTAAGTAAAGCAGAGGAGAATCTTAGGCAAAAGAGGGGGCGGCCCCGTGAACTTTACGTAAACAAATGTGTTAGAGGCCTCAAAACAATGGATTTTGAGGCACTGAAGTGCTTTAATTGCGATGTCACGAACAAGAGGACAGGGAACCTCGGATTCGATGACATCTCCTTTGGTGGTATGTTTGAACCGCTGCGGTTGGATTGCGGCGTTTCTTTCGCATCGAATGAGCTGATGAACGGCGCCGATGAATGACGATCGGAGAGCCGGCGTGAAGGACTGGGGCGGACAGGTCGAAGTCAGTGGCCTGTGGGGAAACGCAACAGGGAAAATTCCGCTGGGTGTGTCTATTCGGCTGAAAGGGACGATGCGAAGGAAACGCTGTGCGGGTTGGCTCTTGGCCTCTTGCATCCGGCGCAGCGGTATTTTTTTTGCCGTCCAAAAGCGGCAGGCAACAAAAAAGCCCAGCCGAAGCTGAGCTCATTTGGTGAATCAAAGGCTGTTGGTGCGCCGGGTAGGATTCGAACCCGCGACCCCCTGGTTCGTAGCCAGGTACTCTATCCAACTGAGCTACCGGCGCAACCTTTGAGTCATTTGCGTTCGGGCTTTCGTCCGAAGCGAGTGCGCATAGTAAAGAGGTTCTCGCAAAAAAGCAAGGGCGGCGTGAAAATAATTTTCATCGCCGCCCCGGTGTGTTGTTTTAAAATCGAATTACTTCGCGTTGAAGGCCTTCTCCACGCTCACGGGCATCGTCTGATACCCAAGAGAGCTCTTGATGCGGATTTCAACGGAAGGCACCGTCTCGCCCCACTTGAACTCGTCGATGGCGGGGTTGGGCGCTTCGGTGTTGAACTTCTTGAGGTCAAGGCCGGCGGTGGCGGAGTAGACCATCACGGAGTCCTTGTCCGTCTGGTACTCCACGAGTGACGTCACCGGGCTGTACCACTCGTGGCCGCGCTCCTTGCCGTACTCCCAGACCTGCTGCACGGTCATCTTCTTCTGGTCAATCTTGTAGATGACGGCGCGGGAGTACTTCATGTCCGGCAACGGCGGCTGCTCCATGCCGCGGCCGTCGCCGTTGTCAAAGACGGAGAGGTAGAAGACGTTCTTGTCGGACTTGGAGTCAATGCGCCAGCCGGTGTGCTGCGTCCACGTCCAGTCAAAGTCGCCTTCGCAGCGGTTGTCCGCGCACTTGATGGCCTTGCCGTTCTTGTCCACGGGGGTGAGAACCTTCTTTGCCAAGTCGCCCTTCCAGCCTTCGGGCGAGGCGAGAATCCACTTCACCTTCTTGTCGCGGCCGATCTTCACGACGGCGGACTGGTGGCGCGACGAGATGACGATGGAGTCGTCCGTCGGGTCGTAGTCCACGGAATTCACGTGCGCCCAGTTGCGGCCCGGGCCCACGCCCGCGATGTCGCCGAACTTGTCGTTCTTGTCCATGGCGGCGAGTTCGTCCGCGGACAAGGTCTGGCCGGACTTTGACGCGTCAAGGTTGAGGCACACTGCGCCCTGATCCAAGGTCTTGATCACGTTGTCTCGGTACGGATCAAGAATCTCGAAGAGGCGGAAGTCGTCCACCACGTTGCCGTCGGCATCCACTTCGGCGATGACGTCGCGCACGGTGTGGACTCGCTTGCCGTCAGGGCGCTTGTAGTCAGACGAAGACACGCGCAGGAAGAGGTGGCCGTTTTGCGCGGGATCCAGGGCATGCGAGAAGTCCGCGTAGCCCGAAGGGAGGCGGCGGTTGAAGATTTCGCGCCCCATCAGGTCGTACTTCGCGTAGCGCTGGCCGTAGCCGAAGGTGAAGGCGCCGTCGGGCGTCTGGTGAAAGCCCATCATGATGCCCGACTGATAGATCGTCTCCGGATCATAGATGGGCTCGACATGCATGTACCAGCGCACTTCGCCCTTCGTGTCGATGATGGCGTTCTGCGGGTAGTAGTTCCACTCGAGCGCGCCGCCCATCGGGTTGTTCCAGACGACGCGGGCCTGCTTCGGCGCGGTGGAGAGGAAGTTGTTGATGAGGTAGAGGCGGTCGCTGAACTTCGGATCAACCTTCACCACTTCCGTTTCGAACATGTTGTGATGCTGGGCCATCGAGCCATTTACGGGCGTATAGACGGCGGGCGCGTAGATGCGGTACTGCTCCTTTTCGACGCGCGTCGTCTTGCCGTTGTCCACCATCGTGTAGCTCACCTCGACCGTGTTGTTGTAGTCGGGGTACATGCCGAAGACGGGGATGCCAGCGTGTGTGCGCAGTTGCGTTTCAGAGACCGTGTATTTGATCTCCTGACCGCCGTCCTTGGGGACGATGCGGACGGTGGCGGACGTGAGCTGCTTCCCGCCGTTGCGGATCACGGCGGTAAGCGGCGCAATCTTGTAGGGATTGACGACGATTTCGCCGAGCTGGCCAGGGGCGACGTAGCCCACGCGGGGGCCGGAGGAGCCGCCGGACGCGAGCGCGGCGCCGGAGAAGGAGAGGGCGACGGCGATCGCGGCCGGGGCAAGTTTCTGTACGAAGTTCATGATGAGGTGGCTCTCACTTGTTTGTTAGGCGCGCTGCTTTGGGGGGCGGCGCGTCGAGGAATGTCATGCGAAGAGAGTACGACGAACGACCTAGTCCTGCCATTGAGACTTGCCTTGAGCCGGATTCGGTTTTTGGAAGTCGGAAGCTCGAAAAACGGAAGTGTGTCAGAGAGATGGCGCGTGGGGGTCTGAGTGAAAAGGCCATCTGTTGCGTCAGCGACTACAGAAGCGGCGGGTTCCAACGGTGAAAATTCGAAATCTGACTGACGTGGAGGTAAACTGAAAAAGTCATTGGAATGGGGTGAATGATGTATTTAAGTGCTATTTACCCTACTAAATGAAACTAGAGGATTATCGCATGTCTATTAAGAATACCCCCCCCGTTGGGCGTAACGAATCGCATCTCGTAAAGCCCGTTCATACCCTCCTCTTTCTTGCTTTGACGGCTGCGATCAGTTCGCCGGCATTAGCAAGCCCTGATGGCAACGGAACGCTGAACCTTACTGAATACAAGCAAGGCGGCAGTGTTTCCTCTTTCGCCTCTGACCGCAATCCCTATACAGCTGGTCAGAAAACTGACAAAGATACGCTCGACAAAGAAACTGAAGGCATCGTCGGAGTTCTTATCGGTTCACAGTCTGCCAATAATGCCGAAGCCAAGGCAGAAAACTTCAGCGGCAGCCTCACGCTCAATCGCAATAATCAGCCGGTGAGTGCCTACACTGTGATTGTCAACACAGCGAAAACTAAGTTCACTGGTTCTACGGCGACGCTGCACATGACTGCCGAGGACGGCACGGAGCAACCTGTCAGCAATGGTCATGACGCAGGTTCAGCGCTTCTTGTGCACGGTCAGTTGAGGGACACGGACAGCGTTGACAATACAACAAATGTGACGTTCAGCGCTGACGAGACCACGCTCTCCACCACGATGACAGGCGAAAAGGCGGGGTCTACGAATGTCCTTCATGTGGAGGAAAACGCTCGAGTGAATTTCACTGGAAAGACGGTGAACATCACGACGACCACAGCCGCCAATTCCATGACTAGCGACGATATGGTGACTGGCGTTGGTGTTGTGCTGGGGGCGGATTATGAAGCGCATAACGATGATCCTGATGCGGACTCAGCCAATCTCTATACGGGCAGCGGCACAACGCTTAACATCAGCGTGACTGGTACCGGCACTGCAAATTCCACAACAGATGACTATACCTACTTCTCTACGGGCGGCGCGGCTTTGCTTGCTGGTGTCTTTGGTGAGGGCGGCAACATCTATGCCGATGGTGATGTCAATGTGAATGTCAATGCCAAGGGAGGTACGGCGACGGGATTGATTCTCACCGGGGATTCCACCTATAACCACTACTCGACTTTCAAGAAAGACCTTACAGTCAATGTGAGTTCAGAGACGGGGCGTGCGGCGGGGATCATTCTGACGCCGGCTAGCGCCGAGTCAGACGAAGACGAAGCCGAAAGCAACGCATCAGTGAATAGTGGCTTGCCCCCCATTACGAAGCTCTCGGTCGAGAATCTCACCGTGACCGCTAGGAATGGAACAAACAGCTACGCTTCAGATGGTGTTTTGCTTGTGAGCACTAAAGACGGCGGATCGGCCAGACTTTTTGTGAATGGGGCCGCGACTGTGACGGCAGACAACGCGTTGCGTACGGTCTTCTGGGACGTCGACGGACGCGAGGCTGAAGGCGAAATTACCAGTAGCATTTGTGTTGAAGACAATGCCTCTCTTAAGCTGAATGGCAGCGTGAGCTCGTATAAGGGGGGATTGGTTGTGCAGAAGGGGGCCACTGTGGAGCTGAATGCTCCAGATGGCAAGTTCTTCGGCGGCAAGTTGTATTTGCAAGGCGGTTCTTTTGAATCGAAAGTAACTTACAACTCAACGGGATTTGAATCTAATCCTGACGCTGCTCCTGGGTTGACTGTGGCTGATTCAGGGTCTGCAACGCTTGGCGGTATGACGATTGGTGGATTTCCGGTTGCGTCGCAAGACGGGACTACTGAATATCAAACAAGAGTGCAACTTTTCAGTGGTTCCATCACGGTTAATGGCAGCCTGAACATAGCTGAAAACGGTCGGCTGGGTGCGGACAGCGGCCTTGTGACGGTCAATGGCGGCAATTCGACTGTTTTGGGGCAGATCGACAACATCATCACTGAATTGGGCAAAGAGTCCTCTGCTCGTTTGCACGTTAAGGGCGGTACATTGGCGTTCGGCGATACGGCGAAAGTGCACATAAACGGGCTCTGGCTTTCGGACGGCGCCAAGGTGTCTGTCGCCGAGAAGAGTCAGTTCAATGTGGAAGCGATTTACGCCATCCAGAATGGTATCTTCGATGCGCCGAATACGGACTTTGCTTCGAACACCAACGGGTGTTTCTACTTGATGGATGACAAGGCCGTCGTGAATCTGCGCAACCTGACGCTCAATGCGCCAGATGATAGCAAGGCGCCTGCCAAGGTGCTCGCGGGTGAATTGAATGTCAACTCGCTCACGATCGAGAAAGGGGCCTGGCTTGGCGTCAACAGCGGCACGATCAATGTGACGGGCGGCCAGTCCGTCATCAACGGCAGCATCGGCTTGACCAGCGCCGACATCATCGACAACGAGACGGGCATTGTGTCGTCGGGCGACGAAGAGACTTCGAGCACCGCGATCTTCAATGTGAAGGGCGGCGAGTTTGCGTTGGCGAAGGACTCTAAGCTGCTCGTGAAGACTCTAAACGTGACGGACGGCGCCCAGTTTGACAACAACGGCGCAATCACGGCGCAAGATGCGCTCACCGTGGAGAACGCTACGTTCACTCACTCGGGCTCGTTGTACGCGAAGACGCTGACCTTGGGTGACAAGGCCGTCTGGTACAGCAATGAGGGCGAAAAGTTCGAAACAATGGTGTTCGGCGCGGGCAGTCAGTACATCTCGCCTGTTGATTCGGACGACGAGTCGAGTGACGAGTCGGATGATGACTGGGCTGACGTCGGCACCATGGTTCTGCAGGGCGGCGAGCTTCTGGAGCAGACGTCTGGCGGCACTTTGCGCAACATCACGGGCGTGTTTGCCGTTGGCAGTGAAGATGAAGCGACGAAGCTCAAGGTCGAAGGCGGCAGCTACACCTTTGACGGCATCCGCATTGGTGATGGCACCAAGCGCACTGGCGAGCTGTCGGTCTCGGGCGGCACCCTTGCGGTGACGGATACTCTTTCAATTGAGAAAGGGACCTTTGCTGTGTCGGCCGGTACGGTGAAGGCTGGAAAGCTTTCCGTGGCCAATAGCGCGACCGCTGAGATTTCCGGCGGCTCGGTGACGGCCAGTGAACTGGCGCTCACCGGCACTCTGACCGTGTTGGGCGGGGCGCTTACGACTGGCACTGCGCAGGTCTTTACAGAGGGATTGGGTGAAAAGGGGGACGCTTTAGAGGCGGGCGAGCTCTCCGCGAATGGCAAGAACATCACGCTCTCAGGCACAGGCGTGCTCGTGATGAACGACGCCAAGTACAACTTCCTTTACGCTCAGAGCGCGGCGGCTCTTCTGAATGCAACCTATGCGAAGGATGATCAGAAGACTTCCACGCTGTGGTTCACGGGCGAAGTGGCGGAAGCAAAGGACGCCGTGGTGACGCCGGACAAGGTGCCGGAAAACACGGTGCACTCGAACGTGACGGTGGAAGTGAAGAAGCCGGACAATTCCAAGATGGCCACCATTGAAAAGACTTTTGGTGCCAAGGACATTACGGTCGCTGAAGGCGTGACGGACGTGAAAGTGTCTGCAGACAAGACCCTCACGATCGTTGGCTCTACGGAGTCTGGTAACAAGGTTATTGCCGGTAAGACGGTGACGAAACTTGCTGTGGGCGGCAATCTCGCCCTCGGCCAGACGGGGGCCTCGGACAAGGGCGGTGTGATCAGCGTCAAGGTGGACGTAGTCAAGGGGGGCACCGTTCAGGTGCAGGATGGCAAGTTCACGCTCAATGAGATGAATGTCAACGGCAAGGTCGCTGTGCAGAAGGGTGACGTTCTTATTGGAGAGATGACGCTCAACAAGGACGCTTCTGTTGAAGTGAACGGCGGCGATGTTACGGTCGGCAAGATGCAGCTTACTGACAGCGCCAAGCTTTCGCTTGCGGACGCCGCAACCACGGTGAAGGAGCTCGTTGTGAAGGCGGCGGACTCTGTGACGCACGTCATCACAGGGGCGCTGGATGTTCAGAAGCTCACGACGGAAGGCAACGTCAAGGCTTTGATCGAGGTTGGCACGAACGATCAAACGAAGAAAGACGATGCCGATGCCAACAAGAAGGGTACGGTCAAGATTGGCAAAGACAGCAGTCTGACGGGCTTGACGTTCTTCTTGGATCCCGCTTGGAAGGACGGATCCACGGTGGAGGATGCCTCGAGTCTCATTCTTGAGAGTACGACAGTGGATGCCGAAATTGTCGTTGGCCAGAACAGCTACGTGGTTCTGGGCTCCGATTCGGCCGATGCGTTCCTTGACGCGGCGAAGAAGTCGGTCACTTGGGGTAAAAACGGCACAACGGCTGCGGCGTATGTGGCTCAGCCGGTGGAGATCTCGGACGGCGCCCTCGTGGTGAACGGCGTCTACACGGAGTATCCGGGGGCGGTGAATCCGGGCTCTGTGGTGTTTGCCGCCAACTCCGCTTTGGTGGCCGACGTCTCGAACGCGAACGGCAAGGCCATGATTACGGCGAGTTCGTTTGACATTGACGAATCCGCGCAGGCGATTCTCACCAATGTGACTTCCGGTGCGACCTATAAGCTTCTCAGTGACTCGTCTGCCAAATTCCAGATCTTGAAGGCGGCCAACAGCATGTTCAGCCTTGATGTGAACGAAGACGGCACGATCAAGGCTCGCATGAACGACGCGGCGCTGATCTACGGCTCGGCGATGCAGGGCACGGCGATCGCGAATGCTGCGATGCTCGCGGGCAACACCTACGTGAACGACCTCTTGTCTGACCCGACGGACACGGTGGCCTTGTCGGACATCGCAGCTCGCTTTGATGCGGCAATGAACCCCGCGGGCGCTCTGACGACCTTTACGACGGCCTACGACCGTGCGTCCGAACTCCGCCAGATCGTCCGTGACGAAACGGCGGCCGCTGACGGCGACAACCGTCTGTGGGTGCATGTGACGGGCGGCAAGACGAAGTTGAAGGGCATCAGCACGGGCGGCCAGGATCTTCACACGAAGACCACAGCTTACGGGATCGTCGTGGGCGGCGAAGCGGCCCTTACGGACGGCAAGCTCGGCTTTGCCTTGACGGCTGGCACGGGCGACACGAAGAACCACTCGGTTTCCGCCAAGGACGAGTTCAACTACTACGGCGCTTCCGTCTACGGCAAGACGAAGGCGGGCTCGGTGGATATCCTCGCCGACGCTTCCGCGACGTTCGTGAAGAGCGATCTCACCGTGGGCGGCGCAGCCGATGTGGACACGGACGTCACGACGTCGGTCTACTCCTTCGGCGTGCAGGGCCGCACGACGTTTGAGCTTGCGGCGGCGGATGTCACGCCCTTCATCGGAATGGACGTCTACCACGTTCGCGGCGGCTCCTACAGCAACGGCCATGGCGCGCACGTTCAGTCTTCGAACGCCACGGCGGTCGAATTCCCGGTGGGCGCCGAGGTGTCGAAGGCCTTTGCCACGGCCTCCGGCCTCTCCGTGAAGCCGGCCTTCTCGCTTGCGGTGGTGCCGACGGTGGCGGACCGCGACATCGACAGCAAGGTGAAGATGGCGGGCGCTTCAAGCACCTACAACTTCACGTTCGCAGACGATGTGAAGGTGCGCACGAAGCTTGGCATCGAAGCCCAGAAGGAGAACTTCACGTTCGGTCTTCAGGCGGGCTACGAGTGGGGCAACGAAGAGCGTTCTTCGGCGAATGTTGAAGCGCGCTTGAAGTACTGCTTCTAACGAAAGCAGGGCGCCGAGCGATTTCAGCTCGGCGCTGTCACGGGGCGGTCGGAGTCGAAAGCTCGGTACAACCGTGGCAAAAAAAAAACAAGGCCTCCGGCGGTTTCAGGTTGCTGGAGGCCTTGCCTTATGTGATTTCTCTACTGGGGGCTTTTGCAAGGTCAGCCGAATTTACGCAACCGCACGAACGGGTTTGGAAATCGAATGCTGTGTCAGGGACTTTGCCAGCTCTTGGAGTTTTTGTAGCGTCAAGCCAGTGCAGGTCCGCACGATCTCAAGAGTGATACCTTGCGCCAGCATGTTTCGGGCAACTTTGATCAGGCTTTCCTGTTGTCCTTTCTCAAGGCCTAGCTGAATGCCTTC
>CAVACW010000082.1:0-12543 GCA_963587345.1 uncultured Oscillospiraceae bacterium | reverse complement strand
GGAACGGTCCAGGTCAACATTGACGCGACCATTTCTATCAGCGCGATCGGGCTGATTCTGTTGGCAATTTTCCGCCGATAGGATTTGCGCCGCTGGTCTTCGGATCGGCGGCGTTTTCTTTTTCCCAAAACGGGCGCTGTCTGCTGTACGCTTCGCGGCATCCATTCACATTGCAACGCGCCACCATGGAAATTTATCTTGCCCAGCCCCGAGGCTTTTGCGCCGGCGTCACCCGCGCCATTGAAATCGTGAAAGGGGCGCTCGCCGTCTATGGCGCCCCCGTCTACGTGCGCCACGAGATCGTGCACAACCGCACGGTCGTGGGTGACTTGAAGAAAATGGGCGCGGTCTTCATTGAAAGCCTCGACGAAGTGCCCGACGGCGCCGTTCTCATCTTCTCCGCGCACGGCGTGCCCGCCGCGGTGCAGACGGAAGCAGAGCGCCGCGGCTTTCGCATCTTTGACGCGACATGCCCTTTGGTAAAGAAGGTGCACCGCGAAGTCGTGCGCATGCACGACGAAGGCCGCCGCATCATCATGATCGGCCACGCCAAGCACCCCGAAGTCGAAGCGACCATGGGGCAGATTGACTCTGGGATCACGCTTGTGCAGACGCCCGAGGACGTCGCGGCGCTCCCCGCCGACTTTGCGTCCGCTCCCCTTTCCTACGTGACGCAGACCACGATCAGCGTGGATGACGCGCACGACGTGATCGACGCCCTGAAAAAGCGCTTTCCCGCCATCGCCGAACCCAAGAAGGCGGACGTCTGCTACGCGACGCAGAATCGCCAGGACGCGGTGAAGAAGCTCTCTCAGCTCGTAGACCTCGTGCTGGTGATCGGCTCGGTGACGTCTTCCAATTCCAATCGCCTCCGCGAAGTGAGCGAGCGCTGCGGCGTGAAGGCCTACCTCATCGACAGCGCACAGCACCTTCTCCCCGCGTGGTTTGACGGTGTCACCCAAGTCGGCATCACCGCAGGCGCAAGCGCCCCGGAAGACCTTGTCCAAGGCGTCGTGGACTACATTCGCCGCGCCTTTCCGGTCGTCGCCGTTCGCACGCCGGAGGATTCCGTCGTGGAAAACGTCGTCTTCCCGATGCCCAAGGGCCTCTGGAAAAAAGACATCGAAAAGGACGCCCGCTGATGCTGCCCGCGTGCGGCGTCTCCCAGTGGCTTCACGACCTTGCCTGCGCGGCATAATGCGCGAACCGCTTTTTTGGGGAAATTCACGATGAGCAAAACGAAGCACGAAAGCGCCACCCCCGCCACCGAGTGGCTCAAGAAGCACAAGGTGCCCTTTGAAGAACTCTCCTACGAATACGTGGAGCACGGCGGCACCGCCGAACTCACGCGGCAGCTGGGCGTCGATCACCATCACGTGGTGAAGACCCTCATCATGGAGGATGAGCACGCCAAGCCTCTCGTCATCCTCATGCACGGCGACTGCGAAGTCTCCACCAAAAACCTCGCGCGCCAGATCGGACGCAAGTCCGTGGCGCCCTGCAAGCCCGAACAGGCGCAGCGCAACTCCGGCTACCAGGTGGGCGGCACCAGCCCCTTTGGCACAAGGAAAGCGATGCCCGTCTACGTGGAGGAGACGATTCTTCCCATGGACGCGATCTACATCAACGGCGGCCGCCGCGGCTTCATCGTGAAGATCGCCGGATCCGTCCTGAAAGACGTTCTGGGCGCTACGCCCGTTCACGTCGCCAACGCAAAGGAATAATCCCCCATGGCGCTTCCTTTTGAACTCGCGCTCGGCTGGCGATACCTTCGCGCCGGCCGCCGGGGCCGCCGCAAGGACGGCTTCATGAGCTTCATCTCCGGCATGTCCGTGGCGTCGATCGCCCTCGGCGTCGCCGCCCTCATCATCGTCCTTTCCGTCATGAACGGCTTTCAAAAGGAAGTCCGGGACCGCATGTTGTCCGTCCTCTCGCACGTCGAGGTCACCAGCCTCGCGGGCGCCATCCCTGACTGGGAGAAGGAGGCGGCGGACTTGAAGGCGGCTTCGCCCGACATCGTGGCGGCCGCCCCCTTTGTCGCGGGGCAGGGGCTCTTCTCCTCGGGCCGCACGATCCGCGCATCGCTTGTGCGAGGCATTGATCCCGCCGAAGAGCCCAAGGTGAGCGAACTCGCCCAGACCGTGGGCGAAGCGGCGCTGGCAACGCTCACGCCGGGAAGCTTTCACGTCGCCTTGGGCAGCGACCTCGCGCGGCTTCTGGGCGTCACCGTGGGCGACAAGGTGACCCTCATCGTCCCCAAGGGCAACGTCACGCCCGCGGGCTTCGTGCCGCGCATGAAGCAGATGACGGTGTCAGCGCTTTTCAAGTCGGGGCACTATGAATACGACAGCACGCTGGCGCTCACCCATCTCACGGACGCCGCCGTGCTCTACAAGACGGGCGGCCCGGCGGGGCTTCGCATCAAGGTCGCCGACATGGGCAAAGCGCCCGCCGTGGCGCGCCGGATTGCCGGCATCCTGCCCCGGGGCCAGTACGCCACCGACTGGACACAGCAGAACCGCACGTGGTTTGCCGCCGTGCAGGTGGAAAAGCGCATGATGGCGATCATTCTCTTTCTCATCGTGCTCGTGGGGGCGTTCGGGCTCGTCTCGTCGCTTGTGATGACCGTCACGGAAAAGCAGTCGGACATCGCCGTGCTTCGCACCATGGGCGCGCGGCGCGGCTCCGTCATGATGATCTTCATCGTGCAGGGGGCGTTCGTGGCGGCGATGGGCGTTGCGATCGGCGTTGCCGCCGGGCTTCTCATCGCCTGCAACCTGGACGTCATCGTGCCCGCGATCGAAACCGTGCTGGGCACCCAGTTCCTCCCCAAGGAAATCTACTTCATCAGCCAGATGCCCTCGGACCCCCGCGCCTCCGACATCATTCCCATCAGCATTCTGAGCTTCATTCTGAGCCTCGCGGCGACGATCTACCCCTCGTGGCGCGCTTCGAAGGTTCACCCAGCGGAGGCCCTGCGCTATGAATAACGACACGCCTGCGCTCCTTGTGGAGCACCTCGTCAAAACCTACCGCGACGCCGCCGGGCGCGAAACGCCGGTTTTAAAAGACGTCACCTTCGCCGCCGTCCGCGGCGAAGTCGTCGCCGTGACGGGCGCTTCGGGCTCGGGCAAAAGCACGCTCCTGCATGCCGCAGGGGGCCTTGACGCCTTTGACAGCGGCCGCATTCTCATTGCGGGCACCGACATTGCCGCCCTCACGGAAAAAGAGCGCGACAAACTGAGAAACCGTCAGCTGGGATTTGTCTACCAATTCCATCACCTTTTGCCGGAGCTCACGGCGCTTGAAAACGCCGCCATGCCGCTCACCATTCGCCGCGTGCCTGCGGACATTGCTCGAAAAAAGGCGGCCGCCCTTTTGGAAGCCGTGGGGCTCAAGGATCGCCTCCACCACCTTCCAAGCGAACTTTCCGGGGGCGAACGCCAGCGCACGGCGATTGCGCGCGCCTTGATCGGCGAGCCCGCCTGCCTTTTAGCGGACGAGCCCACCGGAAACCTTGACGCCGAAACCGCCGCCGGCGTCTTTGACATTCTCATTGCCAACGCCCGCCGCACGGGATCGGCCGCCGTCATCGTGACGCATGATGCAGCGCTTGCCGCCCGGTGCGATCGCGTGCTTACGCTGCGCATGGGCAGCCTCGTCTGACGCGATGTGGATTGACACGCACTGCCACTTGGACGCCCCGCCCTTTGACAAGGACCGGGACGCCGTGACGCTCGAAGCCCGCCTCGCGGGCGTGGAGGATGCGCTGGTGTGCGCGGGGTTTGCGTCGGGCTTTGCCAAGGCGCGCGACACCGCGCACGCCGCTCGCTGGCACTATGCGCTGGGCATTCATCCCTTGTTTCTGCCAGCGACCGCAGCCGACATTGACCAGTCCGTTGCACTTTTGCGCCGGGCCGTCGGCGATGCGCTCGCCGACCCGTGCTTTGCGGCGGTGGGAGAAATCGGACTCGACGGCTTCGTGAAAACGCTTGACCGTGCGCTGCAGGCGCGGCTTTTTTCGGAGCAGCTGAAAGTTGCGCGCGACTTTGACCTCCCCGTCTCCGTGCACGCCCGGCACGCAACGGACGCCGTGGCGTCGCACCTGAAGCGTCTCGGCGTCGCCCGAGGCGTCATTCACGCCTTCAACGGATCGGAAGTGCAGGCGGAGCGGTTTCTGCGGATGGGATTCAAGCTCGGGTTTGGCGGCGCGATGCTTTATTCGGGAAGCCGGCGCATTCGGCGGATCTTTGCGTCGCTGGGGGACGAGGACTTTGTTTTGGAAACCGATGCGCCCGACATGCCGGCGCCTTTTCGCCGCGAATCGGACGACGGCCGCACGCATCCCGCGGACATTGCGCGATACGCCGAAGAAGCGGCTGCGCTGCGCGGCACGACGGTGGAAGTCATTGCAAAGCTGTCACGAGCCAACGCGCTCGCTGCTTTCCCGCAGCTGGGAACGTTGGCTTCCTGCTGATGGCGGCGCCACGGAGCAGCCTCTGGCTCGGTCCAAAGCAATCCGCGCTCAGCACAGGCGCCATTTCATCGCGACACGCTTGAATCAAGCCTTCGGCCACCTGCATCGGCCTCAATGCAATGTTCTCGAACTGTTGTCATTGGAGCCGTTCTAAGACAGAAGAGCCCGCACCCGTTCCACAGGCATGTCGAGATAACGGCAGATGTCATCCACTGACCACCCTGGGTGGCTGATCAGCGCATGGACTATTCGAGCCAAGTCATCGGCTCGAGCCTGAGCTTCAGTCGCCTCAGTTCGCGCTTCAGTCACCTGCGCCTGCACAGCAGCAATCACGGGCGCCATCTCATCGCGTCCCGCTTGAATCAAGCCTTCAGACAGTGAGCACATTTTCAATGCAATGTTCTCGAACTGTTGTCATTGGAGCCGTTTTGAGACAGAAGAGCCCGCACCCGTTCCGCAGGCATATCGAGATAACGGCAGATGTCGTCCACTGACCACCCAGGATGGCTGATCAGCGCATGAGCTATTCGAGCCAAGTCATCGGCTCGAGCCTGAGCTTCAGTCGCCTCAGTTCGCGCTTCAGTCACCTGAGCCTGAGCTTCCGCCTCACGAAGCTGAGCGGCGGCGGCCTGCGCCTGCACAGCAGCAATCACGGGCGCCATCTCATCGCGTCCCGCTTGAATCAAGCCTTCAGACAGTGAGCACATTTTCTTCACCTTCTCTTCAATATCCGGTCCGACAACGATACCATTCTTTCGGAGCGCCTGCGTGCGCTGCTCCTCCGTCGCTCGGGTGCTGAGCACCGTGCCCAGCATGCGCACCCAGTCGGCGCAGACCACCTCGTTTTCCAAGTCCGGCAGGTAGGCGGAGATAAAGACGAACTTGTCGAGCAGAATGCCCAGCGACTCGCCGACTTCCCTGGCATTCTCCGGCACCTGCCTCACGCCGTCCAGCTGGATTTCCTTTAATGCCGGCATCTGCTCAAAGACTCGTCCTTGCGCCCACCGAGGACCGTTTGAGATGAGCCAGATCGAGTACACCTTGCGCAGTCCGTCGTAGTTCGAGCCGCTGATCCAGCCTTTGGCGTACTGCTCGATCATAAGCTCCGCGCCATAAATGTGCACTCGGTTGCCGAGCGAGTAGCCGGGATGCGGCTTGTTCTGAGCCTCGACATTGACGCGCACGTAGACGCCGTCACTGATTTTGACCGTGATGACGATGTCCGCACGGATGTGTCCGATTTCGTTGTTTTCAAGATTCGCCGGCGGCGTTTCGGAAGACGGCGTCTGCGACGCCTGATGCTTGATGCGTTCGATGAGCTCCTCCAAAGGAATGTCCTTCGCCTCAGAAACATTGGCCTTGATGATCCTGGCCAGAACGGGCGCCAGCGCAATCATGGCCTTGGCCAGCTCGTCGTGCTCCTTCGCCCATGCTGACAGGGTGACGGTCACGGTCGCAGGAGGAAGTTGAGGAGACGTCATTCGAAACATCCTTCAAGAATTTCATTCATTGTGATCATTATACAACAATCACTCATGGTCTCAAACAGCAGACATCAGATGAACATTGAGAGGCAAGTCACAAATAACAACCATCAATTAAAAGTCTTGGCAACAATCAGCGTTTCAATCCACACCGTCAGTGATTTGTAGATGTCGTTTATGCCTGAAATTCCTGCGCACACTAACCTTCCTGAACCTCATTCTTTTATCGTTGCACCATTGCGAATGCCGAATGCATTTTCCACACTCCGTCATTCGAACTCCGACAAGGCCTTTGAACGCTCCTTTCGAACCGCTTCAGGCACAAGCGCCAGCAGGCGGCGCTTTGCGGCCTCGTTGACAAGCCTCACGCGAACGGCCAAGGCTCCGTATTCGACCGGCCGGTCGCCGTAAGGCTGCCCGAGTGAAGCAGCGCGGACCCAAAGTCCGGCCGGCCGCGTGATGAATTGCGCCGGAATGCGGTCCTCGATCAGGCGGCGAAAAGCCCAGGTCTTGTCCACTGAGAAATCATTCTCACCTGTTTCACCAGTCATCATTTCCTTACCCTTCACTGCTAGAAGAATTTCATTTGCCAACAGACTATCAAATCATTGCCGTTTAGTAAACATTGACTAGATTGAACAACATTCTCCTGCATCAAAGCTTGATTTTCGTGTCAAAATACCCCATCAACTTTTTTGATTTTCGTGATGACCGACCTTTCACTCCTGCAGCAGCGCGCCTTCGAGCGCCTCCTTCAATGGAAGGCGCAGTCCCGCGGCAGCACTGCCATCCTCATCGACGGCCCGCGCGGCGTCGGAAAGACGACGCTTGCACGCCGGTTCGCCCAAAGCCAGTACGCGTCGCACCTCTTGATCGACTTCGCCATTGCGGATGCCGAGGTGCTGGACATCTTCGGTGTCGCGAGCTCCCTCGACCACTTCTTTCAAAAGCTGCAGATCCGATTCGGCGTGACGCTCCTGCACCGCCGCTCCCTCGTCATCTTTGACGCCGTGCAACACTTCCCTCGGGCGCGGCAACTTGTGAAGTACCTCGTTGCCGACGGCCGCTACGACTACTTGGAGACGGGCTCTCGTCGGACTCCACCGCAACGTGCGCGACATTCTCATTCCGTCCGAAGAGGAGAAGCTCGCGCTACGGCCGCTCGACTTTGACGCCTTTCTTCGCGCCCTGGGTGAAGCTGACTTGGCGGACTTTCTGCTCCAATCGTTTCAGGACCGCACACCGCTGGGCGACACCCCGCTGCGAAAGGGCATGGACCTCTTTCGCCGCTACCTGATCACAGGCGGCCTGCCTTCCGTCGTCGCCGCCTTCGCGCCAAACCGCGACCTCGCTACGGCCGAAGCTGAAAAACGCCGCGTTCTCTTGCTCTGGCGCAGCGACCTCACGGACCGCGCCGTCGGCCGGGAGAAGCGGGCGCTCACGATTTTTGAGGCCCTCCCCCGCGTGCTGCAGGCTCAAGACAAGACGCTGCGTCCCGCCGCCTTTGGAGAAAACCTCCGCTACCGCTCGCTCGTACCAGCCCTGAACCGCCTCTCCGCCGCCCATGTCGTCACGCCCGCCCTCATCGCCCGCGATCCCGACGACTTTCTGGGTGTGGATCCCGAACGCAACGCCGTCCGCCTTTTCAGCGCCGACACCGGCCTGCTGCTCACAACGGGACTCGCCTCCGGTGCGTTCCCAGCAACGATCGTGAACGAGCTGCTCACCGCGCCGCTCGCCGCCCGCCACGGCGCCTTCGTCGTCAACGCCGCAACCCGGCAGCTCGCCCGCGAAGACCGGCCGCTTCTTTTCTACGCCCGCCCCGCCGACCGCGCGAACCACCGTCCGGCGATCAACATCGACTTTCTGCTGCGCCGCCAAGGCACCGTCTGCCCCGTCACCGTGGAGACATCCGCTCGCCGCCGGCACGCTTCCTCCGCCGCCTTTGAACAGCGCTTCGGCGCGGTGCTTGGCACACGCTGCCACCTGTGGTCCCGAGACCTCGAAGTCGACGGTCCCGTCGTGCGCCTGCCGCACTGCATGGCGCACTGTCTTGCGCCCGCCTTCGGTGCGCCGCCTGCGACAAACCGCTGAGGAATCGCCGCCGCCTTTGGGGCTATGATGATTGGATTGCTTCGGCGCCAAGGCACCCGCCACGAGGCGCCGCCCCTAACCATGGAGATCCATTCATGCCGACCACCCCCATCCTTGTCGCTGTCATCGGCCGGGACCAGCCCGGAATCGTGGCGTGCGTCTCAAGCGTTCTGACGCGCCTTGACTGCAACATCATCCGCATGACGCAGGCGGCGCTCTCAAGCCAGTTCGCCGGCATCTATCTCGTGAAGCGCCCCGAAGGGATGACCAACGACGGCCTCACGGAAGAGCTCAAGAAGGCGGCCGCCGCGAAAAAGCTCTCGCTTTCCTTCATCACGCGCGACGCGGAGACCGCGACGCCGATGTCGGAAACGGCCGAGCCCTTTGTGATCAGCGTCTACGGCCCCGACCGAAACGACATCGTGGGGACGTTTGCGCACATCTTCGGCGAACAGGGGATCAACATCGAGGCGCTGCAGGCCTTCCCCTTGGGCGATGCGTCCTCCATGCAGGTCTTTGAAGTGAGCATCCCCAAGGACCTCGACACCCGGAGCCTGCACCGCGTGCTGCTTGAGCGCGCAAAGTCGATGAACCTGCACCTCACGATGCAGCACCGCGCGATCTTTGAAGCCGTGCACCGCGTTGAAGTCATCTAACCATTCCTTGAAGAGAAAACGTCATGCTTTCCGAACGTGAAGTACTGTCCACCATCAACATGCTCCGCAGCGAACACCTCGACGTTCGCACGGTGACGCTCGGCATCAACCTCTTTGACTGCGCGAGCCACGACTTCGACGTCTTCGAAGTGAAGGTGCGAAGCAAGATCCGCAAGTACGCGAAGCGCCTTGTGGAAACCTGCGACATGGTGGGAGACCGCTACGGCATCCCCGTCGTCAACAAGCGCATCGCCGTCTCTCCCATCGGCACCGTGGGCGCGGGGTTCACCCGAGACCAGATGGTGCGAGCCTGCAAGGTGTTGGATGACGCCGCCAAGGACGTGGGCGTCAACTTCATCGGGGGCTTCGGCGCGCTCGTTGAAAAAGGGATGACGCCGGGCGAGCGAAACCTCATTGACTCGCTGCCGCAAGCCTTGGCGGAAACCGACCGCATCTGCTCCTCCATCAACGTGGGCTCCACCAAGGCGGGCATCAACATGGACGCCGTCGCCCTCATGGGGCAACGCGTGAAGGATGTGGCGCAGGCGACCGCCGACCGCGACGGCCTGGGGTGCGCCAAGCTCGTCATCTTCTGCAACATTCCTCAGGACGTGCCCTTCATGGCGGGCGCCTATCTGGGCGTGGGCGAGCCCGACGTCGTGATCGACGTGGGCGTCTCGGGCCCGGGCGTGGTGAACAAGGCGCTGCAGCGCGCCATTGCGGAAAGCGGCCGCAAGCTCACCTTGTCGGAAATCGCCGACGTCATCAAGCACACCGCCTACAAGGTGACGCGCGTGGGCGAACTGATCGGCCGCAATGTCGCCAAGGAAATGGGCATTCCCTTCGGCGTTGCAGACTTGTCGCTCGCCCCCACCCCGGCCGTGGGCGACAGCGTGGGCGAAATCTTCCAGACGCTGGGGCTTTCTTCAATCGGCGCCCCCGGCACGACGGCGATTCTTGCGATGCTTAACGACGCCGTGAAAAAAGGCGGGGTCTTTGCCTCCGGGAACGTGGGGGGGCTGTCGGGCGCCTTCATTCCGGTGAGCGAAGACAGCGCGATCGAAGCGGCAGCACGATCCGGCGCCCTCACCTTGGAAAAGCTCGAGGCGATGACAAGCGTCTGCTCCGTGGGGCTTGATATGATTGCGCTCCCCGGCGACACGCCCGCCGAGACGATCGCCGCCATGATCGCTGACGAAAGCGCCATCGGCATGATCAACGGAAAGACCACCGCCGTGCGCGTCATTCCGGTGCCGGGAAAGACCGTGGGCGACAAGGCGGTGTTCGGAGGCCTTCTCGGCGAAGCGGCGGTGATCCGCGTCCCGGGCGGCGACTCCACGACGTTTGCGAATCTCGGCGGCCGCATTCCCGCCCCGATTCACAGCCTGAGAAACTAAAAGCGAGATCATGCCGATCGACTACGAGCGATTTCCGGAAATTCCCCGCGGCGCGAAGCTGCAGCCCACCGCCGATCCCGACGTGGGCTACGTCTTTGCGGACGACGCGGCAACCGGCGAGCGCCTCGCGATCGGCATGATTCGACACGGCGTCTTCACGCCAGCCTCCGCCTTTTCGCTCGTAAAGGCGCACGCCGCTTTAGCGGACCGCCTCGCACCGCCGTCACCCGCAACGGAAGCGTCGGCTTCCGCGCAAGCGGCGGAACTGGCGGCGCCCGCCGGATTACCGGACGCCGCTTCCCCCCTTGCCGCTCCGGTCAGGCTCGATCCCTTTCAGGCCAAAAACCTCGGGGGCACCACGGGGACGCCCTCTTCGACCGCCCCCGTGACCGCGCTCCTTTGCGCTGTCTTCTTTGCGTTGCTCGCGGGCGGTGCGACGACGGAGGACGCCGCCCGCTTTTACGCCGCCCATCGCGACTTTTTGGCAAAGCTGACGGGCGAGACCGCCGAGGCGCTGCCCGGCCGCTGGTCCCCGGAAGCTTTCCGACGGTTTCTTGCCATCCTGAACCCGCGAGAGACGAGCCAGCTCGTGCAAAAGACGCTTCTTGCGGCGCTCGCGCGGCCGACGGGACAACCCGGCGCCTTCCAGACGCCGCTCGTTTTTGACGCGGACCGGCTCACTCTCGCCGTCGTTTCAGATGATGCGCCCTTCGAGCTTCCCCCAGGATACGCTTATGGGAACGCCATCGTTGCGACGGAAGGCGGACCGGCGCAGAAGGCGTTCTTCAAGTCCGCGATTGAAGCAAGCTGCGACTGGGTGGCGCGGCTTTCACCGGACGACGCGGCGGCGGCGCCGCTTGTGATGGCGGCGGAAATGGCGCTCGCCGAGGCGTCGCCCGCAGAAAAACTTCACGGCAACGCGGAGGACGGCATCTTGACGGCCGTCGCTGGGGTGACGCTCCCCAAGACGCTGCAAAAAGCGCTCACGGGGCTCGCGAGCGGGATGGCCGTCCTGCGCACGAGCCCGCAGGAAAGACGGCTCGCCGTGACGTCGCTCCCCGCGACGATACCGGGACTCCAGCGGGCGGCGACGATCGTCCAATCGACAGACCGCCGCGGCTTCACGGTCTTTTTCCCGGAGGCCGTCGGGAACGCCGCGGTGATGCTGAACCTTGCGGTTCTCGCCAAAGTCGCGAAGGCCGTGCGCAAGAACGAAGCGCGGCGGCGGGCGATTGCCGGACTTTCGGCGCTCACGAAAGCCGAAACGGACCATTTCCTGGCCGATCCCGCGGGCGCGGCGCAGAGCACGGCGGCGTTTCTATCGCTCGTTTGAACTCGCTCTCCCGCCGATCCCAAACTGCCTCACCTCAGGCTTCAGCTAAAAGTCCAGGTCGCTGTGCGTTCCCGTGCGAGACAGCACGAGAACCAATGCTTCACCGTCGATGCGATACACCAAAAGCCAGTCGGGTTCGATAGGACATTCGCGGTACCCGGTCCAATTATTGGACAGCCCATGATCGCGAAACTTGGCCGGCAACGGCTGTTCTTCTGCCAACAATCCCACGACTTCCTTGAGACGGTTCATGTCCCAATGCCGGGCTTTAGCCCGCTTCAGATCGCGTTTGAATTTATTCGTAGCTGAAATGCTTAGCGTCATGCTTCGTCAATATAATCAAAGAATTCTTTGCAAGTATAACGCCGAGCCGCCTTGGGATTCCTCAAAATTTCTTCTGTTTCTCGACGAGCCTCTTCGTTTTCCCGCTCCTCGCGGGACAGTTTGGGCTGGAACGGCAATCCACCCACTCGAAGCGACTCTCGAACAAACATGTTGTAAGCCGTACTTAAATTCAAGCCAAGCTCACCATACAACGCTTCGGCGCGCCGCTTGATGTCCGGGTCCATGCGAAAAGTTATGTTTACCGGCTTGACCGCCGCAAGTCCTGTCATGGCAATTCCTCATTATGTGCAAAACTGTGTATTGCTCATCCTATTGCACATAGTGTGCACGTGCAAATTACTTATTGTTAGCGCTCAACAATCTGCTGGCCTGCGACAGTTTCGCCATGACCGGTCAGAGACATCCCCCCTTTGTCCCAAAATCGCATGTAACTGCTGTTTTCATTAGAAAGCACACTGTTTTATTAAAATCAGCTTAAAAAATCACGCCACATCCAAAGCGCCGATCTTCAAGCCTTTGTAAACGATGGCGACGCGCTTCAGATTCGGGATACCGCGAAGCGCTTCACCTTCGGCGTACCGAACCGCCTGCTGGCGTGCATCTTCGAGCGCCAAAGCGACGGCCGCGTCCTCCGCACCGATCGCGAGGTGCTTCACTTCGATCACGTAGGTCGGCGACGCCTTGTTCTCGCGAGGCGTCAAAAGCAGATCCATGAAGCCAGCGTTTTCGCCCCGCGACTCGTATTCCAGCTGGCCGC
>CAVACW010000081.1:0-12803 GCA_963587345.1 uncultured Oscillospiraceae bacterium | reverse complement strand
CGAACGAGGCTCCTCCGACTCGTGATGGTAGATTTGGGAGCTTTCGAACTAACGCGGTGGCGTTGGTGAGATTTCTGGCGCAGCCAGAGAATGTCGAACGCTTTTCTCGGGACATCAGCGCGCTGAGTCCCTTGGCGGCGAGCCCGCAAATGCACTTGGAGGAGGTAGCTCCCATCGTGCGGCATTTCAAGGAAGAGCGTCCCTTGGCCATCATGAGCGACACGCGTCTGGCGGCGCCTGTTTGCCGCATTGGCACAAAGCTCTCGGAACTGCTGCTTGAGGGCGCCGATGAAGCGCGCTGCGCGCGGATGATTGAAAATGAAGCGGCGTCCTGGCGCCGGCGCTTTGGCGCGAGAGGCCTGGCATGAAAAACAACACAGACAAGCACTATGACGCCAAACTCGCCGCGGCGATCATTTTTCTGGCGATGACGCTTCTGGCGGGCGCGTGGTTCTATCAGAACTATCTCGAAGAGAAGCTCTGGAGCGAGGAGGTGGCCGGCGTTACGGAAAGCACGAGCCAGGCGGCAAAAGTGCTGCAGACGAATCTTGGGGAAACCTACCGGACGCTGAAGTCGCTCTCGGACATCGTGGCGGCTGCCAGAGACGAAGAGGAGCTGCAGGTTGCCTCCGACATGGTGAACCGCTACCCGGGCTTCACCTTTTACACAAGCGACTGGTTTGACCGCTATACGGGCGCCAATCAGCGGGCGGACGTGGAGGCGGTGGAGGCGATGCGTCGCTCCCCGAAGCCTCTGGGGATCGTGAATCCGCATGACAGCACGGTGACCGGGGAGCGTGTCTTCAACGTCTACGCGACGGTGAGCCTCTTTGACAATCGAGAGGCGTTTGTCGCGCGTGAAGTGAGCGTCAACGCGGTCGCTGACGACTATTCCATTCCGCTCTACAAGGGGCGGGGCGCCCTCTACGTCGTGGACGATGCGGGGGAAATCCTTCTTCGAAGCACCTCTTCCGCCACCAATCGCACGGCGCACAGCCTCTACGACGGGCTGGGAGAAAAGGCGGCCGAGCAGGCGCTCGTCGAGAAATTTCGCGACGCCGTCGCCCGCGGGCATTCGGGCTGGTCGGTGCTAACACAGAATCATCGCCTCACAGTCTTTGTGTACCAGCCCGTGAGGATGCAGACGGACTGGCACATCGTGGCGCAGGTGCCGATGTCGGTGATGCAGGCTGAAAGCCGTGAAATTGCTTCAGTGACCTTTTTGCTTCTCGCGGCGGCGCTTCTCATCTTCGGCGTGGTGGTCCTCGTCTTTGCGTATGTGAACCGCGGCCACATGGAGCGGCTTCGCGCGCAGAGCGCGTATTCCGACTACCTCTTCAACACCGTGCCCGAGGGGCTCCTTGTCGTGGGGCTCGAGCGCCCCTTCACGACGTCGGAGGCGAACTTTGAGGCGGGGCTGATTTTGGATGCCGGGAACGATGTTGAGAAGATGGACGTTGAGAAGCTCGTGCATCCCGAGGACTACCCGAATGTGGAGCTCCTCATGATGGACACGGCCGAGCATGGCATACGTCATTCGGGCGAGTGCCGCGTGACGACGAAGGCGGGGCGGTTGATCTGGGTGAGCTACATTTTGGACAAGGCTCGGGACGCCGAGGGCGAGGAGCGCCTTCTGGTCACCTTCCGCGACGTCACCGGCCGCCGCCAGCGCGAAGCCCGCATTGCCGCGGAGAATCAGGAGGACCGCGAGCTCCTCTTGACCGCCATCGCCGAGTCCTATCCTCTCATCTGCCGCGTGGACTTCGCAGAAAACACGGTGTCCACGGTCTACCTGCAGGACGAGGACATTCTCCTCGGACGCACGATGGAAGACACGCCGGAAGGCTTCTTCAAGGACACCTTGAAGGACGTGATCGAGGAGGACCGGCATGTGGTGGAGATGTTTGATCCTGAAAACATCCGCCGGGTGCTTGCCTCGGGCGGGCGATTTGCGCCGGTGGAATTTCGATTGAAGTTCCCCGACGGCAAGTACCACTGGCTCTCGGTGCATCTGGTGCCGCTCGGCGGGGGCGAACAGGCGGTGCTCCTTGTGCGCTTTGTGGACGCGGAGAAGGCGCGGGACGAAGAGACGCTGCGCCGCATTTCGCAGGCTTTGGAGATGGCGCAGCAGGCGAACCGTGCAAAGACGCTGTTCCTCGCGAACATGAGCCACGACATCCGCACGCCGATGAACGCCATCATCGGCATGACGGCGATCACGAAGAAGGCGCTCGATGATCCCGAAAGGGCGCGGGCAGGCCTTGCGAAAATCGAATTTGCGAGCCAGCACTTGTTGAGCCTCATCAACGACATTCTTGACATGTCAAAGATCGAGTCCGGGAAGGTGACGCTTAAAAGCGAGTCCTTTGACATCGCGGAGCTGCTCACTGACGTGACGGATCTCGTGAAGACGAACGCCACGGCGGCAGACCTCAAGGTGACGCTGGACCTTTCGGGGATCACGCACGACTGGGTGGTGAGCGACTCGCTGCGGGTGCGGCAGATCTACTTCAACATCCTCTCGAACGCCGTGAAGTACACGCCCGCAGGCGGCACGGTGGCGATGAAGCTTGAGGAAGTGGCCGGCCAGTCTGGCAAAGCGCCGCGCTTTGTTTTCACGTGCCGTGACACCGGCATCGGCATGACGCCTGAATTCAAGGCGAAGATCTTTGACGCCTTTGAGCGCGCTGACAACACCATGACGTCCACGAAGGTGACGGGGACGGGGCTCGGGATGACGATTGTGAAGAACCTCACGGAGATGTTCGGAGGCGAGATCACGATCGACACGGCGCCAGAAAAGGGCTCGACCTTCAGGGTGACGCTGCCGCTCCCCCTCTCCGGAGACGGCATTCTCCCGGCACCGAAGCGCTTCGGACGCGTGGTGGCGGAAGTGAGCACGGCAGAATCCGTACGCGCCGCGGTTTTGCTCGCGGCGCAGGGCGTCGTGGTGGAGACGACCACGGACATTGAGGAAAGCCTTGAGACGCTTCACGAGGCGGGGTCGCTCATTCTCGCCTGCCGGCCGGGGGCGGCCGACTGCATTGCCCGCCTCCGTGCGGCGCACCCGGCGCTCGTCATCGTGGCGGTGACGGACGCGCCGGAGTCGGCTTTGGCGGCCGCGGCTAAAAAGGCGGGCGCCGT
Source organism: uncultured Oscillospiraceae bacterium (assembly GCA_963587345.1). GTDB lineage: Bacteria > Pseudomonadota > Gammaproteobacteria > Burkholderiales > Burkholderiaceae_F > Duodenibacillus. The sequence goes on along the minus strand of CAVACW010000081.1, from coordinate 9,659 downwards.
TGTCGTGGCCGTGCCCCTGTGCCGCGCGCGGCTTGATCACCTCATCGAAGGGAGCTCGGCTCCGGGCGCGCTTGAAGCAGGGAAGGGGGCGCATGCCGACTTCAAGGACTGCCGGGCGCTTGTGGTGGAAGACAATGCGCTCAATCGCGAGATCGCCGTGGCCATCTTGGAAGAAGAGGGCATGGTGGTGGAGACCGCGGAAAACGGCGCGGCGGGGGTGGCGAAGGTGAAGGCCTCGGAAGGCGCGCCTTACGACTTCGTCTTGATGGACATCCAGATGCCCGTCATGAACGGCTACGACGCTGCGCGGGCGATCCGCGCGATCGGAACGGACTACGCAAAGCGTCTGCCCGTCATTGCCATGACGGCGAATGCCTTCGCTGAAGACGTGGAGGAGGCGCTTGCCGCCGGCATGAACGCTCATTGCGCCAAGCCCATTGAGATAGAGAAGCTTCTCTTGACGCTGGAAAAGACGATGCGGCAGACCCGATAAGACCGAGAGGCGCCTCATTGAATTCAGGGGAAAAGCGCTGTCGCCGGATCGGAAGCAGGGCTGATGTGGCTGGTGCGGGATAGCCAGACGCTATGCTCGCATCGTTGGGACGGCGCCTGAGGCCAGACCAGCGCAAAGTGCACCGTTCTGGTGCCTTTAGCGATTGAAATTTAGGGGGATTTCCTCAGTTCCTTTTCTAAAGGAAGGGGGGCCATGCTAAAATTATCCGCTAACTTTGGAGCCCGCTTGCATGGAAGACCTTCTTGTTAAAATCGCCTACCTCGCGCTCTTGATTCTCATCAGCGCCTTCTTCTCCTTTGCGGAGATCGCCCTCGCGGCGAGCCGCCGTTCCCGTCTTCAGATCGCCTTGGACAAGGGCGAGACGCGCGCCAAGCGCGTGATGGACATGCAGGAGAAGCCCGGCTCCTTCTTTTCCGTGATTCAGCTCGGGTTGAACGCCGTCGCCATTTTGGGCGGCGTCGTGGGCGACAAGACGTTCTCCCCTTATTTTGAAGAGCTATTTCTTCTCTTCATGCCGGCAAACTATGCCCAAAGCAGCGCCTTCTTCGTGTCGTTCTTTTCGGTGACGGTGGCGTTCGTGATCTTTGCGGACTTGATTCCGAAGCGCCTCACGTTCACGAACCCCGAAAAGATTGCTATGAACTGCGTGGGGGTGATGGCCTTTCTCATCAAGGCGTTCGGCCCCTTGGTGACGATTTTGGACTGGTGCAGCTCCTGCCTCATCCGGCTTTTGGGCGGCAGCGCCGAGCGCAAGGACCGCATCACGAGCGACGACATTTTGGCGAGCGTCGGCGCGGGCGCCGCGGCGGGCATCATCGCGCCCGCGGAGCTTTCCGTCATTGAAAACGTGTTTGACCTCGAGAACCGCTACATCACGACGGCGATGACGCCGCGCGAGTCGATCGTGTTCTTTCTTGAGACGGAAACGGATGAAGACATCCGCCGGCAGCTCGCGAGCGCTTCGCACAGCCGCTATCTCGTCTGCCGCGAGGATCTCGATCACATCACGGGCGTGATTTCCAGCAAGGAAGTGCTGCGTCGCGTGATCGACAATCAGCCGATGTCTTTGAAGGACTCCGCCTTCGTGCATCCGGTGCAGTTTGTGCCCGACACGCTCACGCTGGCGGAAATTCTGAAGTTCTTCCAGAAGACGAGCACGGACTTCGCGGTGATTCTGAACGAGTACGCGATCGTCGTGGGCATCGTCACGCTCGATGATGTGATGAGCACGGTGATGGGCGACCTCGTCGTGACGCCCGAGGAGTCTCAGATTTTGAAGCGCGACGACAACAGCTGGCTGGTGGACGGTTCGACCCCCACGATCGACGTCGCTTATACGTTAGACATCGACATCCCCACGGAAGACCGGCCCTACGAGACGCTCGCGGGCTTCATCATGTACGGCCTGCGCCGCATACCGAAGCGCACTGACTTCATCGTCTACAAGGGCTATCGCTTTGAAGTGATGGACGTGGACGCAAACCGCATCGACCAAGTGCTTGTCACCAAGCTCACGAAGGACGGCAAGGTGAAAAAGAACGAGAAGCCCGCGCCCGACACGGTGCTGAAGGCGCCCGCGAAGGTGGAAGGGAAGGCGGCACCCGCCAAGAGCGAGAAGCCCGTGGACGCCGCGCCCGTTGCGCCTGATGCGGACAAGGCGGCTTCGTGAAGCGCCTTTGGCTCGCGGCGGTGCTTGGGGCTGCCTGCGCCTCGACTTGCGCCGCCTCGTTTCACCCCGGCGTCTGCACGGGGTCAAGCCGCACAGGGCGCGGCCCGGTGAAGGTGGAGGTGACTTTCACCGACGAGGCCATCACGGGCGTGCGCGTCGTGAAGCATTCCGAAACGGCGGGCATCGCCGCCCGCGCGATTAAAATCATTCCTCAGCGCATCCTCGCCGCGCAGTCAGCGGACGTGGACGTCGTCTCCGGGGCCTCCGTCTCGAGCCGTGCGATCCGGCGGGCGGCGGAAAAATGCATCAGCCGGCATCGCACGAACAAAAAATAATCTACAGCAAAGGAACATCACGAAATGAAGGGCTTTTTAAAAGACTTTCAGGCATTCATATCCCGCGGCAACGTCATGGATCTGGCGGTTGCCGTGATTATCGGGGCGGCGTTTTCGAACATCGTCTCCTCGATGGTGAAGGACGTCATCAACCCGATCCTCGGCTTCTTTGTGGGAAAACCCGACTTCACGAATCTCTTCTTCGTGCTGAAGCCCGTGGAGAACTACACCGGCCCCTACACCTATGAAGCCCTCACGAAAGCGGGCGCGACGGTGCTGGGCTACGGCGCGTTTCTCACCGCCGTCGTGCAGTTCCTGCTCCTGGCGTTTGTGATCTTCTGGCTCATCCGCATCGTGACGCTCGTCAGAAAGACCTTGGAAGAGCAGGCGGCGAAGCTTTTGGCGGACAAGGAAGCGGAAGTGAAGGCTGAAGAAGCCGCCAAGCCCGCCCCCGTGCCCGCGGACGTGCAGCTTCTGCAGGAAATCCGCGATCTCCTGAAGGAAAAACAGGCGGCGGCTGCGAAGTAATTTCGCTTGCACGCTAACGAAAGCGGCCGCCCGAGGGCGGCCGTTTTGTTTGGGCGCCTGGCAATTAGCGAAGGGGCGGGAAAGCGTCGCCCGCAAAGCCCACGTGCATCTCGCAGGCCTTGCAGTCAAAGCGCGCGATGAGGCGCCGGCCCTTGTCATCCGTGAGGTACAGAGGATCGGGCTTCAAGTGACCGCCATTCATGGCCTTGAAGCGTTCCTTCGCCGCTTCGTCGCCCTTGGTTTGCCGCGGGCAGAGACCGAGCGTCCAGCGGACGCAGTGGCGAGTGTGCATCAGGGAGTCGGTTGTCGCCAAGGGCGTGCGTTCGGCTTCCGCCGCAGGCTCGATCCGAATGACGCCGTGCGCCTTCCAAAAGCCCTGAGCGGCGGCGTTGGCAACGTTGCCTCGGAAGTCAAGCGAATCCTCCGAAAACCGCGTGTCGGGGAGCTCGGGGTTTCGAACGCCCCTGCGATGCGCCGCGCGCACGGCTTGGGCGAGTTTTTCGAGCGCTTCGCGTCTCAGACCGTTGGCGACGGACATCGGCAGAAAGGGCGTGAAGCCCGCCCCTATCGCCGACGCGTCCAACGCAACGGACGCCGCGTCAAAGGGCGTGTCGCCGGTTTTCTTCATCGCGTTCAAAAGACTTTCTTTTGCTCGCTCGGCGTTTTTGGCGTTCTGCACGTCAAAGGGCAACACGACGGTGGCTTCGCTCCCGGCGGCGCGGGCCGTGAGGGCAAGTTCGCCCGGGCGAGCCGTGACGACGAGGTCTGCCGGGATGGCGCGGCGCGCGGTGTCGCCCGCCAGCGTCTTGGCAAAAAGCCGGTCCTTGTTGCGGTTTAATTCCGTGCCCACCGAAAGGTCCGGGTGGTGCGCCAGACTTTCGTGCAGGAAAAGCGTCACGGTGCCGTCGTCGTTTGCTTCCGCGCGGTTCACGGCGAGGCCCGCGAGTGCTTCATGGCGATCGAGGTACACGAGGCCGTCGCCGTTGGCGATTGCGGCCTTGGTCTTCACCGTCACGGCGGCGGGATTCGTCGCAAGACGCACGACGCGCCCCACGGCTTCGCCCGTGCTTTTCGGGGTCGCGAGCTGCGCAATCATCGGCTGCCGTCCGTTCACAAAGTAGTCGGTGGCACCGCGATGGAAGGTGCGGCGGGGATCGGGCTCGAACGTGAAGGCGGTCTTCCCAAGCGACGCCGCGCGCCAGCCGTCTGCGGTGCGCTTCGTGATCAGGGCGTCAAGCTTCTCTCGGTAATAGGCTGTGATGTTTTTCACGTAGGCCGCGTCCTTCAGACGTCCCTCGATCTTGAAGCTCGTGACGCCGGCTTCGATGAGCGCCTCCAGGTTGGCGCTCTGGTCGTTGTCCATGAGGCTTAAGACATGCTTTCGCGCCGCAAGCTCTCGCCCCGCGCCGTCGTAGACGGAATAGGGCAGGCGGCAGGGCTGGGCGCATTCGCCGCGGTTCGCGCTGCGCCCCGTTTCAGCGCACGAGAGGTAGCAGCGGCCGGAGTAGGAGACGCACAAGGCGCCGTGCACGAAGAATTCAATGCGGGCGCGATCCATGGCGCGGCGAATCGCCGCAACTTCAGCTAGCGTGAGCTCGCGGGCGGGCACCACCTGATTAAACCCCAGGCGATCTAAAAACGCCGCCTTTTCGGGCGCGCGGATGTCGCACTGCGTTGAGGCGTGAAGCTCCAGGGGCGGCAGCTCTCGTGTGAGAAGCCCCATGTCCTGCACGATAAGGGCGTCAACCCCTGCGTTGTAGGCGTCCCACGCGAGCTTCACGGCTTGATCGAGCTCGTTGTCAAAGAGCACCGTGTTGAGCGTGAGGTAGACGCGGGCATGGTAGCTTTTGGCCCACGCAGCGAGGCTTTCAATTGATTCGAGCGAATTGCCGGCCGCCGCCCGGGCGCCAAAGCCCGGGCCCCCGATGTAGACGGCGTCGGCGCCGTGGTCGATCGCGGCGCGCGCCACCTCCGTGTCACGGGCGGGCGCAAGGAGTTCCAACGGAAAGCGGCGGGCGGCGTCCTGCGGATTCATGGCTTACTTCTTTTTCGCGTTTTTCGCGGGTTCAAGGTGAATCATCATGCGGGCGCGGCCGTCGGCGCTAGGGAGCGTTTCGACGTACTTCTTCGCGGCAGGCTTCACGCATTTTTCCACCGCAAGGTAGTCGCCCAATTCCTTGTCGCCCGCGCGCGTTGCGGCCGCAGCGGGCGATTCGCCCCGTTCGGTGCAGAGGTCGCGGTAGGCGCCGTGCTTTAAAAGAAGCATCACGGCCTGGCGTGATGGCATGCGTGCCGCCATGTACAGGGGCGTGACGCCAGCGCGCGTCTGCACGTTGACGTCTGCGCCCTCGTTGATGAGCCACTGCATCAGGTCCGTGCGGCCGTTGGTTGCGGCGTAGTGCAAGGGCGTCCAGCCGTCCTTGTTCACGTTGGCGCCCATGGCGACGAGCTTTTGGGCGAGGTCCTTGTTGCCTTTTAACACCGCGAGCATCAGGGCGTTTTCTCCCAGACGGCTTTCGGCGTTCACGTCAAGCCCCGGCGCCTTCAAAAGGACGTCTACGACGGCCGCGTTGTCCCAGCGCAGGGCGCGCACGAGCGCGGGATCGCCGTCAGCGACGAGGGTATTGGGCGAGACGCCGTCCTTCACCATCGAGGCCACCACGTCGGCGCGGTTCTTTTCCACCGCGCCCGCAAAGTTCGCCCACGTTTCTTCGGGGCCCGTCTTCTTTATGGTTACGGCGGCGTTTTCCACGACGCCGAAGTCGTTTGTCTGGGGGGCGGAGGAGCAGCCCGCGATGGCTGCGGTGACAGCCAGTGCAACAATAAGAGTACGCATGTCAGAGAGAAAAAAGTTTCAAAGCATTCGACGTCGTCGCTTCAGCGACTTCGTCATAAGTGAGGCCCTTCACGGCCGCGATCTTTTCGGCGACCTTGGCGACGAACGCCGGTTCGTTGCGCTTGCCGCGGTAGGGGACGGGCGCCATGTAGGGGCAGTCGGTTTCAATGAGAAGATTCGCAAGCGGCACCTGTCGCGCGGTTTCTGCCAGATCTGCCGCGCTCTTGAAGGTGACGACGCCTGTAAAGCCCACAAAGCCTCCAGCGTCCACGGTGGCCAAGGCGCAGTCCGTCGTGCCGCCGAAGCAGTGCAGAACAAAGCCCACGTCGCCCGCGTGCATTTCCTTCAAAATCGTGAGCGCGTCCTCCTCGGCTTCGCGCGCATGGACGATGACGGGCTTTTTAAGAATCTTCGCCGCCTCGATGTGCCGGCGAAAGCGCGCCTTCTGCCAGGCGAGGTCCCCCTTGCACCAGTGGTAGTCGAGTCCCGTTTCGCCCACGGCGATGATTTCAGGGGCCGAGCAGACTTCCAGAATGCGCTCCAAGGAGACCTCAGGGCGCTCGGGCGTCACCTCGTACTCGGGGTGCAGGGCCCAGGCGCCGTGCAAAAAACCGGGGTTTTCCCGCACGATCGTCGCCACGAGCTCGATTTCCGACTCGTCGCAGCCAATCACGGTGCCGCCAATGAGGCCCGCTTCCTTCATTCGGGCGATGACGGCGCTGCGGTCTGCGGCGAATTCCGGCGCGTTGATGTGGCCGTGGCTGTCAAAAAGGCGGGGGCTCATCGGGAGGTCCGTGCGGTGTAAAGGGCTTCGATTTCCTGCGCAAAGCGGTCGGCGATCTGGCGGCGCCGCAGCTTCTGCGTCGGGGTGAGCAGGCCGTTTTCAACCGTCCACTTTTCGGGGACGACGGCGACGTTGCGGGGCTGCCCGTAGCGCGGGAAGTCGCGCGTGGCGGTCTTGATGCGCTTTAGAACGGCGTTTCGCACGTCGCGGCAGCCCATCGTCGAAGGGTCGTTCGGGTCTACCTGCAAGGTGGCGCAGAGTGCCTTCCACTTCTCGTCGTGCAGCACCACGAGGCAAGTGATGTAGGGGCGGTTTTCGCCCACGATCATCACCTGATCAAAGAGCGAGTCCTCCTGAATCGCGAATTCAAGATCCACCGGGCTCACTTTTTCACCCGTGCTCGTCACCACGATCTCCTTGATGCGCCCCTTGATGCGGATGCGGCCGCCGTCGGTGAGATCGGCCTGATCCCCCGTCTTGAACCAGCCGTCGTCGGTGAAGACCGCCTTGGTGTCGGCTTCGCGCTTGAAGTAGCCCGCCATCACCTGCGGGCCTCGCACCTGAAGCTCGTCGTTTTCGCCCAGGCGCACTTCGGTCCAGGCGACGGGCTCGCCCACGGACGTGGGGTGGTTGCCCATGGGGCGGCAGACGCTGATGATGGGGGAGGTTTCCGTGAGGCCGTAGACCTGGTTCATGGGAAGCCCCATCGCAAGAAAGAACTGCGCCACGGTCTGGTTCAAGGCGGCGCCGCCCGAAAACATGAGGCGCATGCGGCCGCCGAAGAATTCGCGCACGGGGCCCGCGACGCGGCGGTTCAAGTACCCCCACATCAGGTTGTCCATGAAGCCCCTCACCGACTTGGGCACAGGGAGGTCGTTGGCGCGGCAGAAGCGCCGCCAGCCGATGTCGCGCGTCCACTCAAAGAAGAAGGCTTTCTTGGCGGACATCTTCCCCTTTAAGGTGACGAAGTGGTTGTAGAACTGCTCGTAGACGCGGGGGACCGAACTCATGAGGGTGGGGCGCACGTCAAAGAGGTCGTCTCGGAGCTGGTTGACGCCGCGCGAGAAGACGAGCGCCGCCCCTGTTGCAACGCCCAGGTAGTAGCCCACGGTGCGCTCAAAGGTGTGAGAAAGAGGGAGGTAGGAGAGGATCACGTCCTCTTCGTTCGCCTCTGCGATGTTCCACGTCTGGCGCACGTTGGTGACGACGTTCTTGTGGGTGAGCATCACGCCTTTGGGGCGGCCGGTGGTGCCTGAGGTGTAGACGATGGCGGCAAGGTCCGCGGGCTTCGGCCCTTCGGGCAGTTCGGTCACGTCGTTGCCGGTGGCAAGCCACTCCTCGAGCCCCCCGTAGGGAATGTGGTCAAACGTCGTGCCGACGTCGGTGTCGTTTGTGAAGACGACGCGCTCCAAGTGTTTAAGGTCGCCGCCCGCTTCTGCCAGACTGTGCCAGCGCGCAAGGCTCACGGTGACGAGGAACTTCGCTTCCGAGTCGTCCAGAATGAAGCGGGAGCTGCCGGCGGTGTCGCTCGCGTGCAGAGGCACTGGGACGAGGCCGTTTGCGAGCGCCGCCTGGTCAAAGGTGAGCGCATCCACTGAGCTCGGCAGAAGCATCGCCACCTTGTCCCCTTTTTTGAGTCCGAGCTTGGCGAACGCCTTGCGCCAGCGCAGCACCCGCTCGGAAAACTCGCGCCAGGTGAGGCTCATCCAGTCGTTCGTGGGATAGTCAAACCAGCGGTAGGCCTCGCGGTCCGGCCAGATGCGGGCGGTGCGAACGAGAAACTCCGGGAGGACGGTCAGATCTTCAGGAAAACGGGTGAGCGACATGGTGCAAGGAGCTTGGGCGTTGGGTGAAGGGGGTTATGCCGTGCCGGAAGGCGGAAAGCCGGCTTGCACGGGGTGCGGCGAGATCGGTCTCCAGAAAGGCAAGAGCTATCTATTTTAGTCGCAACCGGCTCTTGAAACACGGCAAAACAGGGGGTTTTACAGGTGCTGGATGTACTATCTTGATGCGGCTTGTTATCTAAAAATTCACGCAAAATATATGATAAATTTGTATATTACCTAAAAATCGACAGAAACAATTTAATTTTGTAAACATCATAACGATCGCGGGCCTGTGCTACAGTGAGCCCGCCGATTAACAGATTAAAAGGGTAGTAGGGCCGTTTTTGGCAAGAATTCTTGCCAAAGCCGGCGTTTATTCGGGGCATGCTTAAGAACTACCGTCGAAAAATTGGCATGCTCTTAATCGTAAGGAGCAAATATGTTAGATCATCTGAACCGTCTTATTGACGGGATTGTTCTGGGGAGCGACGCTCAGAAGGAAGTCTCTAACGACAAACTTGACATAACGTTGCGGATAGGGGATTTCCTGTTAATGTTTAGCTATCTGGCGGATGCACAACAGGTTCTGGTAACGACTTGCATTGCTGATTTGCCGGAGGAGAACAGGGAGGCCATCTATCTTCAGCTTTTGAAGGGGCAGTATTTTTTCAAGGAGACTCGAGGAGCAACTCTTTCTGTGGATGAAGAATGTCATTTTGTGACGTTGCAACTCGTGAGGCATTTGACGTTGCTTACCCCACAGAATTTTCCGGTGCTAGTGGAAAATTTTCTTCAGACTGCGCTTGTCTGGCGCGAACGTCTTACTGAAGGTGTTTCTGTAAGCGGCGTGCCGGCTGCTGACGAAGCTTTTGATGCTAATGCAATGTTTAATATGCTTCGAGTATGATGTAACAGCAATTTCGGGGAAAAGTTCAGCGCTGTGAAGGTTGTTGTCGCTTAGTTTATGGATTTTCACGGCCGTCCAAATCCAAAAATGTGGAAGGTATCAAAATACGCGGAAGACCCCAAAAATTTCTTAGGTGCGCATGCTCGAGCAATCAAGTGACATTTGACAATGCAAACTGAAGCACTCAAGCAGTGGCCTTCGGTGCGGTCGGAAATGTGACATCAACATCGTCAATATGATACTCTCCCGAGCTTGATACA
>CAVACW010000080.1:0-12873 GCA_963587345.1 uncultured Oscillospiraceae bacterium | reverse complement strand
GGTTTCTTGCCCGCAACACCGCACCTGCCTCTCAGTGCTTTTAATCACGGGCCGCAGAGCGTGGGACTAGGATTGACATCCCACGGTGCCTATGCATTCCCAACCAACGTAGTTCAGATTTCTCCTCACTGGGGCTAGTCAATCAAGGCTTGCTTTCACAAGCCTCTGCCTTTAGGCAGGGGTGGTTGACGATGTTTTCCCTCCGAAGCGCCGCCTCTTGCAGCGCCCCGCCTGTCTTTAGTCGCTTGAATTCGTTTCGCTGTCCGCGGCCTTTGCGGCCCGAGCGCCGCGCGCAAGGTCAATGCGCGAGAGCGTCAGGAGCGCCGCCGCAAAAAAGAGCCCCAGAACGAGAATCGCCACGCGCTGATTGTTGCCCGTCGCCCAGCTCACGGCGCCGTACGTGATCGGCCCCACCACCGCCGAAAGCCAGAGCGCCATGTTCCAGAGCCCGAAGAATTCGGCCCGGCGCTTTTCTGGCGCCAGCACCCCGATCATGGCGCGCCCGGCGGACTGACTCGAGCCCATCGCCAGGCCCGCTAGATTGGCGGCCAGCCAGAACATCCATTCATTTACGGCCGCGGCGGCAAGCACCACCATCGCAATCCATACCGCGAGCGTCACCGCAAGCGCTCGCTTGTGCCCTAACCAATCCTGCGCGTAGCCAAAGAAAAACGCCCCCAGCGCCGCCGTAATGTTCACCAAAAGAACGAGAATGAGGGTCTGCGTCACCGTAAAGCCCATCACCGCTTCGGCATACACGGCCGCCAGCGCAATCACCGTCGCAATGCCGCACTGATAGAGAAAGCCCGTCACGGTCAATAGGCCGAAGTCCCGAAAGACGGGCAGCACCTTCACGGCGGCCGCTGCTTCGGAAAAGGCTTCAAAAAAGCCATGAGGTTCACTAGCGGCCGCGGGCTGCGCCGCGCTGCGCTCCTTCACCCAGGCAAAAAACGGCACCGCCGTCACCGCAAAGACCAAGGCCGTCACGGGGCCCGTGGCAGGCACCATCTCGCTTTCGGTGACGCCAAACGCCCGGCCGATCGCGAAAAGCCCGAGGCAAAGCGCCAAAGTCACCAAGCCTCCGCCATACCCCAGAGACCATCCCCAGCCGGAGACGCGCCCCAGCGCCTCTTTTTTGGCGAGTTCCGGCAAGAAGGCGGAGTTGAGCGACTCGCCGATCGAATACCCGATGTTGCTCACGATGACGAGCGCCGCCGCAAGAAGCACCGCCCCTTCGCGGCAGAAGACGAGCGCGGCGGTGGCGAGAATGCAGGCCGCCGTCGCCAGAAAGCACCAGCGCTTCTTGTTGCCGCGGCGATCCGCCGCGCGGCCGATGCCCGGCATGGCGATGAGGCACGCCAAGTTGCTCGCCGCAACGACCGTGGTCCACAGGAACGTCGCCCAGTCGGCGTTACCGCAGACGACGCCCACAAAATAGGCGTTGAAGACGGCGGTGAGCACCACGGTGCTGTAGCCGGAATTAGCGGCATCAAAGAGGGCCCAGCCCCAGACTTCCCGGGGGGCGACCCCGTCCTTCAAGGCGCTTTTTTCAAAGAATGCCATAGCGCCCCTACTGCAGCGTTTCCGCCGGGGCGCCCGTCAAAAGACGCGCCCAGCGATTGATGAAGGCGGCGCCCATCGGCGTTCGTTCGGCGCCCGCCACAGAAAAGCCCCCGCGCGCAAAGTCCTGCAGGAAGGCGTAGAGCTCCGTCATGAAGACCGCGGCCGCTGAATAAATCACCTCTTCGGGGGCGTCCGGCACGGCGCCCGTCACCGACCGGATCTCTGCGCCGATCATGTCCGCAAGGTACGTTCCAAGTCCGTTCGGGTTCCAGTCTTCGCCCGAAGCGAAATGGGCATTCCCACCCGCAAACGTGGTGCCGAGCCAGTCCGCAAGCTTGGCGTCCGCCGCCTGCAGCTCTTCGGGCGACATGTCGCCCGCGGCCGTCGCTTCGCTCCTCATCGCGGTGTTCTTCACGGCTTGAGAGAGAAGGTCCCCCACGACCTCGATGCTCACGAGGCTCGGAAGTCCCTCGGCTTTCGTGGAAAAGTCGCCGCAGCAGCGGCCTCGGCAGGAGGGGCAGCTCATGAGGCCTCCGGCTTTGCGCAGGCTTCGGGGTGCACCATGAAGAGCTGCGTCCACTTCACGCACAAGTCGTGCACGCGCCGTCCGCCCGCCTCCGCCTCATCATCACTTCGAGCGTGCTCGTCCGACAAAAGCGACGTGATTTCGCGCTGCAGCTTGAGTGATGCGTAAAAGACGGCGGCCGAGGGGTCGCTTAAGAAAAGCTCGCGGTTTTCCTCGTCCATCGTCTTGATTTCATCTTCAAAGACGCCCTTTAAGAAGACGCCGATCGCGTCGCCGTTCCAGCCCGGCGCGGGCGCAAAGAATTCCGGCAGCCGCCCGCAGAGAATGGCGGCAAGCTTTCCCGCCATGTCCGTGTGGGCCTGCGCGGCGGCGCGCGCGTCCATTTCGCCTGAAATCAGCTGCTCCATGATGCCCGCCTGCTCTTCGACGCAGGAGAAGCACAAGGAGTAAATCGTGCCGGGATCCGACAAATCCTGCACGGGCCGCGTCTTCTTTTCTTGAGGCTTTGCTTCGCTTTCCGTCATTTTGCGCCGTCCTTTTTATTGAATCGCCTTCGGGGCGTCCTTCACGCCGCCCATGATCTTCATCGCGCTCGCGACAAGCGTGCTCATGTCGCCCAAGTTCGCGGGCACGACCAAGGTGCTCCCGGTCTTCGCGATCTGACCGAAGGCCTCCACGTACTTTTCCGCGACCTGCAGGTTCACGGCGTTCATGCCGCCCGGCGCGGTCGTCGCCTCCGCCACGCGCTGCAGAGCTTCGGCGGTCGCCTTTGCCATCGCCAGCGTCGCCGCCGCCTGACCTTCGGCCTGATTAATGGCCGCCTGCTTTTCGCCTTCAGACTTCGCGATCGCCGCCTCCTTTTCACCGGTGGCGAGATTGATCTGCTCCATCTTCTTGCCTTCGGAGGCCGCCACCACCGCGCGCTTCTCGCGCTCGGCCGTGATTTGCTGCTGCATCGCCTGAAGAATCACCGCGGGCGGCGTCAAGTCCTTGATTTCGTAGCGAAGCACCTTCACGCCCCAGTTCAAGGCAGCTTCGTCGATCGCGGACACCACGGTCTTGTTGATGAGGTCGCGCTCTTCAAAGGTCTTGTCCAATTCCATGCGGCCCACGACGCTGCGAAGCGTCGTCTGCGCGAGCTGCGTGATGGCGATGATGTAGTTGCTCGTGCCGTAGCTCGCGCGCTGCGGGTCCGTCACCTGAAAAAAGAGCACGCCGTCCACGGAGAGCTGCGTGTTGTCCTTCGTGATGCAGACCTGGCTCGGCGTGTCCAAGGGCACTTCCTTCAGGCTGTGGCGGTACGCCACGCGGTCCACAAACGGGATGATGAAGTTCAAGCCAGGATTGAGCACCGCATGAAACTTCCCCAGGCGCTCCACCACCCAGGCGTTTTGCTGCGGGACGACCTTGATGCACTGCGTCACGAACGCCACGGCGATCACCGCGAGCACCACGGAAAAAACAAGAAAGCTGGACATGACGTTTGCCTTTCCTTATTGATAATGAATGGATTACTGTCTCACCACGAGCCGCGCGCCGTCAAGGCGAACAATGACGGCGGGCCCCGCCAAAAGCGCCGCGCCCGCCTCGGGCACCGCCTTCCAGTGGCTGCCGCGGTAGAGGACGTCCGCCGTTCCGTCTGAAGCGACGGCGTCAATCACGACGCGCTGCCCCACATCGGGATTCTGCAGCCGCCGGCTTTCGTCGGCGGCATCGGTCTTCTTCAATCGATGCACGAGCAGGCACCCCGCCACCGCGAGCACCGCGCAGGCCGCAAACTGCCACGCAAGCGACATTTCTGCCGCCGCGGCGAGCGCTCCCGCTAGGCACGCAACGCCCAGCACCAGAAGATAGAACGTGCCCGTGACGATTTCGGAGCCGCCCAAAAGGAGTCCTGCGATGAGCCAGGCCCAGGCCAGATTGAATTCCATGCCGCCTCTCCCTTTAGTGTCCGCCCGAAGGCTCCGCTTCCTCGTCTTCGCCCTCGTAGCGCTCGTAAATGGCGCCCGCCAGGCTTTCCACCACCGCCTCGCGATCGTTGAAAACGTTTTCGAGCCCTTCCTTCTTGAGCTCCTCGGCCTGATCGCCGTCCTTGGCGCGCACCATCACCTCGATGTCGGGGTTCAATTGCTTTGCCATGTCCACGATCTTCGGCAGATTCAGCGCGTCGCTTGCCGCGATCACGAGAAGAAGGGCGGACGCTATGTGCGCCTGCACGAGCACCATCGGATCCGAGGGATCGCCCTGAATCACGGCGCGGTTGTCGTTGCGCAGCTCCTGCGCCATCTCTGGCGTCGAAACGACGCTAACGAAGGGGATGTCCTTTGCGATCAATTTTTCCATCAGCATGCCGGAAGCGACGCCTTCGCCCACCAGAATGACCTGCCCCGCCAAAAGCTTTCTCGGCGTCTGCTGCGGCAGCACCGACAGAGGATCCACCGCCATCGCCGCGCGCCGCGCCCAGGCAAAGTGCTGCGTCATGAAGCGGCGCACGGGCTTCGTGCCGGCAAAAACCAAGGGGTTCAAGGCGATCGAAATGATGGAGGCGGCGACCAGCATCGACATCACGGACGCGTCCATCAGCTTCAGGCTGATCGCCTGGCTTGCCAGAATGAACGTGAATTCGCCGATCTGCGCCAGCGCCGCCCCGACGCTCAAGGTGGTGTGCAGGGGGTAGCCCATGAAGTGCACGAGCACAAAGACCGAAATGGACTTCCCAAAGAGAATGATGCCCAGCACCGTGAGCACCCCGAGCGGCTCGTCCACGAGAATGTGCCAGTCCAGCATCATCCCCACGCCTACGAAAAAGAGCACGGAGAAAGCGTCCTGCAAGGGAAGAGAATTCACCACCGCGCGGTGCGCGTAGCGGCTTTCGCGCATCACCATGCCCGCAAAGAACGCCCCCAGCGCAAAGCTCACGTGAAAGACGATCGCGGCGCCGTAGGCGATGCCGATCGCCCCCGCCAGAAGCGAGAGCGTAAAGAGCTCGCGGCTCCCAGTCTTGGCGACCTGCATCAGGGCCCACGGAATGAAGCGCTGGCCCACCAAAAGCATCACCGCCACGAAGGCCGCGACCTGCAGGATCGTCATCAGCACCGACCACGCGACCGAAGTCCAGGTGAAGGCCGCTTCGCCGCTAAAGACCTGGGCAAACGGGGGCAGCAGCACGAGGATCAGCACGCAGGCGATGTCCTCCACCACGAGCCATCCCACCGAAATCTGGCCGTCAATCGTGTTCAGCGTGCCCTGCAGTTCCAGCGCCTTCAAGAGCACCACCGTCGACGCGCAAGAAAGGCAGAGGCCGAACACCACCGCCGACGGAATCGGAAATGACCAGAACTCGTGCGCCATCCAGGCCCCGAGCACCGTCGCCGAGACCATCTGCAAGACGGCCCCCGGCACGGCGATCTTTTTGACTCTGAGAAGGTCCGCGATCGAAAAGTGCAGCCCCACGCCGAACATGAGGAGCATGACGCCCACTTCCATCAGTTCGCTTGCCACCTCCATGTCCGCCACCGGCCCCCACGTGCTCTTGCCGCACATGATGCCCGCGACGAGGTAGCCCACCAGCGCGGGCATTCGGATTCGTTCAGCGAGATAGCCAAAGACGAGCGCCAGCCCAAACGCCAGGGCGAGCGTGGAGATAAGCGGCATGGAGTGTTCCATAAGCGGGGGACTCAAAAAACGGAACAGAAAAAAGGCCTTTACTGCAGTCTTTCACTGTAGCAGAAAACGCCTCCGGCGAGCGCGTTTTCGCCGCGCATTGTAGGAATTTTTGCCGTGAAGCCAATACAAAAGCGTGAAAAATTTTTTCAAGTCCCCGCCCTTCGTTTGCTCCACAAAAAAAGCCGCCCGGCATCTCACAGACGACGGGCGGCTTTTTCACTTCAGAAAGAACGGACTAGCCGTTTTCCGAATGGTCGCGCAGGCGCTCCTGGAATTCCTGGCTGCGAAGGCGGCGGATGGCGGCGCTTTCGATCTGGCGCACGCGCTCGCGGGTGAGCCCCATGGCCTGGCCCACTTCTTCGAGGGTGTGGTCATGGTTCGTGCCAATGCCGTAGCGCAGGCGCAGCACCTGCGCTTCTCGGGGCTGCAATTCGCCCAGGCAGCGCTGGATTTCGCCTTCCATCGCGGTCTTCAAGAAGCGAACCTGCGGATCGTCCGTCTCCTCGCCCTTCACGAAGTCGATGCGGCGCGCGTCTTCGTCGTCGCCGATCGGCGCATCGATCGACTCCACGCCGCGCATGGCCTGAATGAGGATCTGCACCTTCGCCAAGGGCACCTGAGAGAGCTTCGAGAGCTCCGCATCCGAAGGATTGCGGCCCGTCTCCTGCAGGATCTTCTGGCGCACGCGGCGAATCTTGTTGTAGGACTCCGTCATGTGCACCGGGATGCGAATCGTGTTGCCGTAGTCAGCGACGGCGCGCGTCACGGACTGGCGAACCCACCACGTGGCGTAGGTCGAGAACTTGTAGCCGCGGCGGTATTCGAACTTGTCCACGGCCTTCATGAGGCCAAGATTCCCTTCCTGAATGAGGTCGGTCATCGCAAGGCCGCGGTTCACGTAGCCCTTCGCAATCGAGATCACGAGACGCAGGTTCGCTTCGATCATCTTCGCCTTGGCGTTGGCAAGGTTTGTCTGCGCGAGCTTGATCTGGCGCGAAAGGTCGCGCTGATCGTGCAGCGTGAGCAACGCGGCCTTCTCCGCCTGGGCGAGTTCATCCTGCAAGTGATTGATGAGGTCCCGGTTCACCTTGAGGCGGATCGAATAGGGCGCGCCCGCGGCGATCAGCTCCTCAATCCACGCCTTGTCCATGCAACGCTCGTTCATGCTCTTTAAGAAGAGATCCACGGGCATGCCGCTTCTTTCCACCATCACGCCGCGCAGACGGCGCAGGATGTCGTTCACCTTCTCGGTGTGAGTGGAGATGAGGTCCGCCAGGTGCATGACCTCCTTCACCGCAAAGCGCACAGGCGCCAACGCCTGCGCAATGTGCGCGCGGGCGGCGGCGTACTGCTTTTCCTTGCCTTTCACGCCGAACGTCTTCTGAATGACGCCCAGCTCCTTGTCGCAATCCGCAAAGAGAGCGATCGCGCGCTCCTTCATCTCGTCCAGCTGCTCGCTCGTCATGGCCGCGGCGCCGATGTCGGTCTGAACGGCGTTCTTCACATCGCCGTCATCGTCCCCCATGTCCGCCATGTCCTGCGTGTCGGTGAAGCCGTCAATCACCTGGTCAATCGCGGAGTCGTCGCTCTTTAAGAGCTCCGTCTGCTTCACGAGCTCAGCAACGGCCATCGGGTGCTGAATCACCGCCGAGAGAAGCTTCCCGGTGTACTGCTCAATCGACTTTGCGACTTCGATTTCGCCTGCGCGCGTCAAGAGCTTGTGAGCGCCCACGCCGCGCAGGTACGCGCGCAGCGGGTCCTTTGACAAGCCCGCGCTTTCTTCCGGGGTGAGCATGGCGGCGGCATCTTCTTCGCTGATGTCCTCATCATCGCCCACGGGCTCGTTCATGATGATGTCTTCTTCGCTCGGCGCGGTTTCAAAGACCTGAATGCCCAAGCGGCCCAGCTGATCCGTCAGCTCGGAAAGCGCTTCTTCGGTGCGGATCGCATTGTCCGGAAGCTTGTCGTTGATTTCCGCGATCGTGACCCAGCCGCGCTGACGGCCCATGCGCACGAGAGCGCTGTAGCCGTTGCCGGACCCCGCGCCTTCCTCTTCCTCGCCTTCAACGGGTATCACGACGCCGCCTTCGGCCTTTTCCACGGAATCCGCAAACTTTTCCAAGTCAAGCGCCGCGAGCTCTTCGTCCGCATCTTCGCCGCCTTCGTCGTCAGCTTCGGGCACCGCGTCTTCATCAAAGGGCGCGTCTTCGTCGTCCTCCACTTCCGAAGCGGCCGCCTTCTTGCTGCCCTTCTTCGCGGCAGACTTCACGGTCTTGGCGGCTTTGGGCGCCTTTTCCGTCTTCTCCGCCTTCGCCTTCGTCTTCTTGGCGGGCTTCTTCTCTTCTTCTGCCGCTTCGACTTCAGCCTTCACGGCCTTCTTGGCGGCCGCCTTCTTCGCTGGCTTCTTTTCTTCGGCAGGCGCTTCGACCGGGGCTTCCGCCGCCGCGGGCTTGGCGGCCTTCTTCGCCGCCTTTTTAGCGGGCTTCTTTTCTTCGACCGCTTCCGCCGCGGGCTCCGCGACCACTTTTTCCGCCTTTTTCACCGCGGTCTTCTTTGCGGGCTTTTCGGCTTTTTCCGTCTTTTCAGCCTTCACCGCCTTGGCAGGCTTCTCCGCCTTTTCGACCTTGTCAGCCTTCTCGGTCTTCTTTGCCTTCGAAGCCTTCGCCTTCGCGGACTTCGTTTCGGCCTCATCCGTCATCACGATGTCGTTTTCAACGTGCAGGCTCGGATTCTTTGCGAGCCACTCCATGATGGAGTCGCCCGCGCCCGCCTTCGTCTTCTTCGTTTCTTTCTTCGCCATGGTCAAATATCGTGAGTTTTTCGTGCCTTTCGGAGGAGTGCAACGACAGGGACGCCGAAAAGCGGCTTCTTTCATCAAAGAAACCGCTTCAAGTGCTTTTCACTGTCAGTGCAATGCCCTCTTCACGCCGATAATGTTTGTGCCAGACGCTCGAGATGCGCACTCGAACGCCGTTTCTGCCGGATGGTGTTTCTCCCAGCCGCGGCAAAAGCGCGTTTGCCGATCCTGCGGGGAGCCTCCATGTCGCGTCACTCGTTTAAGGCCAAGGGCTGAACCTCGGTGCCCGCTCGCATCTCGGGGGCACGCATTTCGTGGACGTGATCACGACATCTGTTCTGTCGGCGCCCCGCCTCCGACGGCTTTCGCTCGTCTCCTGGGCGTGTCTCCTCCGGTATGAAAACGCGGGCGCCAAAAGTTTTCTGATTATCCCACAAAATCCAATTTGGACTGTCTTTGAATTTTACAGTTTATTGATTTATATCAATTGAACCAAAAATCAAAGCGTCGCCATGCCGGACGTCCGATCGTACTGCTCCACCGCTTCCGTCATCGACTGCTGAATCGCCTTCAATCGCGCCGTGTAGGTCGCATAGCGCTTCAAGTCCGGATTGGGCGATGTGACGATCTCGTTCATGCGCTGCTTCAGGCGATCGACTTCCAAGCGCGCCAGCGCCATGTGAATCTCCTGCCGCGCCGCAGGCATCGGCGTCTCCACGAGCATTTCCTGCGCCAGAAGCTCGCGGTAATGCGCGGCATAGGGGCTGGCGGCGAGCATCTCCATCAGAGTCTGTGGCTTCTCCACAGGGTGCGCTTCGTCCGCCGTCGCCGTGCGCCAGACTTCCACGATCTGCTGCGCCACCGCATCCGTCGCGTCGGTGAATTCCTCGGCGATGCGGGGCCCGAATTCAATCGCGAGCGCCGGGTAGCTCACGAGGTACTGCAGCAGGCGCTCGCGCTTGTCTTTGACGCCCACGCGAGGCTCCACCGGAGGCGCCGACCGCTGCCCCGCCTTCCAGGCGCCGGGGCGCCGCTTCCACTCGGGCTTTCCCGTGATGAGGCGCGCCGCCGGCATCGCCAAAAGGGCGGGCTTGGCCTCCACAATGCCAAAGACCTGGGCAAGCTCGTCGGCTGTCATGCGGGCGTACATGGCAAGCTCGGACAAAAGCTGCTGCCGCAGCAAGGGGGCGCCCCTCATCGAAACGACCAAGGGCTTTGCTTCCGCAAGAAACTGGCTTCGCCCTTCCCCCGTCGAGAGGTCCTTGTCGCCTGAAACCGACTTCACAAAAAACTGCGTGAGGGGGAGACTCTTCTTTAGCTCGTCTTCAAAGGCCGAGGCCCCCTTCTCCTTGATGAGACTGTCGGGGTCGTGCTCTGGCGGAAGCACCACAAAGCGAATTTCATGCTCGTCTCCCACCGCAGGAAGCGCCGCCTCCATCGCGCGCCTTAACGCGTGCTGCCCCGCCGAGTCGCCGTCAAAGCTGAAGTAGATCTTGTCCACGGACTTGAGAAGCTTTCGCACGTGGTCGCTCGTGATCGAGGTCCCCAGCGCCGCCACGGCCTCTCGAAAGCCCGCCTGAGAAAGCTGAATCACGTCCATGTAGCCTTCGCACACGATGGCGCGCTGCTTGGCGCGAATCTCGCTCCAGGCTTCGTAGAGCCCGTAGATCTCAAGCCCCTTGTGGTAGATCGCCGTCTCCGGGCTGTTCAGGTACTTTGGCTGCTCGTCCCCGTTCATCGTGCGAGCGCCAAAGCCGATCACAAGCCCCCGAGGATTGCGAATGGGATACATGATGCGGCCGCGGAAGCGATCGTATCGGCTCCCCTTCTCCTTGTTGACGATGACAAGTCCGCAGCCGTGCTCCTCTTCCATCTCAGGGTCTTTGTAGTGTTCGCCAAAGACGCTTTCGAGACTCTGCCACGCGTCAGGCGAATACCCCAGAGAAAACCGCGCCGCGGTCTCCCCCGTGATGCCGCGCCCCTTCAAATAGTCCTGCGCACGCTGATTCGTCTTCAGCGCCTCCTTGTAGAAGTCGCAGGCCATCTGCATGCGGTCGGTGAGGGTCTTGGCGTGCGCATGGCGCTCCGCCGCCTGCGGCTCCTCCGGCACTTGCATGCCGACCGTTTCCGCCAGATGACGAATGGCCTCGGGGTAGGAAAGCCCCTCGTACTGCATCACAAAGCCAATGGCGCTGCCCGAAGCGCCGCAGCCAAAGCACTTGTAGAACTGCTTTTGCGGATTCACCGAAAAAGACGCCGTCTTCTCCTTGTGAAAGGGGCAGCACGCCATGAAGTTCTTCCCCGTCTTTCGCAAAGGCACGACCTTGTTGATGAGCTCAACGATGTCAATGCGATTCAACAGCTCTTGAATGAAAGACTGAGGGATCATGGATGAAGAACTTTGTGTCGAGAAAAAAAGAAAGGCGGCGATCGGGAAGCGCCCGGTCCGCCGCCTTGCCGAATCATACGCGGATCGATTACGCCGTGAGCGCCGCCTTCACAAGCGCGCTCACCTTGCCCATGTCAGCGCGGCCGGCGCACTTCGCCTTCACGACACCCATGACCTTCCCCATCCCTGCCATGCCAGCGGCGCCGGTGGCCTTCACGGCTTCAGCAACCACCGCCTTGATTTCGTCTTCCGACATCTGCTGCGGCAGGTACTTGTTCATGACGTCAATCTCAAACTGCTCCTTCGCAGCGAGATCGTCGCGGCCCGCGGCGTGGTACTGCTCCACCGAGTCGCGGCGCTGCTTCACGAGCTTGCCGATGACGCCGATCACGAGGTCGTCCGTGGGCTCCACGCGCTCGTCCACTTCCTTCTGCTTCACGGCGGCGAGCAAAAGACGAATGGCCGACAGCGACGCAGTGTCATGCGCCTTCATGGCAGTCTTCATGTCGGCAGTGATCTGTTCCTTCAAAGTCATCTTTTTGACCCCAAAATTCTCAATTCTCAAAAATGAAAGCGGCCGCCCAGAAATCCGAGCCGCCGCCTTCAGGTCAGCTTCGTGCCTAAGCACTCCGCCGATCAATGCTTGCTGCAAAAAGCAATCAATAGAGCTTCTTGGGCAGCATCATGCTGCGAAGACGCTTGTAGTGACGCTTGATGGCAGCTGCCTTCTTGCGCTTACGTTCAGCCGTGGGCTTCTCGTAAAACTCACGAGCACGAAGCTCGGTGAGCAGGCCGGACTTTTCGATAGTGCGCTTGAAGCGACGAAGCGCAACCTCAAACGGTTCGTTTTCCTTAACGCGAATGGTAGGCATTGATAAGCACCTAATCCTTTGCTTGTAGATGGTTTATTCCTGCGCCGAGTCGTGCATCCTTACCCAAGGACGCATATCATCCTCAAACCCAGAATTTGAAGCGGCTATTGTCGCATAAAAATGCGCTAAAGTAAATAGCTTCGAAGCGAAAACTGCTTTTTCTTCAGTACGCGCCATGGAACACGTTCTACTGCACAGCTGCTGCGCCCCCTGCTCGGCGGCGGTCATCGAATGGATGCTCGCCAACGACATCCGCCCCACCGTCTATTACTACAACCCCAACATCTATCCGCGCGAAGAATATGAAAAGCGCAAGGGCGAGCTCACGCGCTACTGCGCTGCGCTTGACATCACCGTAATCGACGGCGACTGGGAGCATGACCTCTGGCGCAACGCCGTCCGCGGCCTAGAGCTCGAACCCGAGCGCGGCAAGCGCTGTCAGGCGTGCTTCAACCTGCGGCTTGCCGCCGCCGCGAAAAAATGCCACGAGCTTGGCCTCAAGCGCTTTACGACCACCCTCGCCTCCAGCCGCTGGAAGGACTTGAAGCAAGTGGACGCCGCAGGCTTTGCCGCAGCCGCCCTCTTTGACGACGTGGAGTACTGGGACAAGAACTGGCGCAAGGGCGGACTGCAGGATCGCCGCAACGAACTCATTCGCATCAATCAGTTCTACAACCAGCTCTGGTGCGGGTGCGAATTCTCCATGGCGGGACTCAAGGAGCGGGAAGAACGCGCGGTAGCTCAAGCCAAAGCCGCTGAGGCAGAGTCGAAATAAAGCTATTTCTGATTTAATTTCAGCACCTCATCACCATTTTGCAAGAAAGCATTTGCCTTTGACTCGGCTTTTCGGTAGTATTCGCACTCTTCGAAGAACTGCCGATCAATAGACGGCGGACTGCTTCGTCGGAGAAGTGGCCGAGTGGCTGAAGGCACGTCCCTGCTAAGGACGCAGATCAACTTTTTCTGGTCTCGAGGGTTCGAATCCCTCCTTCTCCGCCAAGAACTCCAAAATTGTGCGCGAATTTGCGTAACTAGGAAATCGTCGAGCAGCCGCCCCGGT
>CAVACW010000079.1:0-13000 GCA_963587345.1 uncultured Oscillospiraceae bacterium | reverse complement strand
CTTTTATATGTCATGGGGGGGGGCTGATTTACCACCAATCATTCATCACTTATTATAATATTTTCATCGACCACAATAAACAATTCTCGCTTCGTCTCGGTCATTTCTCTCATTTCAGCGCCCGATCCGCTCACTTTCAGCCCTCGTCCGCCGCCCTCCTGACAAAGCCTGTTACCGTTCGCTCTTTCTTGTTTCACCCCGCCCGCCCCGCGCAGGCTATCCTCAGCCGTTTTCTTTCACCTCACCGCCATGCCGCTCACCCGCCGCACCTTTCTTTCGCTTCCCGTCGCTGTCGCCGCCCTCTCGGGCACGGGGCTTGCCGCCGTCACCAGCGCCCGCTCCCTCTCGGTGGAAACCGGCGGCGCCCCCGCTGCGGGCGAGCGTCTTTCGCGCATGAAGACCTGCCCCAACTGGGCAGACGGCACGTTCTTCAATGAACCGGGCGGCACTGGGCGGCCTGCGGAAGCGGAAGCTCGCTGGAAGAAAGTTCGGCATCTTTTTGCGCACAAATCGCCGCAATTAAAGCCATCTCACATCATCCCGCACGAAAAAGCCGATTTGCGCACGCTTCGTGACGGCGAGATGGTGTGGCTCGGTCACTCGGGCTTCGTGCTGCGCGCGGCAGGCCTCACGATCGCGATCGACCCCGCCCTCACCGCCGCCAGCCCCATCGCCGGATTTTTCACGCCATTCCCCGGTGCAGACGTCTATCAAGCCGAGGATCTTCCGGCGATCGACGTCCTCCTCATCACGCACGACCACTACGACCATCTTGACCACCCCGTGATGCGCGCGATCCGGCCCCGCATCCGCCGCGTCGTCTGCCCCTTGGGCGTAGGCGCCCACTTTGAGGCCTGGGGGTTCGAGCCGCAGCGCATCACGGAAACCGTCTGGTGGGAGACCGTCACAGTCGCCCCCGGCGTGTGCTTCACGTGCCTGCCGAGCCAGCATTTCTCCGGCCGCACGCTCATAATGAACAACACCCTGTGGGCAGGGTACTTTCTCGAAATTGCTGGCTTCAAGCTCTATCTCTCGGGAGACTCGGGCTGGGGACCGCACTTTGCCGCCATTCGAGCCGCTTTCGGCCAAGCCGACCTCGCCATTCTCGAAGACGGCCAGTACAACGAGAACTGGTCGGACATTCACATGATGCCGTCCGCCTGGCGGCAGGCACTCTCGGACCTCTCGCCAAAAGTCGTCCTGCCCTGCCACAACAGCAAGTACGCCTTGAGCCGTCACGCGTGGGACGATCCCCTCGTCAACGCCCAAGCCTCCGCCGCGGCGCTTTCCACGCCGCTCGCCACCCCTGTCATCGGCGCTCGCATTTCGCTTTCTGATCCTATGGCGGCCGCTAGAATCTGGTGGTCTTGAGCTTTACCCTTCGTCTTTCCCGTGTCCTCGCTCCCCTACCGTCTCACCGCCGCCCCCATGGAGGGCCTCACCGGAGCCATCTGGCGTCGCCTTCACGCTCAGTTCTTCGGCGGCGCTGACGCCTACTACACGCCTTTTGTCACCCCCACGCGCGAGCCTCGCTTCACCGACCGGCAACTCAAAGAACTCGCCCCTTCCGTCAACGCGGGCCTCACCGTCGTGCCCCAGCTGCTCACCCGCCGCGCAGAAGATTTCTGCTGGGCCGCAAACGAACTTCTGGCGTTGGGCTACGCGGAAGTGAACCTCAACCTCGGCTGCCCTGCCGGCACCGTAGTCGCGAAAGGCAAAGGCGCAGGCTTTCTGCGCACCCCAACGGAACTCGATTCCTTTCTCACCGACGTCTTTGTAGCCTTGGGCCCCGACGCCCCCGTCACCGTGAAGACACGCCTTGGGTGGAGCGAAGACTACGAATTTGAAGACCTCGCCGCCCTCTACAACCGGCATCCCGTGAAGCGCCTCATCGTGCACCCCCGACTCAAGACCGACTTCTACAAGGGGAACGTGCGCTGGGAAATCTTCGCGCGCGAGTACGAGAAGCTCACGATGCCCCTCGGAATCAACGGCGACCTCGTCACGCCAAAGGACATCCGCACGAAGGCTGCGGCTTTTCCCAAAGCCTCAGAAATCATGGTCGGCCGCGCCCTTATCGCCGACCCGGCGCTCTTTCGCAAGATGAAGGGCGGCCCCGCCGCCACTCGGGATGAACTCTTCTCGTTTGCCGAAGCGCTTCTTGCGGAATTCACAGAAGGCTTTCAGAGCTACAAGAACTCCCTGATGCGCATGAAGGAGTACTGGTTCTACTTGCAATGGATGTTTGAAGCGCCCGAAAGGCACGTCAAGGCGATTTTCAAAGCAAAGAACGGCGCGGACTACGAAGCCGCCGTGCAGCGAATGAAGGATGCGCTTCCGATGCGGGAAGATGCGGCATTCGGGTGGAAGAAACCGCTTTGATCTGATCCACGAGCTGCCGATGTGACGAGGCCGCTGAACCTATTCGATTCAACGGCCTTGGAATTTGGTGCCCGGAGAGAGACTCGAACTCTCACGCTGTTTAGGCGGGGGATTTTGAGTCCCCTGCGTCTACCATTCCGCCATCCGGGCGAGGGGAGGCATTATCCCTGTTTCCAAGACCTTTTGCAAGTGTTCGGTGAAGAAATTTTGATCGCCTCGGCGACTTGGCCCGCCTCCAGCTGACCACCGAGTCACGGGATCGGCACGATCCATGCAACAGCCAGCCTCAAGTCGAAAGCTTCCAAAATGAAATTTTTCTTTATTTCAACATGCTTTAATCGGTTTATGAAAAATAGAAAGTGTACTTTCAAAATTTCATCAACTTGACTTTCAATTTTTCATGAAGTACGCTTGCCAAAATTCCTCCATAGGCGATTTATCATGTCCTATCAACGCCGCACACTTGAAAAAGTGCTCGAAAAGGCGAGCCTTCGCTTCAAAGTTCTCCTGCTCACCGGCATGCGACAGGTGGGGAAAAGCACGTTGCTGCAACAGCTCGCCGGCACCCGCACGGTCGTGACGCTGGACGACTTTCGCCCTTTGGAAACAGCCCGAAGCATGCGTGAAGTCTTCTTCAAGCAGTACCAGCCTCCGCTTCTGATTGACGAAATTCAGCGCGCTCCGGACCTCTGCCTTGAAATCAAGGCGCTCGTTGATCGAGAACAAAGCCCTGGTCTCGTCTGGCTCACCGGCTCGCAACGCTTCTCTCTCATGAAGAATGTTTCCGAATCGCTCGCCGGCCGCATGGCGGATTTTGAACTTCTCCCCTTCAGCCTTTACGAGCGACAGGGAAAGGCGTTCGACCAAAAGCCATACCTGCCTTCCGACACGCTGGATCGAGGCGCGCTTGAACCTCTCAGCGCAGACGAGACATGGAAAATCATCTGGCAGGGGAGCTGGCCCGAGCAGATTTCCATGGATGCTGACGAGCGCAACTGGTTTTTCAACGGCCTGATGCACAGCTACCTCGAGCGAGACGTGCACCAAACCGCCGGCGTCGCCAAGCTGGACGAATTTCGGAAATTCCTCGGCATTCTGGCCACGCGCATCGGCCAGGAATTCCAAATCGGCAAAGTCGCCTCGGAAGCCGGCATTGCGGTTCAAACCGCCCGCGACTGGCTGTCAACGGCCGAGGCATCCGGCATCATTTACTTGCTGCCGCCGTTTTTTGAAAACATCGGCAAGGTTCTCATCAAAAAGCCAAAGCTTTACTTTGCCGACACGGGACTTGCCGCCTGGCTTGCCGACATGACGACGCCTGAGGCGCTCCGGACTTCCTACCTGAACGGCTCGTTTTTTGTGAATTTCGTCCTCATGGAGCTTCGAAAGAGCTGGCTGCACAATGGCAAGTGGCCGAGCTTCTTCTTTTACCGGGACTCCAACTTCAACGAAGTGGACCTTCTCATCAAGGAAGGAACAACGTACCACCCAGTGGAAATCAAGATGTCGGAGCACCCCGACGACTCCATGGTGAAGGCCTTTGACTGCATCAAGGGCGGCTCCTTTACCCGCGGCCCCGGCGCGGTCATCTGCCTCACGCAAGAGAGGCGCTACCTCAAGCCCGATGTCATCGCGCACTCGATTTGGGACATTTGACTTTCCTCAAACAAAAGCCCAAGAGAAGGCCCAGCGCTCCCGCTGCAACAGCGTTGACCACGCCTGCGAAGCGTCTTCAAGCATCCCCCGTCCGAAGCTCAAACAGGCCCCCCCATTCGTGCCGCGTCGCGAACTTTACTCGATAAGCCCCATCCATTTCAGGGCATCACGAACCGCTGATTCGTCTCTTTTGGAAAGGCGGCCGTACCGATGTGCTCCGCGGAAGGCGGATAACGGAACCAGCAAATGCTTGCTGCAGCGAGCGGTCGAAGGCTTGGACAAACCCGCTTCTTCCCAATCGAGGATCGGTATTTCACCTGGAAAATTAGCCCTTGGAGCGTGACTCGTCACTTTCACGGAAAGCACCAGCACCTCGACTTCAGCAGCACTTTTGGCCGCAATGATGACAGGGCGGAGTTTTGACTTTTCAGGATTGTCCTCGTAGGCAAAAGCCAGCTGCCAGACTTCCCAAGTTCGCGGCTCATTCGTCATCGTCATCATCTCGCCAGCTAGCCGGAACAATCACCTTGCCGTCAACCACTTTGGCACGAATGATGGTGCGGTTTGAAAAGTTGATCTTGGGTTCCCGGCGCAGCTCAAAGGGCATTCCGCCGTATTCGCAAAATTTGTGTACAAAGGCTTTTATGGCTGCCGAAGGCGACATGCCAATCGCTTGAGCCGTTTCAACGAAAGCCTTCTTTTCCTCCGCTGAAATTTTGGTGTTCAACGAAACTTGCACTGCAGCCATGGCTGACCTCTCTTGCTTGTTATTACTTTAGACCGCTATAGACCACCATGGAGTTTTGTTCAAGGTGTCTTGACGTAGTTTTTCCTTGAGACTCAGCCATATTCCTGCCTCATCATCCGTTCCCCATATTTCACCTTCGCCCTCCAGCATTACTGCTTCTATGCCGTTCAATGCCTGTAGAGCGTGAACTTTCGATCAAGCCAGATGATGTAGAACGTTCGATCCCTTCGAATGCCCACCATAGGCGCTTTTCCACAAAATCGAAACGCTATTAAGTCAATCTCTTTCGATAAGACCACTGCAGGCAAGGCCGCCCTCATTGCATCCTGTGAAATCTTCTCAAAACCCAATCCATGCCGATCCGCCTTCTTGATGTCTTCCCACGTCAGCTGACTCAGCTTGTAAAGCTTCATCACCAACGCAGCACGTTCATCTTTCGTACAACTCTCAACATCGTACGATGGTTGCCATAAACTCGAAAGAGAACAGCGGCTTTTGCCGATCCGGATTCAGCGCTATCGTTTTCGGCAAAGCTACCAAAGAATTGGGGATTTGCGAGCCCGAACGACTTTTTACCTTACCTTTGGCCATCGACAAGCGTCTTGAAGTAATCCTGCATCACAGGCAGAGGAATAGTCGCGTTATTAGCGGTGGTCTTCCAAGGCGTTTCTTCGTGCGTCATGTTGCGCAACTTCCAAGCCGAGAACTGGCCGTAAACATAATAAACGTCATCCAGTAGCTTCTGAACCTCCTTGCTGAACTTGCTGTAGTCAACATGCTCAGGCATAGGAATGCCCCCTGCTCCATAGGACTTGTACTTTTGATACAACTCAGGAACTACAGGCCCATGCTGCCACGCCTCAATTTTCTCCTCAAACAGAGCGTGTCCTAGGATGGCAAGCGCAAACCCCTGAGCGTAGTAAACCAACTTCTGAAGCTTCAAATTGGAGATTGTGTCGCCGGCATCCTCTTCAGTCTTTGCAAGAAAATAGTCTGCCACATCAAAACATGTAAGCGTCATATGCCCTCCAAGATCTTCCGATCCCTAAATAGTTTTCAATGATAGCCTTGTCTAGTTCCATTCAACAAGAAAAAACGTAACAAAGCAACAATCCCATTACCCAGGCGAGCGGAACATGAAGTACACCGCGCCCACCATGCATAGTCCCGCCCAGACGTAGTCCCATTTGAAGGACTCCTTCATAAAAAAGAGCGAGAACGGAATGAACACCGTAAGCGTGATCACTTCCTGCAGAATCTTGAGCTGAGCCAAGGAGAGCTCCCCATAGCCGATGCGGTTCGCGGGCACCTGCAGGAGGTACTCAAACAAAGCGATCAACCAGCTCACCACCGCCGCCACGTACCACGCCTTGTCGCTCAAAAAGCGCAGGTGCCCGTACCAGGCGAAGGTCATGAAGCAATTGGAGAGAACCAGAAGAAAGGCCGTCTGCACGACGACCGGGACGTGAGCAAGAAACCCCATAAAAATCACGCCGGCTCATCGCCGGCGCCCTATCAAATGCGTTCAATCGCCTGATCGGCGACCGACGCGAGAAAATCCTTCGCCGCCCCCCGCCCCGGAATCGAAGCGTCGGGCGCAATCTCCAAAAGCGGCACCAGCACGAAAGCCCGCTCGTGCATTCTCGGGTGCGGTACCGTGAGCTCCGGTGTAGCGATCACGTCTTCCCCGTAGAGAAGCAAGTCCAAGTCCAGCGTGCGCGGCGCATTCACCACGCCCGCAGGCCGCACGCGGCCGTGCGTGTTCTCAATCGCCTGCAGCGCATGCAGAAGATCAACCGCCGAAAGCGTTGTCTCCACCGCCGCCACGGCGTTCACGTAATCGGGCCCCGAGGATTCAATCGGTGCGGTCCGATAAAAGGACGACGTCGCCGTCACCGTGACGCCCCCCACGGCCGCAAGGTCGCGCAGCGCCGCGCAAAGCGCGGCCTGCGGGTCCCCTAAATTGGCGCCAAGCGCCACATACGCCCGCGTCATGTTTACGCCTCAGTAGGCGCTTCCGCCACCGGCTTTCGGCGGCGCACGGTGCGCTTTTTGGGGGCTTCGGCTTCGTCGCTCGCGGGCGCGGCGTCCTCAGCTTCCGTCGTCTTCTTCACGCGGCGAGTGCGCTTGGGCTTTTCCTCCGCTGCCGCCACCGTCGGAACCGCCGTCGCCTCCCCGACGTCCGCCTTCACCGTCTTGCGACGACGCGGCGTCTTAACGACTTCCGGCGCTTTGGCCTCCGCCACCGGCGCGGCTTCGGTCTCCGAAGTTTCCGTCTTCTTCACGGACCGCCTGCGGCGAGGCTTGGGTTCTTCCGCCGCCGGTGCAGGCGCTTCAGGCACTTCACCCGCTTCAGCAACGGCCGAAGTCGTCTTCTCCGCAACCGCCTCGGTCTCCACCGCTTCTGTTGCCGCTACCGCCTTCTTCACCGCCTTGCGGCGCGGCCGCTTCACGGGCGCTTCCGCCGCCACGGGCTTTGTCTCCACCTGCACCAGCGTTTCCCCCGATGCCGTCGTCACCACGTGTTCATTCGTCGCCACCGCGGCCTCGACCTTCCCGTCGATCGGCGCCTCACCGGCCGCCTCGCCCTGATCGATGGCAACGTCAGCGCGCTCGTCAAAGCGTCCCGCATCCGTCACAGCCTCCTCATCCCGGCGGCGATGCCGCCGGCCGCCCCGACGGTGGCGGCGCTCGCTTTCCGCGGCCGCGACGCCTCGGGCGATCGACTCCGCCGCTTCCGCGTCGCTCTTTTTGCGACGGCCGTCGCGGGCCGCGTCCCCCGTGCGGCGCGCCTCGTCCTGCGCGGCCGCCACCATGCGGCGGCGCTCCTGCGGGTCCTCGGCGACAAAGGTCTCCCACCACGTCACTAGTTCCGAAGGCACGTGCCCCAGGAGGGACCGGAGCAAGAGGAAGTCGTAGCTTGCGCGATACTTCGGGTGCTCAATCAGGGTGTACGGGTTCTTCCCCGTGCGGCGCTCAAAGCGAAGCTGCATCATCCAGATCATCTTCATGTCCGCGACGAAACGATTCTGAATGGCAAGGCGGCAACACTGCGTCGAGATGACGTCGTCCGCGGCCGCAAAGAGGGCGTTGGCGCGCGGCATCTGACGCTTCGCTTCATAAGCCTCCCATCGCTTCACCACCTGCGGCCACAAGAGGGTGCAGAACATGAACGCAGGCGAAATCTTTTTCCCCACGGCAATGCGCTCGTCCGTGCGGCGAAGCGCCAGCATCAAAAACTTCTCGCCGTCGGGTTCAGACAAAATGACGTCCAGCATCGGAAGAAGCGACCGGTGCAAGCCCTCTTTTCGAAGGCTCACCAAGCACGCCTCTGCATGCCCGCTCGTAAAGAGCTTCATCATTTCGTCAAAAAGACGCGCGGCCGGCACGTTTTCCAAAAGCGACGCCATCTTCGGGATGGCCCGCTCGGTCGCGGGCTCCATCTGAAAGCCCAATTTGGCGGCAATGCGTACCGCGCGCATCATGCGCACGGGGTCTTCGCGATAGCGCTCGGCAGGGTCGCCAATCATGCGGATCTTCTTGCGGCCGATGTCTTCAAAGCCGTGGTGATAGTCGTAGACGTCTTCGCTCACCGGATCGTAGTACATGGCGTTCACGGTGAAGTCGCGTCTCGCGGCGTCCTCCCACATTTCGCCAAAGACGTTGTCGCTGATGACGCGTCCGTCCTGATCCTTTCTCACGCCCGCGGCGTCAAGCGCCCGAAAGGTCGAGCACTCGATGATTTCGTCGCCAAAGACGACGTGCACAAGCCGGAAGCGCTTTCCGATGATGTAGGCGCGCTTTTGGATGCGCTTTACCTGCTGCGGGGTCGCGTCCGTCGCGACGTCAAAGTCTTTCGGCGTGACGCCCAGCAGCAGATCGCGCACGGCGCCACCCACGACATAGGCCTTGAACCCCCGCTCCTGCAGGAGTTCGCATGTCTTTCGGGCGCTGTAGGGCACCTTCTTGGGGTCGATGCCGTGACGCTCGGGGCCGATCACCACCGGCGTCTGATTGCGGGACGTGTCGGGGCCGCTCAAAAAATCAGCGACCACCCGCTTGATGCGGTCAAACATGAAAGATCTCCGGGAAAAGCTTTCGGCCGGCCTCGGGCATCATGGCGCGCCTTTCATCCGCCTTGTCGTAATTCGTGATGATCGACCAGCCGCGCCGGCTTGCTTCTTTTTCTAATTGAGGGGACGGATTCACGGCGACGCAGACGCCGCCTGCGGCTTCCGTCCATTGGAACATCGGCAGGTCCACAGCCGAGTCCGAATAAAAAACGACGTCGCGCCCCGTGAGGCCCCGAGCCGCCGGGGTCGCCAAAAAGGCTTCAAGCCGCGCCACTTTCGCAGGCCCAAAGCTCGGTCCGTCCACGAGCTTTCCCGTGAATTCCCCTTTGGCGTCCGCTTCGGCCACGCACGCGATGTTGTGGTCCACGCCGAAGAGTTCGCCCACGGGCGAACTCACGAAGGTGTAGGTCGCCGTAGAAAGAACAGTGACGTCGCCCGCCGCCTTGTGGGCCTTCACAAGGGCCACGGATTTTTCGGGGAGCACGTGCGCCATCCAGTCCGAGATGAAGCTCGCCCGCACCCGCTCCAAAAACGGCCGGCGGAATTTCGCCAGAAGCCCCAGCTGATAGTCCATGAATTCGTTAATGTCCAGACGCCCCTCGTCGTACTCGCGCGCAAAGCGCACCATGTCGGCGTAAAAAGGCTCGACCTTGAGGCCGGAATGGGCCGCCAGCCACATGAGCCACGCTTCGTTCGTGTCCATGGCAACGAGCGTGTGGTCCAGATCAAATACCGCTAGCTTCACTGAAATACTTCCTTCGATAGACGAGCGCCGGCGTCAAAGAGCCGCTCCTGGAGGAGCTGCACCGTGACGCGGCGCTTTTGCTGCAGGGCGTACGCGTCGATCGCGTTCAAAAGGCGCACCAAGTTCTTCATGTCCCGGGGACAGTAGGTCTCGATCCAATGGATCACTTCGGGCCGAAGATCAATGCCGCGCGCGCGGCAGCGGCGGATGAATTCCTTCAAGGACTCCTTGGCGGGCAAGGGCCGGATTTCAAACACGAGCCCCCAGGAAAGGCGGCTCGTGACGTCAACGCGCAGGTCGGTGAGCTGCTGCGGCGGCCGCGACGTAGCAGAAACAAGCCGCGTCCCCGGATGCGAGCGCACTTCGTTCATCAAAATGAAGAGGTTTTCGAGGTCTTCGGCGTCGAGCTTTTCCACGTTGTCCGCGGTGTAAAGCGTCGTTCCTTCGTCAAAAACCGGCACGCGCCGCGTCTGGCAGGGGGTGAGGCTTCTTAATAAATGCGAGCGCCCGCTCCCCGCGGGCCCCCAGAGGCACAGAAACTGCGGCCCCTCGCCCGCGCGGCATTTTCTGAGGGCAGACACCGCCTCTTCGTTCCCGACGGGAACGAAGTTCTCAAGCGTCGGCGCCTCAGGCTCGACCAAGGGGAGTGCCAGCTGTTCAAAAGCCACGCGCAAAGAAATACCTATAACGATGCAGAAAAGCCGCCGATCCAGCGCGTCCTTTCAGCTAAAATTTGAGCTTTGTGGACGGCCCCACGGCCGCGCGGCGAAGTGTAGCGCGTCTTCTTCGCTTTCCTCTATTTTCCTTCAGAAGATTTTTTGCTAGCCATGACCCAATTGTCTTATGCCGGCGCCGGCGTCTCCATCGAAGCCGGTGACGAACTTGTCGAACGCATCAAACCGGCCGCGAAGCGCACCCTCATCCCGGGCGTCTTGAACGGCATCGGCGGCTTCGGCGCCCTCTTTGAAGTGAGCAAGGAATACAAGAACCCGGTGCTCGTTTCCGGCACGGACGGCGTGGGCACCAAGCTGATGCTCGCCTTCAAGCTCGGCCGTCATGACACGGTGGGGCAGGACCTGGTGGCCATGAGCGTGAACGACATCCTCGTTCAGGGCGCCAAATCCGTCTTCTTTCTTGACTACTTCGGCTGCGGAAAGCTCGACGTGGACACCGCCGAGCGCGTTGTGAAGGGCATCGCCCACGGGTGCGAGCTCGCGGGCTGCGCCTTGATCGGCGGCGAAACCGCGGAAATGCCGGGCATGTACCCCGCGGGCGAATACGACCTCGCGGGCTTTGCCGTCGGGATCGTTGAAAAGGATGAAATCATCGACGGTCACACGATCAAGCCCGGTGACGTCGTTCTCGGGCTCGCGTCTTCCGGCCCGCATTCGAACGGCTTCTCCCTCATCCGCAAGGTGGTGGAAGTCTCGGGCGCTGACTGGTCCATGCCCTTTGACGGCGCGACGCTCGCGGACCGCGCGATGGAGCCCACCCGCATCTACGTGAAGCAGGTCCTTGCCGCCATGAAGAAGGTGACGGTAAAGGGCATGGCTCACATCACCGGGGGCGGCCTCGTTGAAAACATTCCGCGCGTGCTCCCCAAGGCCGTGAAGTGCGAAATTGACGGCGGCTCCTGGAAGCGCCCCGCCATCTTTGACTGGCTGCAGGAAAAGGGCAACATCGACGCCCACGAAATGCACCGCGTCTTCAACAACGGCATCGGCATGGCCGTCATCGTCGCCGCCGAAGACGCCGAAAAGGCGAAGGCCGCCTTTGAAGCCGAAGGCGAAACGGTTTACACCATCGGCCGCATCACGCCGCGCGCCGAAGGCGAAGCGGGCTGCATCGTGAAGTAATTCGCACCGCACCGCTCTCAAAAGGCAGGCGTCCCCCGGGGATGCGCTGCCTTTTTCTTCGCGCGTGGCAATCAGGGCAGCGCGTCCGACGTCATCCTCGCCCTTTCGATTCGTTTCTTTTCCGGACACCTCGCGAGCTGCACAAGTTTACGAGGTTTGCATTTTTGTTAATGTTGAACTATTATCCAACTTCAAAAAAAGGAGGCACCGTGAAAGTAAGCGAGTTTCTTCGATGGCTCAAAGCCCGTGGAGCAAAGATTGACAACGGTACGCGTCATTACCGCATAAGCGTGCCTGGCAAGCCATTTCAAATGTTGCCGAGGCACCCATCTCAGGAACTAAGCGAAAGGATCCGAAAAGACATCATCCGAGATCTGGGTCTCAAATAAAAAAACAATCTTCCCTCCACTACCGAGGAGGGACTAATAAGGTAGAGGTGAAAAATGAGCTTTAACTTTGCTTGCAAAAAGTTAAAAGTCGAAGACGGGACTGAAATCATCAAATGCCGCGATCTTCCCGAAATTCTCTCGTGGCCGTCAGAAGGTGACAGTTTTGAAAACTGGGCTCGCTACGCCGTTGAAGATTGTCTCGCCTTTCGCATGAAAGACGGCACCGTCATTCCAGAAGCATCCGAAGCGAAGACTGGAGAATTTGTTGTTCGCCTTCCGCTCAGCGTTGCGGCCAAAGTCATGCTCCATAACGCGATGGTGAAAACCAACGTCAGCCGTTCAGAGCTAGCGAAGCAAATGGGATTGAAGCTTCCGGAAGTCACGCGTCTTTTAAACTTGAAACACGCCACCAAAATCGATTCCATTGCTGACGCCGTCCATGCACTGGGCTTCGATTTAAGCTTCACGGCAAGCCCCGCCATGTGACCGAGAAAAGGGAGCGCTCGTCCGATTGGTTGCGCCCCCTCACTTTTGCGCCGGCACTGGCTGCGCGTCCGCCGCAAGCGCCTCCGCCTTCACGACGCAAAGCTTCTTGCAAAACGCCACGGCAAAGCCGTAGCAGCGCTCGCATTGAAGGCCATCCAGGGCCTCCACATAGCGCTTTGACTTGATCTGCTCCAATCCCGCCTCGGCTGCCCGCGGCATGGCTTCCGGCGCGTCGCAGCACTTCACCTCGATCACGACGCCGACGTCAAGGTCTTCGGAATTGAACACCAGATCCGGGAACCCCGCGCCGCCCTCCTGGTTCGACCGCAGGTTGTCCGCCTTTTCCCCTGCGCAGACGAGCATCGCCAAGAGAAAGCCGTGGTAGTAGTTTTCTGGCAGCGCCTTGGTCGCTTCATCCCGCACGGAAACATAGCGGCGCAAGAGCGGCATCAGCGTCTTGCGCACCGCATCTGCTTCTCCTGAAAGGAAGGCCTCCGCCAACGCTTCGCCCCGCCGAGCGTACTGACGGTTCGCCCGCGAGTAAACCAAGCGCACTTTCTTTTGAAAGGTGTCCCGCACTTCTTCATTCGGGATCCTGACGCGATAGCCGTTGGAGCCCGCGAGCCGCTCCACCACCGTCAGGTAGCCCGTGAAAAGGAGCAGCG
>CAVACW010000078.1:0-13099 GCA_963587345.1 uncultured Oscillospiraceae bacterium | reverse complement strand
CCTTAAGTTCGCTCTTTAGGCTCCATGCGGAGTTGGGTTCAACAGAACACCAATCCTCTGAGTGCTGCCCGCATCGAACTGAGGCAGTCCCTCCGATTACAAACGAGGGGAGCCCTCGACTTTAGTCGAGGGAGACTTCACTATCTCAAGCGGAAGGGGACGGTTACCTCAGAATTTGCAGGCCATGCTTGCTTAGAACACTCATGAGGAGTGCCGTCGGGGCGTTGACTGGGTTGGCGTTGCGTTCCCATTTGCAGATGGTTGAAACCGAAGCGCCAAGTAGCTTGCCTAGAGCGGCTTGAGAAAGTTTTAGATGACGTCTGATATTGGCAAATTGCTCACCTGTCATGCTGCGGGCTTCTTCAGGGAGCTTGAAATCTGCTTTTATCGATTCATACAATTTCGAATCAATCTGATTTTTTCTGAACAGCATTTCATTCATTTCGCGGATTGATTCGGTTATGGCGGTTTTGGCGTCTTTTTCATATTTCATGGTTTATTCTCGGGTCGATCAAATAGCAAAATACGCGTATTATTAAATGTATTTTTAGTGTATTTACTCTGATAACTTTGTGGCTTATTGATAATTTTAAAGCCCGGGTTTCAAGTTGGCCAGAACTTGGTGCGGCTGTTTAAATTTCTGCCTTGATTCTTATCAGGTCTCCTTCTTCAAGGTATTCATCAATTATTTTATCGGGCGTGTCAAGCAGATATTTCGCCATCATCTTGTACTGCTTCAGTTCAGATTGGGATATGTTGGACATATCGGATTTTGACCACATGGCGACAACAATCCAACGATCTGCTTTTCTCGTCGCAATGATGGTGCGCAAACTTCCGCTTTTGCCTTTTCCTGATAGGGGAATACGTTTTTTGAAGAGGTTTCCGCCCAGATCGGCATCAATGAGGCCTGCGGACATTTCTCGAATGGCGTGAGCGAGATCTGCGTCGGAACAGTTCACCTTCCTCATGTATTGGTGAATGGATTTCAGTTTCAAGTAGTAAGTCATTGATGTCGGGGGTTAAATGTATTTGATACGATGTGTATCGATACTTGGTACTATAGCACATAGTACGGCAGTATTTGATATGAACAATGAAAAACAAGCGGTGTCAAGCGGCGTAGTTGAAAAAAGCCCCGCGTCGCACGAGGCTTCGCGGGGCTTGGGTTCCTGCTTGAGGAAGGATTACTTCTTCAGCGTGAACTTGTGGCAGTCATTGCACATGAACTGCACGT
Organism: uncultured Oscillospiraceae bacterium; assembly: GCA_963587345.1. Lineage (GTDB taxonomy): Bacteria > Pseudomonadota > Gammaproteobacteria > Burkholderiales > Burkholderiaceae_F > Duodenibacillus. The sequence goes on along the minus strand of CAVACW010000078.1, from coordinate 11,862 downwards.
CCTTTGCGGGACGATCCGCCTTGTGGCAGTCTTCGCAGTTCACCGCGCCCTGATGCGACACGTGGGGGTTGGGCGACACGTTCTTCGTGCGTTCCGCAAGCGCCTCATAGGAGACGTGGCACTTCAGGCACTGGTTCTTCGTCGCAAAGCCCGTTGACTTGGGCCAGGACTTTCCGTGCATCTGGGAAAGTGTCATGTCCGCAGCCGAGGCCGGCGCGGCCGAAAGGGCGAGTCCCGCCGCAAGCGCGAAGGCGGCAGCAAAAGTCTTCAGCATGTTTTTTTCTCCTGAGTTCTCGTTAGGCCTTCTTCGACTTCTTGGCGGCCTTGGCGCGGTTTGCCATTTCAGCGCCCGCAATGCGGCCGAACACCGTAGCGGCGCCGAGCTGCGCGCCGCCCGCGTAGTTGTGGAAGAAGATGCCGCCCGCGGAGTTGCCCGCCGCGTAGAGGCCGGCGATGGACTTGCCATCGAGATCCTGAATCTCTGCCTTGGTGTTGATCAAGGGGCCGCCGAAAGTGGCGGTCATGCCGCCCTGGAAGGGCACGGCGTAGAAGGGGGCCTTCGCCACGGGGTGCGGCTGCTTGTAGGTGCAGGGTGGGTTCATTTCGCCCAGCTTGCCGTCCTGCAGGGCCTTGTTGTAGGCGTCCACGGCCTTCTTCACCTTGTCGGCGGGGAGCTTTACCTGCTTGCAAAGCTCCTCGATGGTGTCGGCCTTGCCGTAGGGGTTGTTCAAGCGGTCAAACTTCGGGATGACGCGATCAAGCACCGAGCAGTCGCTGTCCACGATCACCCAGGCCATGTTGTCCAGCGTCTTCTGCGCGCAGGTGCGGGCCTTGATGACGTAGGTGTTGTTTTCATCCATGAAGCGGTTGCCGTTCGTGTCAACCTGCACGCCGTAGCCGGAATTCAAAATGTCGGCGGGGTTCACGTGGGTTTCGCCCACGATCGGGCCTGCATGGAACTGGTCCATGTTGACGAATTTCGTGAAGAGCGGCTCCGTGAGCGAAATGTTTTCGCCCGTGGTGTGGCGGGAGCCGCGCAGAATCATGCGGGTCGCCCAGCCGCCGATGTAGCGGTCCACCATGCCGGGGTTGGCGGAGAAGCCGCCCGTGCAGAAGCAGACGCCGCCGCGGCTCATGAAGGTCTTTTTTCCGACGGGGGTCTGGACTTCGACGCCCGTGACGGCATTGCGGTCGTTCGTCACAAGGCGGATCGCCTTGTGCTCGTACTTGATTTCAATGCCGCGCTTCGCGGCCGCCTTCAAAAGGTCCTGCACGAGCTGCGCGCCGCCCGTGACGCCCTTTTTCATGTCGCCCACGACGCGGCAGGTGCGGCCGAGACGGGGGTAGGGCATCTTCTTGATCTTGCCGAACTTCACGCCGATGTCGCTTTCGAGCCAGTCGATGCCGGCCGTGATGTTGTCGGTGTAAGTGCGGTTCAGGGCCTTGTCGCCCATGCCCTTGGAGATGCCCATCATCATGGCGTAGAAGGCGTCGGCGGTATCATCGTCAATGCCCTGCTCCTTCTGGTGGCGGGTGCCCCAGCCGCAGATCGAGCCCAGCGCGTAGATGGCGTTGCCGTCGGGGCGGTCGCACTTTTCAAGAACCACCACCTTGGCGCCGAGATCGTGCGCGGTGATGGCGGTGATGAGGCCCGAGGGGCCGGCGCCGAGAACGATGGCGTCGTAGGTGCCCGCAACCTTCGGGGCGGGAGTAGCTTCAGCGGCGACGCCGAAGGTCGCAGCGCCCGCCGCGGCAGCGCCGATGAACGAGGTCTTCAAAAGACCGCGGCGGCTCACATCCGTGTTCGACATGGTTTCTTTCTCCTGAATGGTCCGGCGGCAGGCCGCCGGCAGGCGCTGAGTCCGCGCTTGGTGCGACGGCCTCGTCACCTGAATTTAGTCTTAACGGAGCGAATTATGGCAGGCGCGTACCACTAAGTAGCCCTGTGCAGGATCAAGTCTGACGCAGAAAAACGGGCCGTTTCAAGCAAGTGAAGCGGCCCGGAAGGAGCGAGGACGGCGACCGGTCAGTGAATCGCCGCCTGCATGAACTGCGCGATGTGCGTCATCTCGTCAGGGCACAGGGTGTGCTCCATGTTGTACTCGCGCCAGATGAGGGTCTCCGCGAGCGACTCGATGAGCTTGGCGCCCGCCTGCGCGGCGAGCGGATTCACAACGTCGTCAAAGGCGCCGTGCCCCATGAAGACTGGGGTGCGGCGGCCGCCTTCGGTGATTTCCGCCGGAAGCGAAGAGGCAAGCGGCAGGTAGCCCGAGAGCGCAATGACGCCCGCCAAAGGCTGCGGCTGGCGAAGCCCCGTGAAAAGCGCCATCGCGGCGCCCATCGAGAAGCCCCCAAGGAAGATTTGGTCAGCGGGCGTTCCGGAGGCGACGAGCTCTCGGATCACCTGGCTCACGCGCAGATGCATGGCGCGAATGCCGCGCTCGTCTTCAACGGACGTGAAGTCGTTGGCGAGCACGTCGTACCACGCGGTCGTTTTCCATCCGCGGTGCGCGGTGAGGGCGATTTCAGGGGCCTGCGGAAACACAAAGCGCGCCGCGGGGGCGCCAAAGCCCGCCACTTCTTCTGCAAAGGGCTCGAAGTCGTGGACGGTCGTGCCCATGCCGTGGAGCCACACGACGGTGCACTGGGGATCGGCGCCGTTTACGGGCTCCTTCACAAAGCACCGAAGCGCGGGGGCTGCGTTCATGGGGCGGCGCTCGTTAAAAAGCGGCACGCCGCGCTGCACGGAGCGGCGGGCGATCGCTTCCGGACTCATGTGCGGGCGGTCGTCGCGCGGAGCGGGCTTGGACGCCGTGGGGGCGGCAGCCGCCGTGACGCGCACGGCCGATTCCGTGGGACGCGCAGGTTCAGGAGCCTTCGGGGGCTCCGCGGGCTTTTCCGCAGCGGGCGCCGAGGCGGCCTTGTCTTTCGGCCGGAAGGCCTTTACGACTTCATCGTCCGTTTCAATGCGGGGGCCTCCGATCAAGTCGAGGCAGTAGGGAACGGCGGCGAAAATCCCGGCTTCCTTCACGCTGCCGTCAGGGTTCTTTGCGCCGCCCAGCGTCTCCGCAATCGCCTTGGGGCGGCCGGGGAGGTTGATGATGAGGGCGGCATGATCCGGAATCTCGCGCAGCACCGCGACCTGCCGGGACAGGATGGCAGTGGGCACGAAGGCCATCGAGATGCGGCGCATCTGTTCGCCAAAGCCCGGCATTTCGCGCGTGGCGACCGCAAGCGTCGCTTCGGGCGTCACGTCGCGCCGCGCCGGGCCGGTGCCGCCCGTGGTGAGAACGAGGTCGCACCCCACGTTGTCCGTGAGGTCGCGGAGGGTGCTTTCAATCTGAAAGCGCTCGTCAGGAATGAGGCGCTTTTCAATGCGCACGGGCGTGGTCACCGCGCGGCGGATCCAGTTTTCCAGGGCAGGCAGCCCTTCGTCTTCATAGACGCCGGCGCTCGCGCGGTCCGAAATGGAGACGAGCCCCAGAATAAGTTCATTGTCAGAGGAACGTTTGACGGCCATGGCAGATTTCTCTCAAAACGAAGACGGCTACTCGTCGTCTTTGGCTTCAACCGCTTCCAGGTTGAGCGCAGGCAACTCTTCGGCGTAAAGGATCTTGTAGATCTCACGGAAGGCTTTGGGAGGCTTGGCTTCCGCGGCCTCCTTTCGCGCGAGGCGGATGAGCTGGCGCAGGCGCTGCAGCTCGATCGCCGGGTGCTTTTGGGCGTAGACCGTGAGGAAGTCGTCTTTGGCGATGAGCTCCTCTCGGGCGCGTTCGGCGCGCTTGTGGGCTGCAGCGGCCGCTCGGCTTTCGCCCGTGGCGCGATCGATCGCCTCGCGCACGGCGGCGGCGTCGAGATTGCGCATGAGCTTGCCGATCAGCTGCAGCTGGCGGCGCTGCGCCCCGAAGGACTTCATCGCGGCGTAGTCGCGGATCGCGTGCGCGGTTTCTTCAGGGAGCGGAATCTGGCTTTGCTGCTCTGCGGTGAGCTGCGTGAGCTCTTTTCCCAAGGCCTGCAAGGCGTCACAGTCGCGTTTTTTCTGGGATTTCGAGGGACGATCGTCGAAGTCGTCGTCCTCTTCGGACTCGACGCGGGTGTCGTAATAGGATTTTCTAGGCATGATGACTACGGACGGAAGGCCGGCGAGGGTTTCCATCCAGCATGATGGGTTAGGTTTTCTGGCTTAGACCAGACATAGTTATATAAGAAAGCATCATAGCGAAGGTCGGCGCGGTGCGGACGGGGCGCAGCCGTTTGGGCTAAAGTCAGGGAAAAAGCGATCGGGGAAGAGTCCCCGTGAAGAAGGAGAAGGTTATGAACGACACCATTCGAACCCTGACGGCCCACGCGTCTGTGCGCGACTTTACGGCTGAGCCCGTGAGTCCCGAAGACTTGACGGCGGTGATGGAGGCGGCTCGCGCCGCATCGAGCTCCTGCTTTCTGCAGCAGGTCTCCGTCATTCGCGTCACTGACGTCGAAAAGCGCCGGGCTTTTGCAGAATTGTCGGGCGGCCAGCGTCACGTCGTGACGGCGCCGGAATTCTGGGTCTTCTGCGCGGACCTCGCTCGCGATGTGGCGCTCGTGCCCGATGCCGCCACGGGCTGGACGGAGCAGTTGGTGGCAGCGACGCTGGATCTGGGCATCATGGCGCAAAGCGCGATGACGGCGCTGGAAAGCCTGGGGCTCGGGGGCGTCTTCGTGGGCGGGATCCGCAACGGCATCGAGAAGGCGGACGAGCTGCTCTCGCTTCCGCAGCACGTCGTGCCGCTTCTGGGGCTCGCGTTCGGCCACCCCGCGGTGAAAAACGGCGTGAAGCCGCGGCTTCCGCTCTCTGTGCTCTTTTCAGAGAACGTCTACCGACCTGCAACAGTCGAGGCGATCGCTGACTATGACCGGCTGATGCGCGACTACTATCGAAACCGCCCGAGAGGCGCCAAGGACGTCGCCTGGAGCGAGACAATCGAGCCCATCATGACGCGCGAGCAGCGCCCCTTTGTGCAGGCCTTCCTGCAAAAGAAAGGCTGGGCCAAGCGGTAGGCCGACCGCGTACACAATTGGAAATGCATTTTTAACGCCGCGACTGCCGAAACGGCCGCGGCGTTTTATTAGACTTGCGCATCAAGGGAGCGTGCAGCGTGCGCGCTTCGGCCCTTCTTCGGGGAAGCAGGGCGCCGGTCCCGAGACCGGCATCAGGACTCGCCGGACGTCCCCGACGGCGTCAAGAAGAACAAAGACATGTTGAAACGAATCGGACTTCTGATCCTCACCAACATCGCTGTGGTGGTGATGCTCAATATCGTGCTCTCCGTGATCGGGGTGGTCTTCGGGATCAATTTCGGCGGCATGGCGGCCGCCAATCCCGACATCATGGCGCTCTCGGTGTTTGCGATCATCGTGGGCTTCACGGGCTCGATCATTTCGCTTTTGATGAGCAAGACGATGGCCAAGCACTCCATGGGAGTGGAGCTCATCAATACGCAGAATCCGCAGCCGGGGCTGGAAGCCTGGCTCGTGGGCGTCATCGCGCGACAGGCGGAGCGCGCGGGCGTGGCGATGCCGGAAGTCGGCATCTACGAGGGCGAGCCCAACGCCTTTGCGACGGGGGCCTTCAAGAATTCGTCTCTCGTCTGCGTGTCAACGGGCCTTTTAAAGCTCATGAACCAGAAGGAAGTGGAAGCCGTTCTGGGCCACGAGATGAGCCACGTCGCCAACGGCGACATGGTGACGATGACTCTGGTGCAGGGCGTGATGAACACTTTCGTCGTGTTTGCGTCGCGCCTGGTGGGGTGGGCCGTGGACCGCGTGATTTTGAAGAACGAGGATGACGCGCCGGGCGCGGGCTACTACATGACGAGCATGGTGCTGGACATTGCGCTGGGGTTTCTCGCTGGCATCGTGGTGGCGGCCTACTCCCGCTGGCGCGAATACCATGCGGACGCGGGCTCCGCCAAGCTCTTGGATTCTCCGGAGCCCATGATCGCCGCGTTGCAGCGTCTTAATACGATGCAGCCCGCGGAGCTGCCGGGGGCGATGAAGGGCTTTGGCGTCTCGGGCGGCATCGGCAGCCTCTTTGCGACGCATCCTTCCTGCGAAGATCGCATTGAAGCGCTGCGCAAAGGCGAATACACGAAATAATCGCTGGTTTGCTGGAATTCACGACGAAGGCCCGTTTTCCCGAGGGGGAGGCGGGCCTTCGGCGCATCCGGAGCCATTGGCCGGCGGGCTGAAAACGGAATCTTCGGCTGATCGAAAGGCGTAAAATGTGTTTAGAGGTTATTTTTGAGAAAAAATCACAAAAACGGCGCCTGAATATGGCATTTTATGGAGCTCGCCATGCTGATTGATTTTACGGTAGGCAACTACCTGTCGTTTCGTGACCAAGCCTGCTTCAGTCTGATGACGGCGCGTTCCGTCAAGGAGCATGCCGGTCTGGAGGATCCTGCAGACGATCATACTGTGCCGCTTCCGACGGGGGACCTGCGGTTGCTGAAGTGCGCCGCGATTTATGGTGCAAACGGCTCCGGAAAGAGCAATCTGCTGCGGAGCGTGGCGCACATGCGGCAGGCGGTTCTGGGCTCTTCCCAATCTGACACGCTGATGAAGGAGCTGTCGGAGAGGCGCTTTCTCTTTGAAGCGCAGAGCGCCAGCCAGCCCAGTGTCTTTGAAATGACGTTTTTGGAGTCAGACGTTTGTTATCGCTACGGCTTTGAGTTTCTCAACGGCACGGTGGCGAGCGAATGGCTCTTCAAAAAGCCGGCGGCGACTGGACGGGAAAGCTATTGCTTTCGCCGCACGGGACAGTCGATTGAAGTGAATCCCGTCAAATTTCCCGTAGCGGGCAGCATTATTCAAGCGACTCGAAGCAATGCGCTTTTTCTCTCCACCTGCGCCCAGTTCAATGTGGCGGAAGCGATGAGGCTGAAGGACTGGTTTCGCGAAAAGCTGATCGTGTTGTCCGATCGAGAGACGCCGGCGCTGGAGCAGACCGTGGCGCTTTTTGAAAAGGACGAGGCGATGCGCCAGGCCATACTGGACTTTATTCGTCTGGTGGATCTGGGCATTCAGCGCATCGAAGTCCGCAGAACCCGGAGGGCGGCGCCGAGTTCGCCAATGGGGCTGGGCGAGGAGGACTACGGGGCGCTGTCGATTCCCTTGACGTCGAAGAATCCGGTCGAAATTTTTTCCGTGCATGATGTTTTTCACGGCGAGGCAAAGACAGGGGAGCAGCGCCTGCCGTTTGAAGCGGAGTCTGAAGGCACCAAGCAGCTTTTTGCGCTCGCGGGGCTCTGGTTCGGCTGTTTGAGAAAAGGCGGCACGCTTTTAGTGGACGAGTTCGGTGCGAGCCTTCACACGAAGCTCGCCATGGAGCTTGTGAAGCTGTTTCAGCAGCCGCTGAATCGGTCGGCGCAACTCGTTGTGGCGACGCATGACACCAACCTGCTGCGCCGCGATCTGCTGCAACGGGATCAGATATGGTTTACTGAAAAGGATGGTCGCGGAGCAACGGATCTGTATTCTCTTGTGGAGTACCGAATCAATCAGGCGACGGCGGTTCGAAATGATGCTTCCTTCGGCAAGGATTATCTGGCCGGCCGTTACGGTGCGATTTCGCACTTCGAAAACGTGGATGAGTTTTTGAAGGATTTCTATTCCGATGGCGACCTCTGACAAAAAGCTGGACACGCGGTCGATGCTGTTCGGGTTGCTGGACAAGCATCACCGGTTCTGGCTGACGGAGAAGCGTCGTACGTAGGAATCGGTCAGCGGTTTTCCATGAGGACGTTCCGCCCCGCGCGATCCAGCGCCCAGACTCGGCCTTCCAGCGCGGCATACAGCGCTTGGGCTCGATCCGGCGACACATGAAGTTCGGAGGCGATTCGCTGCACGCTCGCCTTTGGATCCAGCACGAGCGCCTGCGCCGCGGCGGCAATTTGGGGATCCACGGCTGCGTCCGGCACGGCGCGCACGGACGTAAAGACGCGCTGAATTTCGGACGCCCACGCCTTCACGACCGCGTCCGTCGTATTTTTGGAGGGGAGCGGAAGCGCAAGAAAGACGCAGCGCTCCCGTTTTTGCACCCAGACCGCGAGCCGCGTGCCCGAGAGGCGACGTCCAGCATCAAGCGCCCGGCCGCAGGCTTCGGTTGTGAGGGGCTCCGCTTCAGGCGTCGTGACCGCCTGCCAGAGATAGGCGGAGAGAAAGATGACGAGGCGCGGCTGTCGCGCCTTGAGGACCGCGAGGAGGCTGGGAACCTGATCGGCAACGGCCTTCACAAGCTGCGGCCCGTGCGCGCCGGCGGGCTCTTTCTGGGGCCAGAGCGTCAACGAAAAGGCGCGCTCCAGCGCGGACTCGCGCCCCCGCACGCGTGCGAGCGGCATGTCCCAGAGGGAGAACCACTCGATGAAGCGTTCTAGAACCGGCCCGCGATTTATGGAATTGTCCGAGAGAAACGCCCGCCGCGGCGTGTCGCCTGCGGGCACGGTGCGGGGCATTGTGACGATAAGAAGGCCGCCTGAGGCATTCTCTGGGGTTTCCAGAAGGTCGGAAAGCGACGGCATTACGCCCCCGCCGTTTCAAGGAGCCGCTTGATCGCCGACGGATCGTGCGTGCCGATTTTTTTGAGAGCGCCCGCACGGTGCACTTCCACGGTGCGCAGCGCAATGCCGAGCCGTTCGGCGATTTCGCGCGAGACGAGTCCGGCGGCAATGAGCTTTACGATCTCGGTTTCGCGCGCTGTGAGCTGCGAGAGACGCTCGCGCGCCGTGTCTTCGGAAACGGCGCCGGTCGCTTCGGCGAGAGATCGCGATGCGGCCTTTGTGATGGCGCGGGTGAGTCGCGCCTCATCCACGGGCTTTTGAATGAAGTCGCAGGCGCCGTCCATCATGGCTTGCACCGCCATGTCAATGTCGCCGTGCCCCGTGATGAAGACGACCGGGAGCTTCACGCCGTGCTCCTTCATGAGCTGCTGGCATTCAAGGCCCGAAAGGCCCGGCATCTTCACGTCGAGAATGAGGCAGCCGGGGACGGAAGGTCGATCGCCCGTGAGAAAGCTTCGGGCGTCATGAAAGACGGCCGTCTTCCAGCCATCCAAGTCGAGGTAAAGCTGCAGCGCCGCCGCAAGATCCGCATCGTCGTCGCAGATGCGGATGACGCAGTGCGCCTTGACGTCGTCAAGCGTCATGGTGAGTGTCCTTTGCGCCGTCGCCGGGCGCTGAGAGCGTGAGGGAGGTCGGAAGGTCGATTTCGGCTGCAAAGCCCCCGAGCGGATGATTGAAGAAGCGGATGCGGGCGCCGTGGTTTTCCACGATGCCCTTGACGATGGAAAGCCCGAGGCCAAGTCCAGTGGCCTTGCCGCTTTCCACCGGTTCGCCCAGAAGAGCGAGCTTTTCTTTGGGAAGTCCCGGTCCGTTGTCCGTGATCGAAAGCCGAATGCCGCCGTTGTCCTTTTCGTAGAGCGTGACGTTGATCTTGCCGTCCTTGCGGCCTGCGAGCGCTTCGCTTGCGTTCTTCAAGAGGTTGAGCACGACGAGCTCCCACTCGAGAGCACTCACCTCGGCCCAGACGGGCGAGGGCGCCGTGAGCACAAAGGACACGAACTCCGCCCGCCCTGCCGCGCGCCAGGCGGCTGCGGCGTGCTCGATCACGGCTCGGAGGTCCGTGGGGGCGCGCTTTACTTCCGAGACCTTCGCGTAGGCGCGCACGCTGTCTACGATGGCGCCGATGCGCTCGGCCTGCTTCATCATGCGGGCGAGGACGGAGAAATTCTGCTCGGCTGCGTGGTCGCGCTCCATGAGCTTTGCGAGCGACTTGCCGTAGAGCTCGAAGGCGGCGAGGGGCTGCCGCAGCTCGTGCGCGATCATCGAAGATATGCGGCCGATGAGCCCCGTGCGCTGCAGGACGCTGATGCGTTCGCTTGCTTCGAGCTGCTCGGCCTTGAGCCGCTTTTCGCGCTTTAACGACTCCTCAAGCTCCGCCGTGCGTCGGTGCACGAGCTGCGTCACCCGCAGGCTGTGCACGGCAAGCGCCGCAATGAAAAAGACGAAAAGGACGATCGGAATCTGAAACGTCACCCAGACGCGCTTCAGGTTCCATTCGTTGAGGTACGCAAAGGGCCCTACCTTCAGTTCGCGGTAGAGGCGGTCGATGGAGCTCAAGTCCGTTGCCACCGTCCAGTATTGCCCTTTGTCCGTGGGCGGCATGGAGAGCACCACCTGCGTCACAAGGCGTGAGATTTCGGGGTCGGTCGCGGGCGTCGTGGCGATGATCCACGAGGGGTAGAGGGCAGTGGAGGATTGGCAGGCCCCGCCGTCCGCCTTGGGCTCCAAAACGCGCCAGCGGTCCGCTTCCTCGGGGTGCTTCTTTACGCGGTCTTCGAGCCAGCACAGCCGCACCACGGCGCCGGAGACGTAGTGCTCCTTCATGAGGCGCACGGCCATTTCGGTGTTTTCGGGCCCGGTGTAGACCATCTCGGAAAAGAAGTGCTCGGGGTCGTAGCCCCGGGCGGCGACTTCGCCCTTGAGGCGCAGGGCGGTGAAGCCCAGAGGCGTCGCTGCGGCGACACGCTGGCCGTAGAGGTCTGAAAACGTCGTGATGCGCGAGTCGGCAGGAACGACGAGCGCCGAGCCGTCGCCAGCGTTGGGGTTGGGGTAGTCGCGGCTGGCGAGCGTTGCGAGGTCTCGGGCGCCGTTGATGACGTTGAAGCGATAAAAGCCGGCGCTTGCGATGAAGACGTCCACTTTCTTTTGAGCAATGGCGTCTTCGAGTTCCGACATCGTGAGGTCCGTCACGTGGACGTGCTGGGCGCCAAAGCGCGTTTTGAGCGCCGCGACGGTGGGCGCGATGATGGGCTCGTGAGGCGAGGGGCGGATGTAGCGGACGACGGCGACGTAGAGGTCGTTTTCTGCAATGGCGTTGTCGGGCGCCGCCTCGGTGGCGACGGCGGCTGCGGCAAGCCCTGCGGTGAGCGCGCCCGACAAGCTCAGCGCCCACCGGCGCGCCAAAGCCATGGTGCTACTCCGCGAGTGCTTTTTCCAAAAATTCCTTCACCGGGGCGACGGACTTGGGTTCAACGAGCGTGCCGACGGCTTCGCCCTTCTCTAAAAAGACGAGCGTTGGGATGTGGCGCACGTCAAAGCGCGCCTTGAGGCCGGGGTTCTGATCAAAGTCGGCGTGAAGAAAGCGGGCCTTGCCGGCCCAGCGCTTCGCAAATTCCGCCATGAAGGGGGCAATGCGGCGGCAGTCGATGCACCACGGGGCGCCGATCACGAAGACGACGGGCAGGTCGGAAGACGCCACGACGGCGTCAAAGGTGTCGTCCGTGACGGCGGTCATAAGGCTCTGCGCAGTTTCAATGTCAGTCATGGGAGGCTCCTTTGCCTGGCGAATGCGCTCATTTTACCAATAGCGGCGTAAAGCCCCGTCGTTTAGGGCGGGGATATAAGCCGCGTTCTTCTTATTGTCAAGGTGAGTCTTGATTTTTAATATATTCTTGAATGATTGTTAAAGATGTTCCTATAATTAGACGTATGTTAATACGCAAAGGTTTCTCATTCAAACTCTCTCCCGACGGAGCCCAGGCTCGCAAGATGAGCCGCTTCGCCGGGTGTGCGCGCTTTGTCTACAACAAAGGCATTGCGTGGAATGAAGAACAGCGTCAAGCCGCCCCAAACTTCAGGATTTCCTACAAGGCACTGTCAGCCCAACTTCCTATTTGGAAGGAGACTCATCCCTGGTTGGCCGACACCTACTCGCAGTGCCTGCAGCAGGCGATGAAAGACCTCAGCCAAGGCTATCAACGGTTCTTCGCAGGCGATGCGGGGTTCCCGAGATACCACAAGAAGTTTGCATCGACCGATTCCTTCC
>CAVACW010000077.1:0-13399 GCA_963587345.1 uncultured Oscillospiraceae bacterium | reverse complement strand
CGAGGCTCCTCCGACTCGTGATGGTAGATTTGGGAGCTTTCGAACTAACGGCTCGTTTTCGTCCTTGTCATAAAGCGGGGCGAAGTCTGCGGCGTAGCGCACTGCCTCGTCTATGGTGGGATGCATGACGCGGGCCATGGGGGCCAGTGCATCGCGAAGGGCGAGCGTCTCCCGCCACTGCCGCTCAACGCGCGCGGCAAGAATCGGATCGTCCTTCGTGCGAGAGAGCGCCGCCCTCACGTCCGCGGGGCGCTTGCCGAAATAACGGCGAATCACGGCGACGAGCCGGTTGTGCATCCACGCAAACATTCGCTTGTGGCGTTTTCCCAAGCGATTCAAAATCGCCGTGACGACGGGGGCCGTCACGAGGGGGTCCGCAAAAACCTCTTCCGGTGCAATGGCGTCGTCAGCGGGGTCGCAATAGGCCGGCTCGCTTGCGTCAGAAGGGCGACTTTGCCCCAGGCAGTCGAGCGCCTCTTGCAGAAGGCGAGTGGCCTTGGCGGCTTCGTAGGAAAGGCGTCCCGTCGCAATGAGGCTCGTCAAGACGGAAAGCGCGAAGCAGTCGGAATCGAGATCGTCCGGCTCCTCGAGCCGGGCCATGAGCTTCAGCGGGTCCGTGAGGCCGTGCGCCACCGCGATGATGCCAAGCAAGAAGTCCAGCACCGCCGTCATGCCGCGGGCGTCCGCTCTTTGAAGCGTCAAGCGAAAGTCATCCGCGTCAACGCAAAGCTGCGACTTGTCGATGACGTCATCCCCATCGACAACACGCTCGTCAAAGGGATTGCGGGCGGCGCGGCAGAGCTTCCACTGCGCCACGTAGCGCTCGGCCGCTTCCGGCTCGGCGCCGTGCGCCATGGCAAAGCGCCGGACGACGTCGCTGCGGCGGCCGGCCACGTCGCCCGCAAGCTCCACCAAGTCATTGTGCAGGAGGGCGTACCGTCGCGCGACCTCCTTGCCTGCGCGCTCCATTTCAGCCGTGAGGCTCAGGGGATCAATGACTTGGTCGGGACAAATAAGAGAAAGAGGTCGGACGCTCATGCCGGGCTCCTTTGGGAAAAACTGGGATTATGCGAGCGCCGCCAGACGCCGGCGGGCGATCGTGGCAAGGAGCTGCGCCGCCGCGGGGAGCACTTCGTCGTTGAAGTCCATCGTGCGGCTGTGAAGCGTCGCCTGGTGCGCCTCGTCCTTCACACCCACGCGGAGAATCGCCCCCGGGATGACGTGCTGGTAGGCAGAGAAGTCTTCGGAGCTCATGAAGGGCGCCATGGCGGGGACGACATGGTCTGCGCCGTAGAGCTCGGTTGCGACGTCAATCCCCGCCTGCGTCTGCTTTTCGGGGTTGATGACCGCGGCGCACTGGCGCACGTACTTCACGTCCGCCGTGCAGCCGTTCGCGTCCGCAATGCCGGTGACGAGGCGCTTCAACTGCGCTTCCATCAGGTCGCGCGTTTCGGGCGAAAAGGTTCGCACCGTGCCGCTCATCGTGAGCACGGGGGGAATGACGTTGGGGGTGCCGAAGCTGCCGGCATTCACGGAGCAGATGGAGACGACGCCCGTGTCAATGGGGTTCATCTTGCGAGCGACCAGCGTCTGAAGGGCGTTGATGATCTGTCCGCCCGCGGGAATGGGATCGACGCCGAGATGCGGCCGCCCGCCGTGCGTCCCCACGCCCCTCAAGGTGATCCAGAAGGAGTCGGAGGCGGCCTGCAGGGGGCCCTCCTTGAAGCCGAAGACGCCTTTGGCGAGCATGGGCTCGGTGTGGGCGCCGTAGATTTCTTTCACGTCATAGTCCTTCAAGACGCCTGATGCAATGACAGCGTCCGCGCCCTGCGCGATTTCTTCGGCGGGCTGGAAGATGCCGATGACGCGGCCCGCAAAGTCGTTGTGCGCCTTGAGAAAGCGCAGAGCTCCGAGAAGCCACGTCTGATGCCCGTCATGTCCGCAGGCGTGCGCCTTCCCTTCGTGCGCACTCCTCCACGGATTCGTGGTTTCGTCGGGCATCGGCAGCGCGTCAATGTCGGCGCGAAGCGCCACCGTGGGACCGGGACGCACCCCCTCCACCACCGCGATGACGCCGCCCTTCACCTTCTGATCGTCACAGGGTATGCCCCACGCCGTGAGGTGCTTCACGAGGCGCGCCGTGGTTTCTGCGGTGTCAAAGCCGAGCTCGGGCGTGCGGTGGACGTCGCGGCGAATGGCAGCGAGCTCCTCGCCCCAGGAAAGAAGATCGGGAGCGATGCGATCAGACAAAACGAAATTCATGGCTGAGGCTTCACGAAAGAAGATTCATGGGAAAAGCGCCGAGCCGCCTGCCGCACGACAGGATTTGGAAAGCCCAGCGTGAGCACCCGGCCGGTGCTCTTTCGAATGGCGTAGCAGCCCGCCTGCGCCAGCATCACGGCTGGATGCAGGCTCTCGAAGCTTTCAAAAGCAAAGCGTTCCTCAAAGAGCACTGGCTCGCCTCGGTCGCCCGACGTCATGACGGGAAAGTTGGTCTGCATCAGGTGACGGGAAATCAGATTGGCGAACAGGCCATTTTCAAGGACCTTCGCCTCAGGTGCCGTTTGCGGACTGGCAAGAAAGCGCAGAACTGCTTCGGGCGAAAAGACTTCCACGGAGGCACGCAGGTCAAAGACATAGCCGCCGGCGACGGCTTTCAGCACGCGCAGAAGCGCTTCATCAGACAGGCCAAGCGAAGCGCGGGCAGCCTGCCAGTGCTGCGGGAAGGACGACGCGATCTCTTTCGCGGTGAAGCCCAGCAGCGCGCCGCAGTGCGGCTCAAAGGAAAGATCCGTCACGCAGTTGAAGTCTGAGAAGACGCTTTGCCGCGGCAAGCCGGCGACGCCCGTCATGAAGAAAAACCGCAGGCAGCCGGCATAGGACTTGATCGTGAGAAAGAACCGGCCGAGAAAGCGCTCAATGTCGTCATAAAGCACAGCGCTGCGAGCCAGGGCGCCCCAAAGCGGCGCGTCGACGTTGTCAATCAGGAGCACCATCGAGCGCGGAGGCAGCGTCAGCATCCAGCGGCCGACGTCGTCAGCCAAAGTCTTGGAGGCATCTCGGACAAAGCCTGCCTTCGCCAGCGCCGGCGTCAGCGCGCCTTCAAACGCGGCTTGGAAGGCAGAAAAGCTCTCGCACTCCCCTGCAGCGCCGAAATCGAGCAGCACGGAGCGATAGGCGGCGTCGCGCCAGAGGGATTCGATCTTGAGGCCCTTGAAATGCCGGAGACCGTCCGCAAAAAGCGACGCGAAGGTGGAAAGCAGCAGCGACTTTCCAAAGCGCGGCGGGCGCGCCAGAAAATAGAAGGCGCTCTCTTGCGCGAGCTCGCCCGCGAGGTCCGTCTTGTCCACAAAAGCCGCCCCGCTTTCGACGAGCGAGGAAAAGCGCCCGGCTCCAAGCGGAAGAATCTCAGGTTTTTCAAGCGGCATGACAAATTCCGACAAAGGACGAAAGAAGCGGCTCCAATTGTAGCGGGACCAGCGAAAAGAAATCGGCCCCTCCGATCGTTCGAAGAGGCCGACTGTCAGGGTTTGCAGCTGACGTCGTCCGACTAGGAATTGGCAACCTTTAACTTAGTGAACTTCTCTTCTTTAGTGCATTGATAATGCCGGAATTTCCTAGATAAATAGCGCTAAGTTATTGTTTTATCATTCCCTACACGAGCTTCAGCTTGTCCCAAAGGTCAAGAATCGACTCCTCACGCGGGGCCGAGCGTCGGTCGCTGTAGTGGGTGTGCAGGAGCTCATGCGCCTTGTGGCTGTTGGGCTCGCCCAGGAACTCGTCGTAGAGGCGGATCACCTCGGGGTTCTTGTGGCTCTGCCGCAAAGGACGGTTCGCGTCCACGGCGTAAATGCCCGCCATGCGCTTTTCGTTGCGGCTCAGGTAGGTGTTGTGCAGACGGGGCGTGCCGCCGCCGTTGATGCACCCGCCCGGACAGGCCATGACTTCAATGAAGTCAAAGTGGCACTTCCCGGCCTTGATGTCCTGCGCCACCTTTTCGGCGTTGGCAAGCCCGTGCACCACGGCAATCCGCACCTTCGCTTCGCCCAAGTCGACTTCCGCCGCCTTCACCCACGCCATGCCGCGCACCGGGGTGTAGTCGATCCCTTCCAATTCCTTCCCCGTCACTTTGAAGTACACCGTGCGCAGCGCGGCTTCCATCACGCCGCCCGTGGCGCCGAAGATGGCGCCCGCGCCCGTGTTTTCCGACATGAAGGGCGAGTCAAAGGTCGCGGGCTTCAGGGCCATGAGGTCGATCGCCTCGCGCCGCAGCAGCCGCCCGAATTCGCGCACGGTGAGAACGAGGTCCGTGTCCGCCATGCCGTCGCGGGCAAGCTGCGGCCGCTTGATTTCGTCCTTCTTCGCGGTGCAGGGCATGATCGAAATGAAGCGGAGCTTCTTGGGGTCGATGCCGTGGGTCTTCGCAAACCACGATTTCGCCAAGGAGCCGAAGATCGCCTGCGGCGAGCGCGTGGTGGACAAGTTCGGGATGAGCTCGGGGTGGAGCTTCTCCACAAAGTTCACCCAGCCCGGGCAGCAGCTCGTCATCATGGGAAGGACGCCCTTTGTTTGAAGGCGCGTCAGAAGCTCGGTGCCTTCTTCCAAAATCGTCACGTCCGCGGCCCAGTTCACGTCGCAGACAAAGTCGGCGCCCATCTGCTTCAAGGCGGCGATAAGGCGCCCCTCCACGTTTTCGCCCACGGGGGCGTTGAAGCTTTCCCCGAGCGTCACGCGAACGGCAGGCGCGAAGGCGACGACCGTCTTGATTTCGGGGTCGTTCAGCCAATCCAACGCCGTGTCCGTCTCGTCCTTTTCGGAGAGCGTGCCCGTGGGGCACACGAGGGTGCACTGGCCGCACTGCACGCATTTGGCGGAATCCGCCCACTTTGCCGCGCCCGCAATGCCGATGCCGCACTTCGTGCCCGTGTCGTCCATCGTGAGGACGGAAAGCCCCTGAATGTTGCGGCAGACTTCGACGCAGCGGCCGCAGCGCACGCACTTGGAGCCGTCCCGAACCAGGCCGTTGGCGGACAGGTCCACGGGGCGCTCGGCGGTGAAGCGGCCGTTGCAGCCGTTGTGCTGCAGCCCCACGTAGAGGGCGAGGTCCTGCAGCTCGCAGTGCGCGTAGCGCGTGCAGCTCGAACAGTTCTGGTCATGGTCGGCAAAGATCCAGGCCATCTGCTGGCGCTGGCGCCAGCGCACTTCCGGCGTCTTCGTCTGAATGAGCATGCCGTCTTGAAGCGGCGTCTTGCAGGCGCAAACGATCTGCGTCCCCGCCTCCGTCTTGATTTCCACGAGGCAGAGGCGGCAGGTGCCGGGGGTGTGGTCCAAGGGCAGATAGGCGCACAGCGTGGGAATGAAGACCCCGAGGCGCTTTGCGGCTGCGAGCACGGTTTCGCCCGCTTCGAAGGTGAATTCTTGATGGTTGATCCAGGCTTTCATTTCAGTTCACCCCCAGCTTCGAGTAGTCAATCGGGGTATCAAATTCAATCGGCTTCTTTTCCTGATCGTTGCCGGGGATGGGGCGCGGCGTGACGACCGCAAAGAGCCGGTAGCACGCCATGCAGCGCTCGCTCTCCTTGATGGCCGACTTTTCGTCGTAGGTGACGTCCACTTCCTTGAAGTTCTTTTCTCGCTCCGAGAGCGGCAGGTGCGGGCACGGATGCCGCACGGTCGCGACCTGCGGACTCTCGAGCCCGCCGTCTTCCAAAAGCTTGCAGTCGCGGATGAGGTTCCCCATCCGAACGCGGGGAACAAACCCCACGGAGCCGCGGGAGAGGTATTCGTCGATGCTGTCCGCGGCCCGCTGGCCGTGAGAGAGTCCGCCAATCAAGGTCGTGGGGCCCGTGGCGCAGTCGCCGCCCGCAAAGACGCCGGGTCGGGAGGTGGCCAAGGCTTCCGTGACCGAGATGTTGCCGCGGCGATCGAGCTGCACGCCGTCGGCTTCGGTGAAGACGTCGCGCTCGAGCTTCTGGCCGATCGCGGCGATCAGGGTTTTGCAGGGAATCACGAATTCGCTTCCCGGAACCGCCTTCACGCCGCGGCGACCGCGGGCGTCGGGCTCGGTGAGCTCCATCTTGGTGACGCGCACGCCGGTGACTTCGCCATTTTCAGAAACGATCGCCACAGGGTTCGTGAGGAAGTGAAATTCCACGCCTTCGGCCTGCGCGGCCTCGATTTCCTCGTGGTCGGCGGAAGCCTCCTTCACGGTGCGGCGGTAGACGATGTGCACCTTCCCGCGGGCGGTGCGTTGCGCCGTGCGGCAGCAGTCCATTGCGACGTTGCCGCAGCCCACGACTACGACGTCCCCTTCAAAGACGGGCGGGTTGTTGACCGCGACGCCCTTTTCGCACTGCAGCAGGAAGTCGATGCCGTTGCGGTAGCCTTTCAGCGTGCGGTCTTCGTCCGGAAGCCCCAGGTAGGCGCCTTCGGCGCACCCGATCCCCAAGAACACCGCGCCGTAACCCGCGTCAAAGAGGCTCGAAATCGTGAAGTCGCGCCCCAGGCGCCGCCCGTAGCGGAAGGTGCCGCCCATGTGCTTCACGGCGTCCGTTTCGCTTTGAAGAACCCCTTTGGGGAGCCGATAGGGCGGTATGCCGCGCAGCGCCATGCCGCCCGCCTTCTCGTCCTTGTCGTAGATGTCAACGGGGTAGCCCTTCATGAGGAGGTGGTAAGCGCAGTTGAGACCTGCGGGCCCCGCGCCCACGACCGCGACCTTCGCCTTCGTCTGATCCGTGACGGGGCGGATGTTCTTGAAAAGCTCGGCGACCGACGCGCCGGCGTTGTCAGAGACGTAGCGCTTCACGTCGCGGATGGCGACCGGGGTGTCCACCATCTTGCGACGGCAGGCGGCTTCGCACGGCCGCACGCAGACGCGGCCGCAGGTGGCGACAAGCGGGTAGTGCTGCAGGAGCACCCCCATCGCGAGGTCGGAGTGGCCATCGCGAACGTAGCTGATGTAGCGCGGGATGTTGACGTGCGAGGGGCAGGCTTCGATGCACTTGGCGGTGACCGTGGTGTAGATGTCGCCCGTGATGTCGCGGGGGTCGGCCATGAGGCGCCGCAGAAAGAAGCGGATCGCGCCGATCATCGCCGTCGGGGTCGTGAGCCCGATGCCGCAGAGGCTCGTTTCCTGCATCTGCTCGGCGCTTTCCAGAATGTGGTCCCAGTCCACCAGGCGGCCGTAGCCGTTCAAAGTGTCCTGCAGGGCCGTCTCCATCAGGATGGAGGCGATGCGGCAGGGGGTGCAGCGGCCGCAGCTCGATTCGCGGGTGCGGCGGTAGTAGCGCAGCAGGATGCCCGCCAAGGGCACCTTCGCGTCAAAGACGAGGAAGCCCTGGCTTCCCACGAAGGCGTCGATGGGATTGCCAGGATTGAAGTTGGCGAGGGCCGCCAGATTGAGGCCCTCGGGAGCGTCATCGCCCCCCTGCGTGTTGTCGTACTTGACGCCGTTCCAGACGCCGTACAGGATTTTTCGCTGGGACATGTGGCTTTGTCCGACCGGACGCCCGCTGCGGAGCGGTCGGCGGATCTCTCCTATTTTTCTTGGGGTTGGGGCCTCGAGAGGCCCTTTATTGGTTCCGACTTAATTAAATCAGGACTTATATAGTTTCAGCCCTATGACTTGACAGAAATCAGGCCTTGCGGGGCGGCTTAACGATAGAAAATAGTCTACCGAAGGCAACGGCGCGGCACAAGGCTGATGTGTCAAATACCTCAGACGCTTGTTGATATACAAGCAAAAATAACGGAATAACTTTTGCTGATGGGCGTATAAAAATTTATTTGCCCACCTTGGCGTCGCGCTCCCTCAGGTTCTGGCTCTTGAAGTCTTCGCGGGCGGCCTTGAGCTCCTTCACTTTGGCGCCTTCTCGCTTCGTGAACCAGCTGGCGGCAAGCCCCGAGACAACGATGAGCACCATGCCCAGCGATGCCGCCGCGGTCACCGTGTCGTCAAAGACCCAGACGCCGAGGATCGTGGAAAAGAGAATGACGGAGTACTGCAAGGCGCCCGCCAGCACCATGTTCCCGTGGCTGAAGGCGCGCGTCAAAAGGAGCTGTCCCATGGTGGAGCAGACGCAAAACGCCAGAATCCACAGTGCCGTCTCCCCCGTCACCGCGGAAAAGCCGCCGGAAAAGGCGACCGCCACGATGCCGACGACGCTGCCCGCCAACATCAGGTAGAAGATGATGCGGGCATCGGGCTCATGGTAGTTGCCAAGGCGCTTCACAAAGCCAGTGGCGAGCGCCGTGCAGAGCCCCGCCCCGAGCCCCACCGCCGCGGCGGCGTATTCCGACGGTCCGATCGTGGGGCCGAGAAGGACCATGACGCCCGCAAACCCGAGCGCCAAGGCCCCCATCAGCCCCCAGTTGATGCGCGCGTGGTGCGCGAGGGAATAGAGCACGACGAACGTCCCCAAAAAGAGGGGCGCCGTGTAGTTCAAGGTCATCGCAAGTCCCAGGTTCAAGTGCGAGATCGAGTAGATCCCTGCCGCGATCGCCCCGGTGCCCGCCACCGAGCGCACCAAATGCGCGGCGCCGTGCGTCGTGGAAAGCACGATGCCTGTGCGGTGCATCAGAATGAAGAACACCACGAGGCCGAAGAACGAGCGGTAAAAGAGCACTTCCCAAGCGCCCACGCCCAGCGCGCCCGCGTACTTGAGCGACATGCCGTATAGCGCATAGAAGACGGCGGAAGCAACCATCCAGAGGGACTGCATGCGTGCACCTCAAAAAAAGGACCGAAAGCCCGCTCATTGTAGAGGCTTCCGGTCCCGCGTCCCTCCCCTGTCTGCGGCAGGCTAGACCACGTCTTTCGCGTGGCGGCCCTTCAGAAGCCGGGCGGAATTCAAAATCACCGCGACGCTCCCCGCGTTGTGCACGAGCGCGCCCACCGTGGGGCCCATGATCCCGAGCGCGGCAAGAATGATTGCGAGAAAATTCAAGGCGAGCGAAAAAGTGAGGTTGAAGCGGATCGTCCGCATCATGCGGTGCGCGAGCCGAACGGCAAAGTTGACGGCGTGGACGTCGTCCGAGACGAGCACGAGGTCCGCGGCGTTCACGGCAATGTCGCTTCCGACGCCGCCCATGGCAATCCCGACGTAGGCAGCCTTCAAGGCCAGAGCGTCGTTCACGCCGTCGCCCACCATGGCGGTCTTCCCAACCTTCACCACCGCCAGCTTCGTTTCGGGCAGGCACTTCGCCTTCACCTCCCGAATCCCCGCCTTCTGCGCCACGGCCTGCGCGGCCGCTTCGTTGTCCCCGGTGAGGAGAATCGGCGTCACGCCTGCGCCCTTGAGGTGAAGCATCAGGTCGGTCAGATGCCGGCGCGGCGTGTCGGACAAGGCCGCAAACCCGAGCGTCATGCCATCTTCGACGACGTAGAGAAGCGTCGCGCCCTGCGCTTCCCAGGGTTTTGCCGCTTCATGCACGGCCTCAAGCCCCGCGGGATTCATGGCCTCAATCCATTCATAGCGGCCGGCGGCCGCCGCTTTGCCGGCAACGCGCCCCGAGACGCCGCGGCCGCCCGTCAAGATGAAGTCTTCGGCGGCGGCCGGCAACTCGCCCTGCGTCTTCTTCCAGTGCGCAGTGACCGCCTTCCCGATGGGATGCTCGGACAGGCGCTCCAAGGCCGCGAGCACGGTGAGGAGGTGCGCCGGGTCAACGCCGGCGGCGGGCTGAAGCGCGGCAAGGGCGAGCTTTCCTTCGGTGAGCGTCCCCGTCTTGTCAAAGGCGATGCGGGTGACGTCCGCGAGCCGCTCCAGGGCGTCCCCGGCGCGCACGAGCACCCCGCGCCCCGCGGCGCATCCCACCGCCGCCATCACGGCCGTGGGCGTCGCAAGCACCAGCGCGCACGGGCAGAAGACGACGAGAATTGTCACGGCGCGCACCGCCTCCCCGGTCACAATCCAGCAGAGAAAGGCCGACGCGAGGGCTCCGACGACGATCCACGTCGCCCACCGATCCGCGAGACGCACGATCTTCGCGCGCCCTGCGTCCGCGGACTGCACCAGGCGAATCATCCGCTCGATCGTCCGATCGCTCCCCACCTGGTCCGCACGAGCCGTAAAGGAGCCGAAGCGGTTCACGGTGCCGCTCGTGACCGTGTCGCCCGGCTTCTTGTCTACGGGCACGGATTCGCCCGTCATGACGGCTTCGTCGACGCTTGTCTCGCCCGCGAGGATCGTGCCGTCCACGGGGATGGTTTCGCCCGGAAGCACCCGCACCACGGCGCCCGCGGCGACGGCCGCCGCGGGGATCACGCGCTCGGCCGCCCCCTCCACCACGCGGGCGGTTTCGGGCGTGAGCTTCACGAGCTTTTCAATGCCTGAGCGCGCCCTGGCGACCGTGAGGTCTTCGAGCAGGGCGCCGAGCTGCATGATGACCGCCACCTCGCCCGCGGCGAAGTATTCGCCGATCACGAGTGATGCGATCAGCGCGAGCGAAACGAGCAGGTCGGCCTTCACGTCAAACTCGGTCACCAGCGCGTGAGCGGCTTCCAGGATGATGGGCACGCCGCAGAGAAGCACCGCGACCCAGGCGGGATCGAGCCCCGCCAGATGAAGGTCAAAGAAGGAGAGTGCGAGCGCGGCGGTGCTCACGAGAATGCAGAGCACCGAGCGTGTCGTCTCGCTGGTGAGGATGGAAGGCATATACCTATACCCCTATACGTATCTAAGCGAAGCAAAAATAAATGCGCAGGTTGCGCAACGAAGAGTTTGGATACCCCGTGGGGTATCCGCAAGGCGGCACTATACGCCTCGCGGCGTGCTCAGGAAAGGCGGGCGAAGTGCTCGATGGCCTTCGCGAACTTGTCGATCGTCGCCTGCGCGTCGCCGTGCTCGATCCCGTCCTTGACGCAGTGCTGCAGGTGGCCTTCCAGCACCACCTGCCCCACCTTCTGCACGGCGCCTTTTACGGCATTGATCTGAATGAGGATGTCTTCGCAGGGCACGTCTTCATCAATCATCTTGTCGATCGCCTGCACCTGCCCCAGAATCTTCTTCAAGCGCCGGTGCAGGTTTGGCGCGTCCATGCATTGCTTCACAATGACTCCTTTTCGAGTAATCGCCGCAAAGTTTACGCGAGGTAGGCCCAGAGGGCGGCGACGACGAGTCCGGGGAGCATGTCGGCGACCTTGAACTTTTCACCCCAGATGAGGTTGACGCCCACGCAGAAGATCATCATCGCGCCCGTGTAGCCAATGTTGGCAATGGCGTCCGGCGTCAAATAGGGGCCGATTCCGCGCGCAAGAAGCGTGATGAGCCCCTGAAAGACCGCGACCGGCAGGGCGGCAAAAAGACATCCGCGTCCCAAGGACGCCGCAAAGGCCGCGGTGATCACCAAGTCCATCACGGACTTCGCGGCAAGAATCGAATAGTCGCCCGAGAGCCCGTCCTGAATCGAGCCCACGACCGCCATGGCGCCGATGCAGACCGTCAAGGACGTGACGACAAAGCCCTGCACAAAGCGGGCGTCGTCCTTGCCGCCAAAGCGCTTTTTGAGAAATTCGCCAAGGCGCCGCATCGCGGCGTCGATGCCGAGCCACGTGCCGATCACGGTGCCGATCACAAACGACGCGATCACCATGAAGGTGCCGCCTGCGCTCAGGGCGCCGTCGGTGACGGTGAGCGCCTTCTCCATCGTGCCGCTGATGCCGATGAAAAGGCAAACGAGCCCGAGCGCCTTCACGAGATTGTCTTGCAGCGTCGGCGTGAGGCGCTTGCGAAAGAGAACGCCGATGAGGCCCCCGGCGACGATGCCCGCGGCGTTGAGGAGAGTTCCAAGACCGATCATGATGAGGCGAGAATCCGGTGCGTAGTGGAAAAGGCGGCGAGTTTAGTCCGGCGCACCGAAAAAGTGCAGAGCGCTTTGTTGATCCCCCTTTAGTGGAAGGCGCCGCGCGGCCTTCCGTGATAGTCTTTCGCCCGTGAATTCGCCGCTCCGGCGCACTGCATAGGCCTAAAAAAATGAAAGACGCTCACGGACTCGTCCTCACCATGCCCCGCAACCCCGACCTGCCCCCGGCCGATCTGGTGGAAGCGTGGCTCACCGACACCGCTAAGCAGCGAGCGGCCTCCTTTGCGAGCCTGAAGCGCCGCGCGGACTACCTCTGGGTGCGCCTCATGCTGCGCTACATGCTGCGCCGCTTCTTTGAGTACGGCGCCATCCTGAAGGAGCGCCCGCCCTTTTCTCCCCTGATCGTGGGCCGCGACGGCGACTTGATCACGCCCTTGCACTCCACCATCTCCCACACCGGCACCTTTGTGGGCGTGGGCGTTGCCTCCTGCCCCATCGCAATCGACTTGGAAGTCATTTCGAAGGACCGCCCGGTGGAAGGCCTCTACAAGCGCCTCTACGGCGAAGAGCAGTTTGCGCTCATCGCCGACGATCCTGTGAACGCCTTCTACCGCGCCTGGGGCATGAATGAATGCGCGGTGAAGCTGCCCGGCGTCTTCGTGACGGACGACGGCCCCCTGCATGTCGCGACCAACAGCGGCAGCCTCGCTCACACCGTGCACCAGACCGTGGGCGGCGACACCCTGATGACGATTGTGACGGAGTATCACGCCGAGATCGGCTGCCTTGAAACGACGTGGGAGGACGTGGCGGAGAGCCTGGCGTCCATGAATCCCGACGATTAACAAGTCCCCTCGCCGTCTTTGCAGACGGGGATCCTTGGCGGGGCAGTAAACTTCCGGCAAAGAACCTGCCCTCTTTTCGCAAAGTTGTTGCGGTTTCGTTGCACGCTGTCAGGCGTGGTGCGCCTTTCGTTGCAACAAAATCAAAGCAATCTGTGAGGATTAAACAAAAGTGACTGTCGCCCGCCTGCTTGAGTTGCCGCTCGGTGCTTCAAATTTTGAGGTACTGCGAGACTCCGACCAGATCTACGTTGACAAAACTGCATTGATCTACCGGCTGGCCGCTTTGCGCCAGAAGTTCTTTCTGAATCGTCCTCGTCGTTTCGGCAAGTCGCTGCTCATCAGCACACTGGCTTCTCTTTTTCAAAACGGACTGAAATATTTCTCGGGCCTCGCCATTGAGAAACTGTGGCAAGACAAAACCTACCAAGTCGTCAGCATCGACTTTTCCTCCATAAAAAACTTCATCAGCATCAATGACTTTTATCAGCAGCTCGATCAAATATTGGAGATGTACTTCGCTCCGGCGGGGTTTCATCCGGACGCCGCAAGCAACCTGAGCCTCATCAACCAACTGTCAGCCTGGCTCCAAACACGCCCTCACAAAACGCTGGTTCTGCTGGTCGATGAATACGACGCACCGCTTACCGCGTGTCTGGACAACAAGACGCTCTTTGACGCCGTCCGAAAGCGACTTGCCAGCTTCTATGCCATCGTCAAGTCCAACGACGCCTGCTGGCGCTTTGTGTTCATGACCG
>CAVACW010000076.1:0-13540 GCA_963587345.1 uncultured Oscillospiraceae bacterium | reverse complement strand
AGGCTTGGCAGAACGCTTCGTCTTCGCGAATCCTCAACCCGGCAAAGAGCTCTTCAGGCAACGAAGTGTCACCCGGATTCTTGAGATTGAGCCCAAGAAACGTCCGCAACATGTCCATGAAGAGCGTTTTACCAAAACGGCGCGGGCGTGTAATGAGCTGGACATAACTTCCCGACTGCATGATCGCTTTGATGTAGTCGGTCTTGTCCACGTAGTAGCGATGCTGGCGAATCATTTCGAGGAAGCCTTCTTCGCCAATAGCCAGTGTTTTTCTCACCACAACGCGTCTCCTAGAATGTCGATTCCACTGAATTCAATAGTATCACGTCTGCTTACAAGAAAACCCGCCAGAACTTTTCTCCTCGGAGACGCTCTTGACGGGCCAGAAAGGCAATCATGTAATACATTTGTGAATCTCGTTCACCCACCCGACCACCTCACGCCAGCTTTCGCCTAGACCATGCCTCGCACCACCTCCGCCATCAAAGAAGCCTTCCTCTACCTCGCCATCCTGCAGCGGATCCCCGCGAATTCCTGGGTTACGGTCGCTGACATCATGAACAGCCTCACTCTCGCTGGCATCAAGGTCAAGCTGCTGACGCTGCAGCGCTACCTTCAAAATCTCCGCGAGAACCCAGAGTTCGGCGTGGAGTGCGACATGCGCGCAAAGCCCTATGCCTACCGATGCTCTCGATCGAGCAACCTTTTGCAAGCGGATCTCTCGCCTGAAGAGTGTCTTCTCTACCGGCTCGTCGAAGAAAACTTGCTGCACCAGCTTCCCAAAGATCTGCTCCAGAGCCTGCAGCCTTTGTTTGCCAAGGCGCGCGAATCGCTCAAGGAAACGCAGGGCAACAGCCGCAAGCGCGCCGCGGGCGCGTGGCTCGACAAGGTGGCGGTTGTCCCCGACGTGCAGCAGCTCATGCCGCCCGCCATCAAGCCGCGCATCTTCAACGAAGTCTCCGCCGCGCTCTTTGAAGAGAAATGGCTCGAAGTCTCCTACACGAACCGTCAAGGCCAGAGAAAGGAAAAGAAGCTCGTCAATCCGCTCGCCATCGTGCAGCAAGGGCCCTGCGTCTACCTTGTGGTGCTTTTTGAAACCTACGCCGATGTGCGGCACCTTGCGCTGCACCGCCTCACGTCGGCAAAAAAGACCGACCGTCTGGCGCCCCGTCCCACAGGCTTCAGCCTGAAAAAATACTTGGAAGAAGTGAAGTTCAACTACACGGGCCCAACGGTGGACTGGGTGAGCCTTTCCTTCGAAACCCGCGACAGCGTGCTCGCGCTTCGGCTAGGCGAAACACCGCTCGCGCCGGGACAGACGATCGAGCAAGCGGGCGACACGTGGACCGTGCAAGTGCCTCGAATTAAGTCGTCGCCGCTTCTCATCCAATGGCTTCGCGCCCACGACGCCGAAAACGTCCGAGCGACCGTCATCGAAACGCGGACGCCGCAGCGCGTCTGACAACGTTTGAGTCGCCTTTCCGAAGCACTGGCCGCCCTGCTTTTTCCAGTTTCTGGCGATTCGAGCGACACAGCGTAAAAATTACAACACTTCATCCGAAAATCGGTCATGAGAGCCACATTTGTGCAACATTTCCACCGATTTCGGACAAATTGTCCATAAAAAACGTCGAAAGCGCGGCAAGATACGGGGGTCTTCCTTCCCGCTTGCGGAGCTTCGAAAAAATGCAGTTGTCCAAATTGAAAGCCCTGTCCGCCGACCAATGCTGGCAAGGCTACCTCATGGGGAAAGTCACGCACTTTGAGTGCATGTTCCGTGACTATCTGACGGGAGCCATCGACTGGCCGGAATACGGTCCGGAAGACATCGTGAAGCTGCGCGAGCGCTTCAACCTGACGCAGGAGGCGCTTGCCGCGCTTCTGGGCGTCTCGCCCAAATCCGTGCTCCGCTGGGAAACAGAAGGCGAATCCATTCCCACGCCGATCCGCATCTCGCTTTGCACGCTGGACCGTCTGGGCGACGGCGTCTTTGACCTCATGAAGGGCACGCGGTCCCTTATTGAGTTCTCCCGCAGCCTCACGGGCCAGAACCTCACCCGCGGCACAAACTCCGCCGCCTACAGCATTGAATGCAAGCGACGGGACATGGGCAATCCCGTTCCCATGAATTTTGACAAAGGCGCCGTATCCGACCTGCAGGGGCGCCTGCGCATGAACCGCCGCGAATTTGCCCAAGCGCTGGGCGTGTCCCAGAGCACCGTGGACAAGTGGAAGTCGGGCGCGGTGGCGCCCAGCGGCTCGGCTCTCACGCTGCTGAAGATTCTCTGGCTGCAGGGGGCTTCAGCGCTCCCGCACTGATTCCAATCCATTTTGACATCGACACCGTCACGGGCGGCAGTGAGCCAGTCTCCTGCCGCCCGCTTTGTTTCTGAGACGTCCTTCGGGCTGAAGTGTTCGCAAGTGTTCGCGCGCGGACACTTGCGAACACTTCCCGTCGAATTTTTAAAACATCGAGAAGAAATTCACTTCACTTTCATGGAGTGTCTTATTGTTTTTCAACGACTGCCAAAAGCAAAGCGGACCGAGATTTCTCCCAGTCCGCTTCGTCATCTCATGGCGCCGCCCTAAGCGAGCGCCCGGTGCCGGATCAGCGTTCGCCGGCGGCGTTCAGAACCTTCACCATGTCTTCGAGATACATGCGGGCGCGGTCAAGCGGCGACATCGCAATCGCGAGCTCAGCGTTGCAGGCTTCGATCGAGATAGGCAGCCCCTTCAGATGCTTCAGGAGCTTCGGCAGATCCGCAGCGCCCGTGCCCGGGGAAAGACGGAAGTTGCGAGCCTGATAGAGGATGCCGTCCATGTCCTTGGGCATTTCGGACGTGAGGTCGCACATCTGGCAGTAGTGCAGCGAGCCCTTGGGCAGATTGTCGATGTCGGCGTACTCGTTCTTTGCGCGATAGAAGTGAATCGGATCGACGAGGATGCCGGCATTCGGACGGTTGACGTGCTTCATCACTTCGCCGCCCTGCTTCACCGTGGAGATGGAGCACCAGGGCATCGGCTCGATGTTGAGCGTGAGGCCGTAGGGATGCGCAATTTCGCAGAGTTCGGCGAAGTTGTCTTCGAGGCGATGCAAGTCGTTGTCGTTGCCGGCGCAAAGAACCTGCGTCGCGCCAAGGCGAGCGCCCGTTTCAAAGAAGGGCTTCCAATTGATGGCGCGGGTGTCGGGCTTCAGGCGAAGAATTTCGATGTCGAGTACCTTGACGCCGGTGGCCTTGAGGTTCGCTTCAACTTCGCGAATCATCGGCGTGTCGCCGATCATGTCGTACTGCGTTTCCGTGGGAGTGGCGGGAACGAGACGAATGCCCACGTGGCTGTAGCCCGCGGCGGCGGCGCAGAGCACCTGGTTTGCCGGATTGAGGTCAAGAACCGTCAGAGCCGCCAGGCTGATCGGGCGAGGAAGCTTCAGCTTCGGGAACTTCTTGTCCTTCAGATTGACGGGCTTCACCTTTGCCTGAGCGGCGGTGGTGAAAGCCATGCTGCCCGCGGCGAGAGCGGCGGTGCCGAGCAACTGACGACGATTCATGACGTATCTCCTCTATTTATTTTGGATGGCGATCCACCGGAAGTCGTAGTTCGTCCGACGGATCGAAGCAGGAGGAATCCTAGGCTTATGACCTAGTCCGCACTACCTGCCCAAGAAGGTGGAGATTCGTCTTGGATTCGGGCATCCTGTTTTCTTTTTTCACCGCGCCGCAACACGTCAGACTCACTGTCATTCGTCTCTTCAGACACACTTAATGGCCACTGTTTTTTCAGGATTTTCTGTTAGCGCACAGCGAAAAATGTCACAGTTTAAGAGGTGTGAGATGTCAGTTCCCGGCAAAGCGAAAACGTCACAAAGCAGGGGGCATGGTGGCGCAGGACCGCAAGCCCAGCAGGGGGCAAGCCAGTGACATGTTCGCGTTGCTGGCGTGTGGCATTTTCCTTTTGCTCTAACAACTGTTTGCCTGCGCTGGCGCCGCCATCAAGAACTTTGACCCCAAAGGCGATGCCGGCGACGGCTATGTCGATTTCCTCTTCACGTCTAGCAACGAAAGCATCGGCGTCGTAATTGAGATCAAGCGCTGCGCCAAAAAAGAGGACCTCGTCACAACCGCGGAAAAGGCTCTGCAACAGGTGCAGTCTCGTCGCTATGCCCAAGGCCTCGACCCATTTGACTGCGAAAAGCGCTTTGCCTACGGCATAGCGTTCAGCGGCAAGTCCTGCGCCGTCCGCGTGCAGGCGTTGTGACGGCGCACTTGCTGCGTCAGACGCTCCGCTTCTTGCGCCGCCACGCCGGCTGCGCCTGCTTCGCAGGCGCCATCTTCACGATCCTCGGATCAAACCGCGCGAGCACGTCGATCAGATCCGCCTGCGCCGCGATGACCTCTTCGATGTCCTTGTAGACCTCGGGCGACTCATCCAGGGGACCAGAGAGAAGCCGCACGCGGCGTTCCTCGAGAATCTCCCGCATCCGCGCTTCGGAAAGCGTCGCAAAGGCCTGCTTGCGGCTCATGACGCGCCCCGCGCCGTGCGAACAGGAGCCGTAAGACGCCGGATTCCCCTTGCCGCGCACGATGAATCCTGGCGTTCCCATGGAGCCTGGCACGACGCCCAGCACGCCTTCTCCCGCAGGCGTTGCCCCCTTGCGATGAATGACGAGCTCCTCCCCGTCGTACGCTTCCTTCCACGCAAAATTGTGGTGGTTTTCTACGGCGCCAATGGGCGTTAGACCGAGGTGCGCCGTCACAGCCTCATGGATGAGCCGGTGATTGGCAGCCGCATAGCGTCCCATGAGCTCCATCGCCGTCCAGTAGCCGTCGCCTTCGGGCGTTCCCAGCTCCAGCCATGCCAGGTGCTTCAGATCATCGGGCAATTCTGGATGCAGCGACTGCGCGAGCTTGCTGTAACACGTCGCCACCGCTTCGCCCGTGCCGCGGGAGCCCGAGTGCGAAAGCAACGCAAGATGAACGCCGGGCGAGAGTTTGAGGCCAGGCTCGTCCACAGCCTCCGTTACCGTGAGCGTTCCAAACTCAACGAAGTGGTTGCCGCAGCCGCTCGTGCCAAGCTGCTCACGCGCTTTGGAATAGTTCGCCGCGGTGACGGGCGACACCGACCAGTCTTCATTCATCACGGGATGATGGCGCTGTTCGCCGCGCGCAAAGGCAGCGCCCACGCCAAAGCGCGTCTCGCTTTCGAGCGCCTCCGCCAATCGATCCGATGCGGCGTCAATGAGCCCTGGCGTTTCCGCAAACACCGTGAGGCGCATGCGGCAGGCGATGTCTACGCCCACCGCGAAAGGAATCACGGCGTTTCGCACCGCGAGCACACCGCCGATGGGAAGACCGTAGCCCTGATGGGCGTCTGGCATCAGAGCGCCTCCTGCCGCAACCGGCAGCCGGCACGCGTTCGCCATCTGACGGATAGCTCCCTCCTCCACGGCGTCGCCCGCCCAGCTGCGCCAGGGCGCTGGCGCAGCGCGCTCCACAAAAAACGTGCGCCCGGCCCGAGCGACCGTCATGGCGCGCGCCACGTCGCCATAAAGCTCTTCCGCGCCTGCAGGCACGGCTGCCACGGGATCCGCGGCTCGCGCAATCGCAAAGAGCACCGCCTTGGCGTCCTCTTCTGACACGCCTCGGCTCCCTGCCAGTCCCAGCGCCTTCTGCGCTGCGGCGAGCGTCTCCCGCAGACGAGGAATTCCCAGTTCGTAAATCATCTCAGCTGTCGCTTTCATGTTTATCTATCGTTTTGTCGTTCAAATGGAAAGAGGCGGCACGGTAACCAGAACGCCGCCTTCGGCGGGCTCTATCGCCACAGGCCTATCGGCAAAGCGCCGGGCGACATCGGCGCAGCTTCTCAAGTGCGCCGATGCGGCGGAGGTCAAGAAGACGGCGCCGCCCGCAAGCATCGCTGGCACAATGAGCTGGTCTGCGAGATGCCGCTCCACGGGACAGCGGCGCCGACGAAAGACTTCAGCGTCCTGCACGGCCCGCGCCGCGACGTTTTCCGCAGAGACGCCAAGCTCACCCGAAGCCGCAAAAACCGTCGTGCGTCGCGCCGAAGGCAAACGCAGAAAGACGGCGTTTCCCGCACCGTCCGCGTCGATGTCCAAACGAATCTCCGCTTCGACGCCCGTTCGCCGACGGATGACCATCGCCTCTCGTTCGGCGATGGCGGGATTAAGACAGGCGATGACGATCTCCGCTGTGAGGTCTCCTGGCTCGATCAGCGACGTGTCCTCAAACGGCACAGGTGAAAACGCCGCTTGCTGCGTCACCCTCACCTCACCTCCACCCACGGCATGAAAGCCAGGGCGCACAAGTTCGCCGCGCAGTCCATAACCCATGTCAGCGAGCGCCGGCTCGAGCGTCTCATGAAAGAACGCCCAGCTGGGCGCCATGGGTCCCACTGTGCCGCCTTTCACCTCGAGCAACGATCCAACCGGCGCATGAACCGCCCAGACGGGAAGCACCGCCTGCAGCAGAAGGCAAACGCTGCCGCCCGAACCGATGTCGATCGTCAGATCGCCGGCGGCAATGCCGTGCGGCACAAAAGTGACGTCGGTCGAATTGAGCGTCGCTCCGGTCACCTCAGCCAGGGCCAGCTTCGCAGCGGCGTTTACAGCCGCCAGATGTTGTCGCTTCAAGCCGGGCCTTGGTCGCCGCCCCCGCACATTCGTCAGATGAAAGCCGCGGCCCGTCGCCGCGGAGAGCGCAAGCGCCGTGCGCAGAACCTGTCCGCCGCCCGTCGTGCCATCGATTTCAATTAATTCCGTCATGATGGTTCCTTTTCAACGCTTTGTGTATCGCAAGCGGCGTGCCAAAACAAAAAGTTTAGTAAAAACAAGCAAAAGCATTCAACCCATGCTTATTCAGTGCGGTAAAATTGATAAATATTTATCGACTTTTATCGGAGATCTTCCCATGTCCGACCGCAAAACCGTCGTCATCGGCCTGCTGGGCACAACGCTCGATCGCGCGCCGACGAAAGACCGCTGGAGCTGGTGGCGTCCAACGGTGAGCATCGGCCAGCACGACGACTTTCTCGCCGACCGCCTGGAGCTGTTGGTGCAAAAGAAGTACCTGCCGCTTGCGAAGGAAGTCGCTCAGGATTTCCATCAGGTGTCGCCCGAGACAGCCGTCAACCTGCAACCAATTGAATTTGCGGACCCGTGGGACTTTGAGACCGTCTACGCCGCGCTGCTCGACTTCGCGCGCAGCTACCCATTCGACACGGACCGCGAGGAGTATTACGTGCACATCACAACGGGATCGCACGTAATGCAGATCTGTCTCTTTCTGCTCACCGAGTCACGCATCATCCCCGCGAAAATTCTGCAGACCGGCGCGCGGCAGAAGACCGACACGGCAGGCCAACTCTCCATCATTGACCTCGACCTCTCGCGCTACGACAAGCTCGCTCAGCGCTTTGAAACTGCGCGCCGCGAAGGCGTCTCGTTTTTGAAGGCCGGCATCGAAACCCAAAACGCCGCCTTCAACTCGCTGATCGACGACCTCACTCGCGTATGCACCGTCTCGGACGATCCCATTTTGCTTACGGGTGCCTCAGGCGTCGGAAAGACGCGGCTCGCGCACCTTATTTACGGCTGGAAAGCTAAAAACCGGCGGGTCTCGGGTCAATTCATCGAAGTGAATTGCGCCACGCTGCGCGGCGACGCCGCCATGTCAACGCTCTTCGGCCACAAGAAGGGCGCCTTCACAGGCGCCGTTGAAAATCGCACGGGACTGCTGGCAGCCGCGGACGGCGGCCTCCTTTTTCTCGATGAAATCGAAGCGCTCGGCATTGATGAGCAGGCGATGCTCCTGCGTGCTATCGAAGAGAAGCGCTTCTATCCCGTAGGCTCCGACAAGGAGGTTTCAAGCAACTTCCAGCTCATCTGCGGCACGAACCGCGACCTCACTGACCTGGTTCACGAAGGCGCTTTCCGCAGCGACCTTCTCGCTCGAATCGACCTGTGGTCATTCCAGTTGCCGTCCCTCAAGGAACGTCCCGAAGACATTGAGCCAAACCTCGCCGTGGAGCTCGACCACGCCAGCGAGCGCTTCGGCAAGAGAGTGCGTATGAATGCCGAAGCGAAAAAGGCTTTCCTCAAGGCAGCAACAGCTCCCGACGCCCTTTGGAGCGGCAACTTCCGCGACCTCGCCGGCGCCGCGGTGCGCATGGCCGTCCTTTCTGAAAGCGGCCGCATCACGGAGGCCGTGGCCGCCGCTGAAGTCGCCCGCCTCAAATCGCGCTGGCGGGCAGCTTCTGGCGACCGCAAGGCGACCGATGATGAGTCGCCCGTGCGCGAAGTCCTTGGCGACGCCGCCTCGAAGCTCGATCGCTTTGACATCGTGCAACTTGCGGACGTCATCCGCGTCTGCCGCCAGTCAAAGACCTTGTCTGACGCGGGGCGTACGCTCTTTGCGCAGAGTCTGGCGCGGCGCAAGAGCACAAATGACTCCGATCGTCTCAGAAAGTACCTGGGCAAGTTCGGACTCACCTGGGACCATGTTCAGGCTCGCGGTTGAGATGGTCGGGGTGCCAACATGTTGGCACCCCCAACGCTTTCCTGTCGCAAGGAGCGGACAGGCACTATGCGCGCTGTCAGCCTTTGGTCTGCCCAGACGTCCGGGATGCGTCCCGTCGCTTCAAGCAAGTCTATCCTGACGAAGGGTGCCAACATGTTGGCACCCTTCCGACGGGACCGACTAATGCTTCAGCGCCTTCTTCGCTAGAACTGGCATCCGACTGCCAGCATCGTTCGCCTCGATGATGTCACAGGGTTCAAAAGAACATCTAATCCCCTGAAAACAAACAGTCTTTCTACTTCACCGCTACAAGCGGTCCATCATTTTCAATGAAACCGACTTGACGACGAGCAATTTTTAGGGGGTGCCAACATGTTGGCACCCCCTCTTGCTTATTTCCATGTCGGATTTGTATCAAGCGGCCTTCCGATCCGCCTTAATTTTTTCGACATCGAGGTCAAACATCGTCCAGCTGCAGCCTTCATACGTCGGATCGCTCTGATGCGCCGCTACGGGGTGCGGCTCGGGAATGGCACGACCTAGATCAAGCTCAGCCTCAATCCAGCTTTGAGACGCCTCCTTGAGGCAGCGAGCGAGCTCCATCTCGCTTTCAGCTTCCGCAATGACGCCGGGCAGGTCGGGGATCGACGCAGAATAAACGCCGTTCGCATTCCAGACGGCGACAGGGTATTGCATGGTGGGTTCCTTCTCGTTCTTTAACGTTCAACCAAGCGGCGACATGCCGTAGAGCTCGCGGGCGCGGTTCACGAACGCCATTGTGTCCGATACGATCTCGCGCTGCCGCAGCGTCTCGCCCTTCGCCGTAAAGAGCGACTGCACCGCGGCGACATTGAAGACGCCGCCCGACTTGATGTAGTAATAGCCGCGCACGGAAGGCTTGCCGGTCTCCAAGTCTTGCAACCGGTTCTTTCCTTTGAGCTCCACGTACGGCACCTCCATCTGCAACACCTTCTGCAGATCCGTCATGGTGCGAAAGAACGACGGCTTGCTGATCTTCATCGCGCCCATGAGCGTCGGCGCATTGCGCTTTTCGGGCGGCAGCGCGTCCAAAAGGAACACAAGCTGCAAAAGCCGAAAACAGTAGTCAGCCTTGGTCGTTCCACAACCTCGCGAACGGGCGGCTTGTCTAGCTTCCATCGTTCTACTTGCCAACCTTCTCTTCAAAGTCTTCGCTGCTCGTCACTTTGTCGGCGCTCACAGGCGCTTCGAGCCGGACGATGTCCGCGGGATCCACCGCGATCGCCTTTCCTTCGTAGAGGAACACCACCTTTCCAGCTTCGCTTGACTCGATATTGCTCATGAGCGTGCCGTGAAAGAGCTTGTCGCCCTTTTTCGCGTGACGGCGCAGAACCGCCGTGAAGCAAATGCCGCGCACATCGGGAAGCTCATGACAGCCTTCCGAAAGCTCCCATCGGGACTGCTGGCGTCGCTTCACCGGCGACTCATGCTCAGTCTTCTCATCCTTGGCGTTCTTTTCGTCCTCGGCCTCATCTTTCTTATCGTCAACGACGGGCGCGGGCGGCGTCACCGGCTGCGGCGGCACGGCGTCGGGCTTAGCCTTTCCTTCAATCTCAGCCTGCAGGCGCTTTGCGTCCGCACGGCTGATGGGTTCGGCCTCCGCCAACTCATAGGGCGCAAAAAGCTCGGCAAAGCGCGCGGCGTTTTTTTCAAAGCAGTGCACCAGCGTCGTCATCGTGACAACGTCGCGGAGGTCACGCTTTTCAAAATAGTCGCGCAACTGCTGTGGCGCGCGGTCGATCGCGAGGAAGTTCTGAATGTAGCCGCGGGACTTGCCAAAGCGCTCCGCAAGGTTCACGACGGAAATGCCCTGTGCAACGGCAGAAGCAAAGCTCCTTCCCAATTCCATGGGCGTGAGCGGCATGCGCATCAGGTTGGCGGCCACCTGCTTCAGCTCCCACTCCGCCGTCTTGGAATAGGTGAGGTTCGTCACCATCGCGGGGATGACGTCAAGGCCGGCAATCTTTGCTGCGCGCCAGCGACATTCGCCGTCCAGAATGATGTACTTCTGATCGACTGGATCGCGGCGAGCGAGGATGATGGGGAGCTGAACCCCCTCCACCTTGATGCTCGCCGCCAGCGATTGGATGTCCTCCTGCAGCTGCGCGTTCTCAAAGCTCGTGCGCACCTGCTCCATCGCCTTGATGTCGGCGAGCGGAACCTGACGATATTCGCGGTCTTTTTTGGCCACCGTCGTGAGGGCCGAAATGCCAGACGCCGCGGCATCCAAGCCGGAAATCGTCGGCGCAACCTTCTTGACAGCGGGTTTTGCGGGGGACGCAGAAGACTTGATGCCGCCCTTCAAACTAAATGTCTTTGCCATTCTCAAGCCCTCAAAGCTTCCGCCTTTTTGATTCGCTGGTCAAGCTCCTTGAAGAGCGATGCCATCTCTTCTGCCGCGGCTTTACCATTCTTGATTTCCCAGATTGGGACGCCCTCGCCGCCCGTCATCGCCATGTCATAGGGCGAGCGGTGCTGAAGGATCGTCTTGAAGACGCCGTCCTTCAACATTTCCTGCACCGCCTTCACGGATCGCTTCTGGTTGCCGGTCTTGTCAAAGTCGTTGATGACGAGACCCAGGAACGTGACGTTCTCGTTCCAGCTTTCCTTTATGCGCGCAAGCGTCTTGGACATGTCCGTCAAACCGTCCATCGCGAGGCCGCTCAATTTCAAGGGGCTCACGACATAGTCCGCAGCGATGAGGGAGGCAACGAGCGCCGTCGCCAGCTCCGGCTGGCAGTCAAGGATGATGTAGTCGTAGGCGTCGCGCAGCAGATTGATGCGCTGCTGCGGCAGCTGGATCGTCTTCCCCTGCACCAGAATGTCATCATCCACGGCGAGCACTTGATTCATCACGGTCTGATGATCCAGCGTTGCGCCGATCAAGTCGATGCCGCGCTTTGTTTCATGAACCACCAGATCTTCGAGTTCGGGTTCAAAGAGCTGGTAGCTCTTCGTGTCCGTCGGCTCCAGCTGATCTTCGGGGCCGAGCAGCAGGCGCGTGGAATTCGCCTGCTTGTCCATGTCGATGAAGAGGACGCGCTTCTTCTTTTTCAGCGCGTAATAAAAAGCGGCCTGCATGGAAAGCGTGGTTTTTCCCACCCCGCCTTTCTGATTGGCAAAGGCTATGACTCGTGCCATGGCGTACCCCGAAAACAAGATTTCAGCATGCTATCAGGGTTCATTACCTTAACGAACGATGTAGCATGACATAAATCAATGAGTCTCATTTTTTGAGACTATCGATCGGGTGCCAACATGTTGGCATTCTGTGTTTTCTTTGATTTTGTTGGATATTTAGTTTTTGTCTACTTCAAAAAAGCTGTTGCAAACTCCCCACAACCACTTTTTTCCTTTCTCCCCTGCCAACATGTTGGCACCCTCAGGACTCCAGCGTCAATCGAGCTGGGGCCCTGCCATTTCTGCCTCTGCTCACATAAAACAAATCCTTCTCTTCGTCCGCGAGATCGTCTTTCTCTGTTTCATCTATCGGAGACTGCCAACATGTTGGCAGGGGGCGGTTGCTATTTTTATCACCCTCGGCAGTTTTTTCAGTGGTCGGTGTGAAGATGGAAGGCGACCTGCATTCGGGGAGCTGAAGCAAACTCTTTTCGTCAAGTTCACTCTCGAATGACGTTGCCGATTTTTTCTAGAGAGTTTCCATGAGGGTGCCAACATGTTGGCACCCTCCCCTTTACCTCGTCCTCAGGTGATCGCTCGGCCTGCCAACATGTTGGCAGTCTGTTTCCAGCTCGACGAATGTGTTCCGTCCGTCGAAGCAGAGTGTCGACTTCTTCCGCAGGGGTGCCAACATGTTGGCACCCCCCTGAACTGCACTTTGGAAACCTCACCGTAAATTTGTCATCTTTTCCTTGCTTTTCGTTTTTCACTGTTTCACCAAGCAAACTAGGTCAAACCTCACTGCATTGATTTCCGCTTGCGGTGGCTTTGTCATGGTCTCACAGGGTGCCAGTGAGGTTCTAATTTCAGCCACCGTAAATTTGTCATGATTGAGATTTGGGAGAGGCTTTTTTCTTTAACCGTAAAAATGTCATCTTTAAGCACTCTGCGGGACGGAACGGCTTCTTTATTGGCGCCTAAGAATTTGTCTTTGCGGTAGTTGAGTTTGAGGCAACCGCAAATCTGGCATGTTTCTCTGGCTAGCTATGACAAATTTACGGCTGATCTTGGAATGTTTCGGCACTGATGAACCATGACATATTTACGGTGTCAGTCTTTGCCTACAACATATCCATTGCGCTCGGACAAGTCCCTGGCGGTTTAAAGACAGAGTCGCAGAAGAAAGATGACAAATTTACGGCTATCCTTGCGGACCAGTTTCCTTTCGAATGCAGAGTGCCAACATGTTGGCAGGAGACAAACATCACTGCCATAGCCAGGAACGGTCCGTTTTTTCAACACGCCCAATCATCAGAGTCCTACCTCGAACTCATTCAACTCTCACATCGTCCTGCCAACATGTTGGCACCTTAATCCCAGCATCCAACACAAGAACTATCGAAGTTGAACTATCAAGCGACATCATT
The DNA here is from genome assembly GCA_963587345.1 of uncultured Oscillospiraceae bacterium. Taxonomy (GTDB): domain Bacteria; phylum Pseudomonadota; class Gammaproteobacteria; order Burkholderiales; family Burkholderiaceae_F; genus Duodenibacillus. The sequence goes on along the minus strand of CAVACW010000076.1, from coordinate 420 downwards.
TCTGGCACGGCATACGACAAGAAAAGCCCTATCTGCAAAAGTGGAGGTGCGTGTGGATTTTGCGACAGACAGGTGAACGAGTCTCTGTTGCCTCAGTGCTACAGGGCATCGCCTGACATCTTTCAGAGGGGTGCCAACATGTTGGCACCCCTACAGAGCGCTGCTCGGATGCCCGATGTCGGAACCAACAAAAACCGCCATTCCCAACAACGGAAATAATGGCTTTGGCGAGCTCTATGCCCGCAACAGCTCAAATAAAAGTCTTGCCTTCAAAGCACGTATACCACGCACACGATAAAGGTGAGGGCCGCGAGCAACGGCAGGAAAATCCAGCGCGACACGGTCAGGGGACTCACTTTGGCGATGCCAACGCAGATCACCATGGCGCCGCAGACGGAGGACAAAGAGCGGCCGATGGCG
>CAVACW010000075.1:0-13616 GCA_963587345.1 uncultured Oscillospiraceae bacterium | reverse complement strand
ACTCTCGCCACAGCCACCTCAAGGCTGCGCGTCTACCAATTTCGCCACGACCGCAAATTTTTTCATTTGAAGCTTCCGCGCCTTGCATCAGAACGGTTTGGCAGGGGTAGTAGGATTCGAACCTACGAGTGGCGGATTCAGAATCCGCTGCCTTAACCGGACTTGGCGATACCCCAGTCCTGATGTGGTGCGGTCGGAGAGACTCGAACTCTCATGACTCTCGCCACAGCCACCTCAAGGCTGCGCGTCTACCAATTTCGCCACGACCGCACGCGGGCACTTCAAATTTTCAGTTCTCGCTGACTTGTTCTTGCGTCCTCATCAGCGAGGGTGCGCATTCTAACGCGGAATCTGGTTAGATTGCAAGTCCTTTTTTTCAGGCGCCGGAATCGAGGCATCCTGAGAGGTGGAAATCGTGCCCAAAACGCCGCCCTTGTCAGCCCGCGCGTGCTTCTGGAAGGCGCCGGAACCGAGCGTCACGGCGATCGTGGCGCAGAAGAAAATAGTCGCGGCGATCGCGGTCGACCGCGACAAGAAGTTCGCAGAGCCCGACGCGCCAAAAAGCGAGCCCGAGGCGCCGGAACCAAAGGCGGCCCCAAGATCCGCTCCCTTGCCGTGCTGCAGGAGCACCAGAATAATCACGGCCACTGCGGCAATGATCTGCACCACAATGGCGATGTTCATCAACATCTGCATGTTTGTTTACTTTCCTGTAGTGGCCGCGCCTGCCGCCTGGCAGATGCGGTAAAAATCGTCGGCTTTCAAGGAAGCCCCGCCCACAAGGGCGCCGTCAATGTCGGGTTCGGCAAAAAGGCCCGCCGCGCTGTCGGGCTTGACGCTTCCGCCGTAGAGAACCCGCAGTGTAGCCGCTTTCGCTTCCGAATACATCCGGGCAAACTCCGCGCGAATCGCCTGATGCATGGCCTGAGCGACCTCAGGCGTTGCCGTGAGCCCGGTGCCAATCGCCCAGACGGGCTCGTAGGCGATCGTGACGCGCGAAGCGTCCGCGTCGCCAATCCCCGCCAAGGAGTCTCGCACCTGCGTTGCCACAAAGCGCTCCGCCAAGCCCCCTTCCCTCACCGCGCGGGTTTCCCCGACGCAGAGAATGACCGAAAGCCCCGCAGAAAGCGCTGCCGCCACCTTTTTGGCAACCACGGCGTCCGTGTCGCCAAAAAGCGCGCGGCGCTCGCTGTGCCCCAGAATCACGGCCTTGACGCCCACGTCAGCGAGCATCCCCGCAGCGACTTCCCCCGTGTAGGCGCCTGAGGCGTAGACGCTTGCGTCTTCCGCAGCGAGCACGACATCCGAACCCGCAAAGCCCTTTGCCAAGTCGCTCAAATAGACGGCGGGCGCCGCCACGGCGACGTCGCACGTCAAAGAGCCGGCGCGCGGCAGGAAGCTTTCGAGCCAGGCGGCGTTCGCTGACCGGGAGCCGTTCAACTTCCAGTTGGCCGCCACGAGTTTTCTGCGGGTCATGGACTGTCCTTTGGGTGGGGTTGGATACGAAAGCGTCCGCCCGGAGCGCCAAGCCCCAGGCGGACCGAGTTTTCAAGGCTCGATTACTGAGCGGCTTCGTTCAAAAGCGCCTTCATGGAAAGACGCACGCGGCCCTTTTCGTCCGCGTCGATCACCTTGACGCGAACCTGCTGGCCTTCCTTCAAGTAGTCGGAGACCTGATTCACGCGCTCGTTGGCGATCTGGCTGATGTGAAGGAGCCCATCCTTGCCCGGAAGCAGACTCACGATGGCGCCAAAGTCCAGAAGCTTCTGCACGGTGCCCGTGTAGACCTGGCCCACTTCGATTTCCGCCGTGATGTCTTCGATGCGCTTCTTCGCGATCGCCGCCTTTTCCGCGTCGTTCGAAGCGATCGTCACCGTGCCGTCGTCCTCGACGTTGATCTGGCAGCCCGTCTCTTCGCACAGGCCGCGGATCGTGGCGCCGCCCTTGCCGATCACGTCACGGATCTTCTCGGGGTTGATCTTGATCGTCGTAAGACGCGGAGCAAATTCCGACATCTCGTGAACGCCGCCGCCCGCAAACTCATGCATCTTGCCCAAGATGTGGAGGCGGCCCTCGTGCGCCTGCGCCAAGGCGGCCTGCATGATCTCGGCCGTGATGCCTTCGATCTTGATGTCCATCTGCAGGGCCGTGACGCCGTTTTCGGTGCCCGCGACCTTGAAGTCCATGTCGCCCAAGTGGTCTTCGTCACCCAGGATGTCGGTCAAAACCGCGAACTTGTTGCCTTCCTTGATGAGGCCCATCGCGACGCCCGCGACGTAGTCCTTCAAGGGGACGCCGGCGTCGAGCATCGAGAGGCAGCCGCCGCAGACGCTCGCCATCGAAGAAGAGCCGTTTGATTCGCAAATTTCGCTCACGACGCGAATGGAGTACGGGAATTCTTCTGCGGAGGGCACCACCGCCTTCAGGGCGCGCTTAGCGAGACGGCCGTGGCCGATTTCGCGGCGCTTCGGGGACCCCACGCGGCCCGTTTCCCCAGTCGCAAACGGGGGCATGTTGTAGTGCATGATGAAGCGGTCGCGGCTTTCGCCCATGATGGAGTCGATCACCTGCTCGTCCTGCTTCGTGCCCAGGGTCGTAAGAACGAGGGCCTGCGTTTCGCCGCGCGTGAAGAGCGCGGACCCATGGGTGCGCGGGAGCACCGACTGGCGGATTTCGATGGGGCGCACCGTGCGGGTGTCGCGGCCGTCGATGCGGGGCTTGCCTGCGAGGATGTTGCCACGAACGATCTGGGCTTCCATCTCAAAGAGGATGCCGTGCACTTCGTTCATGTCGGGCTCTTCGGCGCCGGCGGCTTCCGCATCCTTCAGAAGGGCCGCTTCCACGGCCTCGTAGACTTCGCGAAGCTTGTCGTTGCGATCCTGCTTGCTGCGCAGCTGATACGCGGCAGCAAGGCCTTCGTCCGCCAATTCGTGAATGCGAGCGATGAGCGCTTCGTTCTTTGCGGGCGGCTGCCAGTCCCAGGCGGGCTTGCCGGCTTCTTCCACGAGTTCGTTGATCGCGTTGATGGCGACCTGCATTTCCTTGTGGCCGAACATCACGGCGTTCAGCATCGTTTCTTCCGACAGGCGATCGGCTTCAGATTCGACCATCAGCACGGCGCGTTCGGTGCCGGCGACGACGAGGTCGAGCTTGCTCTGATGCATCTCGGAAAGACGCGGGTTGCAGACGAAGTGGTCGTTGATGTAACCCACGCGGCAGGCGCCGATCGGGCCCTTGAAGGGGATGCCGGAGATGCCGAGCGCCGCGGAGGCGCCGATCATGGAAGCGATGTCCGGATCGATGTCAGGATCAACAGAAAGGACATGAATGATGACCTGCACTTCGTTGAAGAATCCGTCCGGGAAAAGCGGACGAATCGGGCGGTCGATCAAGCGGCTCGTGAGGGTTTCCTTTTCCGAGGGACGGCCTTCGCGCTTGAAGAAGCCACCGGGGAACTTGCCCGCGGCATAGGTCTTTTCAATGTAGTCAACGGTGAGCGGGAAGAAGTCCTGACCGGGCTTGGCTTCCTTCTTCGCGACGACCGTGGCGAGCACCACGGTGTCGTCCATGGCGCAGACCACGGCGCCCGTGGCCTGGCGAGCGATTTCGCCCGTCGTAAGCGTCACGTTGTGGTCGCCAAAGCGGAAGCTCTTCGAAACCTTGTTGAACATCGTCATAGTTAACGCATCCTAAAGGGAGGTTGAGTGCCCGAACGCTTTCATTTGAGGGCGCAGCGCCCCGGACTGACGGCACGCTGCGGCAAAAACGGCTTTTTTATGGGAAAGCCCTTTTGTCGCAACGCGCGAACCTGTCACTAAAAAGAAAACGGCTTCGGGCAGCAGGGAATGAAAAATGGGTTCGTCTGACAAGCGGACAGCCTGTTTGCTTCGAGAACAAACAGGCTGTCCTAAATTCGCATGTCGCGGATTACTTACGCAGCGAGAGAGCGTCGATCAACTTGCGGTACGCAGCGACGTCGGTGCGCTTCAGGTAGTCGAGAAGCTTGCGACGGCGGCTCACCATCTTCAGAAGACCACGGCGGGAGTGGTGATCCTTCTGGTGCTCCTTGAAGTGATCCGTGAGGCCGTTGATGCGGGTCGTGAGGAGAGCGACCTGGACTTCGGGAGAACCCGTGTCACCGGGGGCGCGCTGGAACTTCGCAACAACTTCAGCCTTGTTGAACTGAGCAGACATTTCTTACCTTTTTAGTGTTTAGGGTTTTGCAAAACAGGCGGCGCCGGGTGTCTAACGCCCGAACCGTGATTTTGCGGGAAAGAGGAGATTCTAGGGAAAAGCCGGTGAAAAAACAAGGGGCATTTCCGCTTGTTTTTCACCGGCGGGGTTCATTTCAAACGAACTAAACCGTGTGCTGCGGGTTGCAGGGCGCTTCGCTCGCAAGCTTGGAGAGCGCATTGAAGTACGCCTTCACGGAGGCCGCGATGATGTCGGGATCCGCCCCCGTGCCGTTCACAATGCGGCCCGAGCGCGCGAGGCGCACCGTCACGTCGCCCTGGCTTTCCGTGCCGCCCGTGATGGCGTTGACGCTGTAGAGCTGCAGCTCCGCCCCGGACTTCACTTCCGCTTCGATCGCGCGGAAGGAGGCGTCCACGGGGCCGTTTCCGGTCGCAGTCGTCTGCTTTTCCACGCCGTCTTCCGTCCACACAACAGTCGCTGTCGGGGTTTCGCCCGTTTCGGTCGCCTGCTTCAAGCTCACGAAGCGGTAGCGGTCCGCATGCGCCGTGACGTTTTCGCCCTTGAAAAGCGCCTGAATGTCTTCGTCAAAGATTTCGCTCTTCTTGTCGGCAAGATCCTTGAAGCGGAAGAAGGCGTCGTTCAATTCGGTTTCGCTGGCGACCGGAATGCCCAGCTCCTTCACGCGCTGGCGGAAGGCGTTGCGGCCGGAGAGCTTGCCCAGCACAATCTTGTTGTGCGTCCAGCCCACGTCCTCGGCGCGCATGATTTCGTAGGTCTCGCGAGACTTCAGAACGCCGTCCTGATGGATTCCGGAGGCGTGCGCAAAGGCGTTGGCGCCCACCACCGCCTTGTTGGGCTGCACGGGGAAGCCCGTGATCGTGCTCACGAGCTTGCTCGCCGGAACGATCTGCGTCGTGTTGATGTTGGTTTCCAAGTTGAAGTAGTCGTGGCGCGTCTTCACCGCCATCACGACTTCTTCCAGAGAGCAGTTGCCCGCGCGTTCGCCCAGGCCGTTGATCGTGCATTCGATCTGACGCGCGCCGCCGTCGTAGACGCCCGCCAGAGAGTTCGCCACGGCCATGCCGAGGTCGTTGTGGCAGTGCACGGACCAGATCGCCTTGTCGGAATTGGGGACGCGCTCGCGCAGGTCGCGGATGAACTTCCCGAAGATTTCCGGCACGGCGTAGCCCACGGTGTCCGGAATGTTCACGGTCGTGGCGCCCGCGGCGATCACCGCCTCGCACACGCGAGCGAGGTATTCGGGATCCGAGCGCGAGCCGTCTTCCGCAGAGAATTCAATGTCGTCCGTGTACTTCGCGCAGGCCTTCACGGCCGATACCGCGAGTTCCAGCACTTCTTCCGGGGTTTTGCGAAGCTTCGCCTGCATGTGCAGAGGGCTCGTCGCAATGAACGTATGGATGCGGCGGCGCGGCGCAAGCTTGATTGCTTCACCGGCGCGCTCGATGTCCTTTACGGACGCGCGAGCGAGCGAGCAAACCGTCGAATCCTTCACGTGGCGGGCGATCTGCTCGATCGCTTCGAAGTCGCCCTGAGAGCTCGCCGCAAAGCCCGCCTCCATGACATCCACGCCGAGACGCTCGAGTAGCAGCGCGATGCGCAGCTTTTCGTCCTTCGTCATCGAAGCGCCGGGGCTCTGTTCGCCGTCGCGCAGCGTCGTGTCAAAAATAATGAGGCGGTTGTTGTCCATGCGTAATCTCCGTCGGGAAAATGCGATTTCTTTGATGCCGCCGCTTTCTTTGGCAGCGGAAATTCTGAGTTTATGCCTCAGGCGCGGGGCGTGACTTAGGGTTTTATACTTAATTTTCGGAGCGATGTTTCAGAAAACTGAACTTGCTGAACAACCTCTGTTCACTTGGCCAGACGGTACCGTTGTCTGGGACTGCGTTCCGGTTCCGTTCGTTCCAGAAAGCCCTCTTTAACCATCTGTCCCACCTTGGCCGTAATAGCCCGCCTCGAGAGCCCGAACAAGCTAACCATGTCAGATATCGTAAGGCTGTCTTGAGACTCAAGCTGATTCAGCAATGATTCTTCAAAATCTTTCCGCCCAATCCCCTCTTCTTTCTCACCTTTCGTAAAGGTCAAGCTCAACGCGGAAATCCAGTCATCGATCTTCATCGGCGGCATGTTTTCCGCCTTCAACGCATCGCTTATCTGCAACAGACCTGTCCCACGATTTTCAATGACGAAGTGACCTCCGCTCACACTGTCCTTGGCAGGCGTCAGCTCCAGCAGTCGAGACAAACAAACATTTCGAGTGGACGACACCCCCTTGGCCCAGCATTGTTCTGAAGAAGCACCAAACATCCCGCCAGGATTCAATATTTCCAGTCGGTCAGCATAGAGATTGACCTGTACTTGAGAGGCCCGTCCGCCAGGCGAATAATCACGGTGTTGAAGCGCATTAATGAGTCCCTCTCGAAATGCCACCAACGGGTAGTCAGGAACTTCTCGCCGCAAAACGCCTTCCATCACGGATTTCGTTTTCATGTTGCGGCGCAACATGGCCACGGCGTCCATGAGAATGTCGGGGATGGGGCCATTAAGCACCGCGGCATCAATAAACCTCGTGGTCTGCCCCGGCGCAACGGTTTTCGTGGTGCCAGGATAAACCGTGAAATACACGCAAAGGCGAGGAAAGAACTTTTGCGGATAAACGCCTGCCACAAGCAATCCTGCCAGCGTGGGGTGCAACACGCCGTCAACTCGAGCCAAGGCCCCCAGCGTCTCCAAGATGTCTTCAGCCGGAAGCGTGCCAAAATATCGCGGGTAGCGCTCTCGGTTGTAGTCAACAATGGCCTTCAGCGTTCCTTTGTCCAAGTCAGCCTCGGTTGCCTCAAGAACCGGCTCCAGATCATGACGCGGCTGCCCTTTCATCTCTCGCAAACGGTCTATTTCGTATTTAGTCAGCCGCTTGTCGCCATCGCCAGTGCGAATGAAGGATCCGCCATACGCCCCGCGCGCTGTGATGAAACACGGTCGATCTTCCACGGCTGGCACAATGGCCACCACGACCTTTGCTCCCTCAAATGGAACGATGTCAATCTCCATTCGGATCACGGGCGTCATCAGATCTCCAACCGTCATCATGGCGGAGTAAATCCTTTGCGAATCAAATCCCGGAACCGGTGAGAAATTTTCCCTCTCCGACAGCCCTAGAACGATGACTCCGCCATCTTTGTTGGCAAAAGCCGAAATCGTTTCAGGCAAACTCTCCGGCAACTTCCTGCCAGCCTCTTTAACCTCACAATCCTGCGTGTCTGTGCCGATTCTGCGCAATCGTTCAATCAGCTCAAGCAGATCTATTTCTGAATTCGCCATGCCGAAAAGCTCCCAACTCAACTGAAGTGAGCAAACAATAGCACATCATATGAAGAAGTGAGCAAAAGTGCTCACTTCTTGTTTCAGTAAATTATTTTTTTAAACGTATTAATTAGTCTTTACCATATCAATAATTAGCAAATCATGCATTCAGCACAAAGCCTCCTGCAAGTGAGCATTTCCTTCTCGAAGTGAGCACAAAGTGCGCACTGATTGCTCACTTCATGCTCACTTGCTGCTCACTTCCATAAAACACCCGCAGCGACAGCACCACACCCGCCACTAGGCAGACCATGCCGAGAAGCATCGTCATCGCCGGCCACTCCCACCGGTAAAGGTGTGCGTAGGTGACCGCAAAGATCGTCTCAAAAACGATCATCTGGCCTGCCAAAGCGGTCGGCAGCCGCCGGCTCATCTCCGCCCAGAGAACGTTCCCGAACCACGAGCACACCACGCCCGAAAAGAGCATGAGCCCCACAAAGAGCCAGGGCGTCACGCCCAAGAGCGCCGCCCACTCGGGCTGCGCCCCATGCGCGAGTGCAAAGCCCGCGGCAGCCGCAGGGAGCGTCGTAATCCCCTGCGCCGTCGTCCACGCCTTGGGCGAGCGCTCGGGATGCTCGATGAGCCAGTCCGCGTTCACGATCGGAAACCACGTCCAGATCAGAAGCGCCGCAACACCGTAGGCCGCGCCCTCCCAGAAGACGGCGCCCCCGGACGCTGCTGCCACGGCTTCAAATTCCGACCAGTTCGCCTGCACCAGCCCCGCAAACAGCACCGCAAGCGGCAGCGCCAGCCGTCGCCACGCCACCGACCGCCCCCGCTTTCGATCGCGCAGGTTCGCAATCACCGCAACAAGCACCGGGATCAAAGCCATGCACATGCCAGCCAAGGGCGCCCCCGCCTTTTGAATGCACTGCGTGAGGCACCAGTAATAAACGCAATTCCCGATGACGCCCAGTTCGCCCGCCGTCAGCCAGTCGCGCTTCGTGTAGTGAGAAAACTCCTCCCGCCACGCGCGCCACAAGGGAAGCGTCACGAGGCCGAACGCAATGAACCGTCCGGTGGCGATCACCACCGGATCGTAGGCGGGCAGCATCAGGGGCACTAAATAGATGCACCCCCAGAGCACGCAGGCAGAAAGTCCGAAAAGCACGCCAGCCAGCATGACGTCCCCCTACTCATCTCGCGACGAACGCAGGCGCTTTACCGCCGAGCGCACGGCCTTCGCGCGAAGCCGTCGCTCCTTTGACGCCCGCGTGGGCTTCGTGCCGCGGCGCACCTTGGGCTCCACCGACGCCGCGGCAATCATGGCGCGCAGGCGCTCTCTCACAAGTCGCAGGTTCGCCCCCTGCGTGCGCTCCGTCTGCGCTCGAAGGATGAGCTCGCCCTCGGCCGTCATGCGTGCGCCAAAGAGAGACGCAAAGCGCTCGAGGGCTTTGGCAGACAGCCCCGCCTTCGCAGGCACGAAGCGCAGCTGCACCGCCGTCGCCACCTTGTTCACGTTCTGGCCGCCGGGGCCCGACGCGCGCACCGCCTCCCACGTGACCGATTCTTTGGAAAAAATGACTTGGATTCGTTTCATAGCGGGTTAATTCTACGGAGTACGAAAATGACTGGCGAAAAAGGCCTTGCCGTCCTTCTACGATACAATCGCTTGCCATCTGGCAAAGCCCCTTCGGTCCGTCGGACCTCCCTTCGCCCGTAAAAGAACGCTCATGACAGACGTTGCAGAAACCAAACCCTACCGAACGCCTTTCTGGCGCCGCCTTCCCTACGCCAAGGTCACACCCTTTGACATCGTCGTTGCCGCCCTCCAAAAGGCCGGAAAGACGATGTGCGAGAACTATGCGACGCTCTACGCCATCATCTATGACGTGCTCATGGCAAAGGCAGACTCGTCCGAGTCGCTCATCGCTCGCTTGCAGAAGCTTCGCGACATGGATGCGGTATCCGTCAGATTCATCACGGAGCAGCTCAAGCAGTGCGCCTTGCTCCGCCACGCCCTCAATGAAAACATTCGCCGAGGCATTCCCGCTCACGACCGAGAGCTGTTTTTTGACGGCGCGGCGGAAGCCTTCAACGACTGGACGATCCACGAAAGAGACCTGGTTGAGCCGGTTGACAATGCCTTGCAGTTTGTCATCGAACTGCTCACAGCGCTCTATGACGTCCCTCACGACACCATGAAGTGCATCGTGAAAAAAGACCCGTCGCTCGACGAAGAAACCCAGAATTTGCTGGCCATCGCGCTTCGCACCTATCTGTATGACGATGAGTTTGACGAAGACTTCTACAACGACGAAGACGACTCCCCCTCGCTTGCCCCACAAACGCTCCCGTCATCAAGCCAGCCAGAACCGGAAACCCCACTCACCCAACAACCCCAAGGATCTTTTATGTCCACTGACGAAAACTTCGACTCCCCCTTCTGGGACAGCATCGCTCACGCCGAGCTTGTCACGTCCCGCGCCGTCATTCCGACAGTCACCAAGGCCGGCAAGACGGTGCGCCAGAACTTTGCCGTGCTGCACGACACGCTCTACGGCGCGCTCCTCCAAAAGGTCGACTCTCCCGAAGAGGTCGTTGATCGCGCCAAAGCCCTGCACGACCTTGACGATCCATCGACGGACTACCTGCGAAAGCAACTCGCGCAGTGCGCCCTGATCCGCGACGTGCTGAAGGCCGACACCCGCCAGGCCGCCAAGCAGTACGTCTGGGACAAATTCCTCGACTATGCCGCGGACAATTTCAGCCAATGGGCCCAGTACAACCCGCGCTCCGAGCCGGCCGAAGCCATTCTGCAGTTTGACATCGAGCTTCTCGCCGTCCTTTACGAGTGCTCCCCGGACAACGTGGATGCCGCCGTCGAAAATGACGACACGATGAGCGAAGACGCCAAAAAGCCGCTCATCCACGCGCTCCGCGTCTACGCGGGCTATGATGTCGAGGACTACGACGATGAGGATGACGATGACGAAGTCGAGTTCGACGAAGCGCTCGCCTTCAGCAGCAACGCCTGGCCCACGCTCTCCGCCGCCTTGTCGCCACATGATCAGGGGCTCTTTCTAACGTTGCTCGCGCCGCTTTCCCTCTTGATCGTTGCCTGGGCCGGCAAGGAGCTCGACAGAAATCCCGGGCACTTCAGCTCGGTGCTTGCCCACTCCATCCCGCCATGCACGGCCTTCAACAGCCTCATCACGAGCATTCCAGTAGACGAAATCAATAACGTCGAAAAATGCTTCCTTGAGTCGATGGAACAGCAGTCTGAGCTCACTCAAGAAGAAAAGCTCGAAGAGCTCAACCAAACCGGCGCGCGGATGGCCCAAGCCATCAACCAGCTCTCTGACGCCGACTACCGCCTCTTCCTGTCGTTCTGTGCCAACACCACACTGACTCTCCGCCTCATGCTGAAGACGCTGACGCAACGCCAGATCGAATCCCTCGCCAAGGAAATCCAGCTCAGCTGCGACATGCTGCCTCCCGGCATCGTGCTCATGACCATGATTCTTCAGGGCCTGGAACACTTCCCGCGCCGCGACTTCGTGGGCGAACTCCCTGACGCCGACTAATCCGGCCCCGACGCCAGGCTTCATAAAGCCGCCCCGTCCCTCGTGCGCCGGGCGGCTTTTTCGTTCACCGCCAGTCTGTGGGCAAAGTGTGGGACAATGACTCCCTCCTCCCGCTTCAGCCCGGCCTCACCACCATGGAACTACCGCACCTGACGCACGGGCGAAGCGACTTTGAAGACATTCGCTTGAAGGAAAGCGTCAAGGTCAACTCCCCGTTGCAGATTGAGATGAAAGAGCGCATCACCTTCCCCGAGGGGATGGAAAGCGTGCGCTACACGCTCGAAACGTACCTCTTCATGCCGGCGGCGCTTCAGGTGACGTCGGACAACTTCACGAGCGCGGGGCTCCTTAAAACGCTCAAAAACTACATTCGCCTCCGAGCGCGCAAGCACCCTATCGAGCAGTTTCTCACGACTTCCGGCCCCCTGACGCAGTTGGACGCCGCGCTCGCCGCGGTCAATCCGACGGACGCCACCGCCGTCCGGGACTATGAAAACGCCGTGCGGCGCTTTGCGCTCGTCTACCGTCAGTCCGTCAAGGCAGCGCTCGAGCATCTCGCGAGGTTCCCTGACGACGCCACCGTGACGGAAGTGAAGGCGCTCACGAAGACCGTCGCCGACATCCTCGCCGCCTACCGCGCCCGCCGTCCCAAGTTTCAGGCGATCGAGTCGCAGCTCACCAGCCGCGCCGGCACCTACTGCGACGAATTCATGAGCATCATCACGTCCTACTACATCAAGGACGCGTACCTCGCGCTCTCCTTTGAAAAGGAGGCGCCCCTGATCGAACTCTGGGAGTCGGAAAAGGACTACCGGCTCGCGCACTATCCCAATTCGGTCCCGGGGCCCGACAAAGACAACGAGGCGCTCCTTTTTCGCTGGTCGCTTTTAAAGAAGTTCGTGAGCAGCTTTCTCTTCATTGAAGCGCGCACCGAAGGCGGCCAGCCCGTGCTTCTGCACACCCTCTACGGCATCGCCGCCGCAGTGGCGATGCTTTTTGCCACGGTCGTCGCCTTCTCGTGGCAGGGCGCCTACGGCTCTCTCTCGATGAACCTCTTCTGGGCGATGGTAGTCGCCTACATCTTCAAGGACCGCCTCAAGGAGGGCCTCCGAGCCTGGCTCTACCAGCGCTTTGCGAAATGGATTCCCGACCGGCGCGTGCAGCTTTTTCGCACCGGCGCCTCGCACGCAGGCTTCGTGCGCGAGTCCTTTCGCTTCATCAAGCCCGCGATGCTTCCCCCAAAGATTCGCGAATTGAGAAACCGCGCCCACACCGTGGACCTCTTGAGCGCCCGGCTTCACGAAGACATGCTCCTTTACAAGAAGGAAGTAACGCTCGAGCACCTGCCCCTGCTCACCGAAGACACCGGCAACTCCGTTCTTGACATCACGCGCCTCGACGTGCAGGACTTTCTGCGCTACACCGAAAACCTGATGGAGGAGCTCCCCGTCTTGGACGACGAGGACTTCGCCCGCGCCAAGACGTCGGCCTTCGGAGAAAAGATCTACCACATCTACCTCGCGCAGCGCCTGCATTCGGGCGGCCGCACGGCCTGCGCCATGCAGCGCCTCGTCATCAACGCCAAGGGCATCAAGCGCCTTGAAACCGTGTACCCGATGACAATTGAAGGCGAAGAGACAGACCGGCCGCCCGCTTGAGTGCCATAATTTTTGCCATCTCGCTTGATGCGGTCCTCCCTTGGCGGCCGCCTTCAACCCACATTTTCCAAAAGGACTTTCTCATGACCCAGCCCCCTGTGATGACCGAATGGTTCCGCCACGTACCCGACGAAAAGTGGCTGCGCGATCCCGCGCAAAGCAAGAAGGACGCGCAGGCGATCTGGAACGCGCTGGGGCTTGCCGCCGGCGTGAAGGTGTTTGAATGCCCCTGCGGCAAGGCGGATTTGGGCTACCCGCTCGCGCGCCTCGGCGCTGACGTCGAAGGCATGGAATTCAACGCCCACTTCGTCACCGCCGCGCGAAACAAGTTCTTTCGCGCCGGGCTCAAAGGAACCTTCCGCACAGACGACATGCGAAAGGCTGCCTTCCCCGAAAACGTCGATGTGATCATCAACTGGGCGAGCTCCTTTGGCTACTTCAGCGACGCCGGCAACGCCGACCTCCTCGCGCGCTTTGCGTCGGCCCTGAAGTCAGGGGGCGAACTTTTGATTGACGTCGCAAACCCCGTGCGCGTCACCCGCGGCGACGCCGTCCGTCTCATTGCGTCTGGCGACGCCGTGCCCGAAAACTGGGATGCGGAAAAAAAGCGCGCCACCGTCGTCTTCCCTGCCACCGACTTCCGCGGCCCGGTTGCGGCGTCGATTCGCGTCTACACGACGGATGAATACCGTGCGATGCTTGAAAAGGCAGAGCTCGTGCTCGCGGGCTTCTACGGCGAAGGCTTCACGGAATTCACCGACGCTTCTCAGCGCCTCATCGTGCGCGCAAAGAAGGCATAAAAGCCGTTAGTTCGAAAGCTCCCAAATCTACCATCACGAGTCGGAGGAGCCTCGTT
>CAVACW010000074.1:0-13691 GCA_963587345.1 uncultured Oscillospiraceae bacterium | reverse complement strand
GCGGTGTTGCGGGCAAGAAACCCCTTCCAACATGGGCGAAGGATTTTTACCGGGCATAAGCCCGAGGAGACAAAACTTGAGAGTATTTGTTTTGAACAAGCGAGGGCAGCCGCTGATGCCGTGCTCACCGGCCAAAGCTCGGTTGCTTCTAAAGGAGAAGAAAGCGGTGGTAAAGCGCCGTTCGCCTTTCACCATCGGGCTCACCCAAGCAACGGGCGAAGCCGTGCAGCCGGTGACGCTGGGCGTGGATGCTGGATCGGAGACCATCGGCTTATCTGCTTCTACAGACAAGGCCGAGCTTTATGCGTCAGAAGTCGGACTACGCACGGACGTCGTTGACTTGCTCGGCACCCGCCGGGAGTTGCGTCGTGCCCGCCGAAGCCGAAAGACGCGCCACCGCGCGCCGCGATCTGACAACCGTGTTCACAGCAAGAACAAGGGCTGGCTGGCTCCAAGCGTCGAGAACAAGGTTCATGCTCACCTCTCCCGAGTCGAGGCGGTTCGAAAGATTCTGCCGATCTCAAAGATCCGCGTAGAGACAGCATCTTTCGACATCCAGAAGATTAAAAACCCAGACATCGAGGGCGCCCAGTACCAGCAGGGCGATCAGCTCGGCTTCTGGAACGTTCGAGAGTACGTCCTCTGTCGGGACGGACACCAGTGCTGTCACTGCCACAGCAAGTCCAAGGATCCGATTTTGAACGTCCATCACCTCGAAAGCCGAAGAACCGGCGGTGACGCTCCGAACAACCTCATCACGCTGTGCGAAACCTGCCACAAGGCGTATCACGCCGGAAAAACGCAGGGCTTTTATGCCGCGGTGATGGAACGGTTGCATGGTGTGGCGAGATCAGACCTCAACGATGTTCTCTGTCGGTATTTGGACTACGCGGCGCGACAAGCCGAGCGTCAGGTACCGATGCTCATGAAGGACTGGGTTTCGAGGCTCTCAGTCTGTCTTCAATGGAGCGATGATGAGCTGAGTGAAGCCAGGCCAATGGTGATGGCAACGATTGACGCCGTTCTCCAGGATGTGGCCGCAGACGACGAAACCGCGGCTGTCTGCGACATGGGAAGCTTGGAAGAACTTTGCCGATGAAAAAGCCGGCGCAACGGCCGGCTTCTGCAAGGACGGGTCAGAGCTCGCCCGCACGCGGCTTTTCACCGCGGCCGGCGACGGCTCTGTCGAAGACGCCGTTGGGCAGCATTCGAAGGAGTTTTGCGACAATGCCCATCTGCCAAGGAATCGTGCGATAGGAGACGCGTGCGTCGATCGCCCGCACCGCGCGTTGCGCAAATTCGTTGGCGTCCAGAATGAAGGGCATCTTGTAGGGGTTTTTCGCGGTGAGCGGGGTTCGCACGAACCCTGGCGAGATCGTCGTCACGTCGATGCCGAACTTGCGCACGTCGTTTCGAAGGCTCTCGAGGTAGCTGATCACCGCCGCCTTGCTCGAGCAATAAGCTTCGCTTCCGGGAAGGCCTCGAATGCCCGCCACGGACCCCGTGCCCACGAAGTGCCCGCGGCCGCGCTTTGCCATCGGCTCGATGAAGGGCTGGAAGGTGTAGGCCATCGCAAAGACGTTGGTGCGGTAGACGCGCTCCAAGACGTCGATGTCTTCGGCGTATTCGGTCTTCACGCCGATCGAGATGCCGGCGTTGGCGATGACGGTGTCAACGGCTCCTTTCGCTTCAAAGTCGCGGGCGGCTTCGGTGAGCGCCTGCCGGTCAGTGACGTCAAGCGCATAGGCTTCGTGCCCCTCGCCCGGGAGCGCCGCGAGCACGGCGTTGAGCTTTTCGCTGCTGCGGCCCACGAGCCCCAGCACGTCGCCGCGGGCGGCGAAGATCTTGGCCATTTCGGCCCCGATGCCGCTTGAGGCGCCGGTGATGAAAATGCGCATGACGGTCTCCCGGTCGTAAAGCGAATCAAGCCTTCTGAACGAGCTCGATGAGCTCCTTCATCACATCGATCGTGCGGCGGCGGGTGCCCGCGAGATGCGGCGCCGTGAGGTACTTGCCGGCGACGCCCACGGACGGGGTGGAGTCAACGCCGTAGCTCTTCCAAAGATTGGAGGCCTGACGGGACTTCGCGACCACCGAGAAGCCAGCGATCGAGCGCTTCCAGACGGCTTCGCTGATGCCGTGGCCGGTCACCCACTTCTGGACGTCGCTGGTCATGTCGTTGACGTCCTTCCAGTCGTGCTCTTCCTTGATCACCCATTCCCAGAAGGGCATGTGCAGGGTGGGGAGCTTGCCGAGCGCTTCAAACGCAAAGTACGTGCGCGGGAAGACTTCGTAGGTGTCGCTCCACGCCACGGGGACGCGGACCACCTTCACGGAGCCGTCGGCGGGAAGGGACTTTACGAACTCTTCCATCACCGGCGCGAACGTGAGGCAGTGCGGGCACGTGTACGCGAAGAAGTCATGAATGATGACGGGCTTTCCGGCCATGGGCACCTCGGGACGCACCACGAGGTATTCCTTGCCGGCGGTGAAGGCGGCGAAGGACGAAAGGGGCAGGCCCGAGAGCGCGAGGGCGGCTCCGGAGGCGGCGACGAGCCGGCGGCGAGACAGCATGATGAAATTTCCTTTCAAAAATCAGTCTTGGAGACGGAGCACCGTCCCCTGAATGGCATTGTCGGCGAGGCTCTGCTTGATTTCCTCGGCCTGGGCGCTGGTGTCAAAGGGCCCCACGCGCACGCGGTAGAGACGCTTGCCGTCTTCATTGCGGTAGCTGATCTTCGCGTCGAGCCCAATGAAGGCGATGCGGGCGAGCATGCTTTCGGCGTCCGTGCTCTGGCTGAAGGCGCCTGCCTGCACCCAGTAGCGGCGGGTGTCTAGCTTGTCGTCAGCCGCCGCCTGATCCGCGGGCGCCATCGTCGGCCCGCTTGTGACGGAGCCCGTTGCGGTGATGGTCGCCACGGCGTCCGCCGTCTTCTGAACCGTCCCCTGGCCTTCCTTGTAGAGGGCCTGGTTGGGATCCTTCTGGCGGCGCACGCCGTCATCGTCGTTCTGGACGACCTGCACCTTCGAGACGAAGGGGACGGGCGCGTCGTTGATGATCTTGAAGGCCGCGGCGCTGATCACAAGCGCCACGGTGACGCCGAGCGCAAACGACCAGAAGAGCGCGGCGGCTCCGAAAGACTTCTTGGCGGGCATCGTGGGGACTCCCGGTTACATGTGGTCGGGCGCGGAGATGCCGAGCACGGTGAGACCGTTGCGCAGCACCTGGCGGGCGGCGAGCAAGAGCGCAAGACGCGCGTTGCGCACGGCGTCGTCCTCGACCAGCACGCGGTCGGCGTTGTAGAACGCGTGGAAGTCGGCGGCGAGCTCCTTCAAGTACACGCAGATCAAGTGCGGAGCAAGGTCTCGCGCCGCCACCGTGAGCGTGTTGGCCCAGTCGCCCATCTTCGCGATGAGGGCCTTCGCCTGCGGGGTGTCAAGCGCGGCAAGATCGAGCTTGGCGGCTTCGGCTTCCGCGGGCACCTTCCAGCCTTTGCCTTCGGCCTGCGCGAGCACCGAGCAGATGCGGGCGTGGGCGTACTGCAGGTAGTAGACGGGGTTTTCGTCGCTCTTTTTCACCGCGAGGTCGATGTCAAAGACGAATTCGGCGTCAGACTTGCGTGAGACGAGGAAGTAGCGGGCGGCGTCGCGGCCCACCCAGTCCACGAGGTCGCGCAGCGTGACGTAGGTGCCCGCGCGCTTGCTCATCTTCACCTCCTGACCATCCTTCATCACGAGGAGCATCTTGTGCAGAAGGTACTCGGGGAAGGTGACGGGGATCGTGACGCCCATCGTCTTCGAGGCGGCCTGAAGGCCGATGCGCACGCGCGCCGTCGTGCCGTGATGGTCCGACCCCTGAATGTTGATCGCGCGGGTGAAGCCGCGCTCAAACTTCGCGAGATGGTAGGCGACGTCGGGCACGAAGTACGTGTAGTGGCCGTCCTTCTTCTTCATCACGCGGTCCTTGTCGTCCTTGAAGTACGCAAAGGCAGGATCCGTCGTGCGAAGCCACAGGGCGCCGTCGGCTTCGTAGGTGTAGCCCGCGGCCTTGATCGCCTCGACGGCGCGCTCGACGCGGCCGTCGGTGTAAAGCGAACTTTCGAGGTAGAAGTTGTCAAAGGAGACGCCGAGCGCCTTCAAGTCGCTGTCCTGCTCGTTTCTAAGGTAGGCGACGGAGTAGCGGCGGATGCCCGCGTCGTCTTCGGTGTCGCCCGTGGGCGTCACCGTTTCGCCTGCCGTCGTGGTGATGGGCTTCTTGGCGATCCAGTCGCGGGCGATGTCCATGATGTAGTCGCCGTGATAGCCGTTTTCAGGGAAGTCGGCGTCGGTCGCCTTGCCTTCCAATTGCAGGGCGCGCGCCTTCACGCTCTTCGTGAGGTTTTCAATCTGAACACCCGCGTCGTTGTAGTAGAACTCGCGCATCACGCGATAGCCCTGCGTGCCCATCACGCGGGAGAGCACGTCGCCCAGGGCGCCCTGACGGGCGTGCCCGAGATGCAGCGGCCCCGTGGGGTTGGCGGACACGTACTCGAGAAGAACGCTCTTTCCCTGCATCGCGGCCGTCGTGCCGAAGGCGGCGCCCTTCGTGAGGACGTCGCGCACGATGCCGGCGGTCGCTTCCTTGTTGAGGGTGAGGTTGATGAAGCCGGGGCCGGCGATCTCAACAGCGGAAAGGAGCCCTGCAAAGCGCTCGTCCGCCTTCATCGCGTCCACGATGAGCTGCGCCACGTCGCGCGGATTCTTCTTGAGGATCTTGGCGCACTGCAGGGCGGCCGTGCACGCGAAGTCGCCGTGCTGGGCGTCCTTGGGGCGGTCAAGCCGAGGCGTGACGCCTTCGATGCCGACGGTCTTCAAAGCGTCGCCGAGAAGGCCGGCGAGGGCTGCTTTCTGTTCTTCAATCATTTTTGTTTGTGACACGTGTCGTTGGCAAAGGGGCTTGGGCGGGAGGCTTCTTTGGGGAGGATCGTCATCCTCTGAGCGCCGCTTGCGGCCGGTTCGCCGAACATTATCAAAGTCGCGAGGCCGCCAGCATTAAGAACGGGCGACAACGCGTAACGGAAATTGTCCGAGGGGACGGAAGAAAAAAGCCGCCCCGGAAGGCGGCTTTCTGCGGGAAATTTTCCCGTTTTTTCCGCCGCAAACGCCGTATTTTAGCGAAGGCGGCGGGAAGATCACGCGACGCGCTTGTCGCGCTCGATCTCGGCGTAGGCCGAGTGATTGTGGATCGACTCGAAGTTCTCTGCGGTGACGTGGTAGGCGACGACGCGCTCTTCGGCGTTTAACTGGCGCGCCATGTCGCGCACGATGTCTTCCACAAACTTCGGGTGGTCGTACGCGTATTCGGTGACGTACTTCTCATCGCTGCGCTTCAAGCGGCTCCAGAGCTCGCAGGAGGCAGAAGTCTCCGCGACGCGGATCTGCTCCTCAAGCGACATGTCTTGGGCAAGCTCAAGCGAAATCGTGAGGTGGCTGCGCTGATTGTGCGCGCCGTAGTCGCTGATTTCCTTGCTGCAGGGGCAGAGGCTTGTGACGGGGACCTTCACTTCCTGAAGGATCTTGGTGACGTCCGCCTTCTTTTCGGCGACAAAGCGCACTTCGTAGTTCATGAGGCTTTTCAAGCCTGACACGGGGCTCGCCTTCATCACGAAGAAGGGGCAGCTCACTTCGATGAAGCCGCCGTCGGCTTCAAGAAGCTCCAGCATTTTGTCCAAAAGCTCGCGCATCATCGGTTCGGAGAGCGCGGCCTGGTTGTCGGCCAAAAGCGCCACGAAGCGGGACATGTGCGTGCCCTTGTGCTCGGCGGGGAGCGACACATACATGTTGACGTGGGCGACGGTGGGCTGTTCGCCCGTCACGCTGCGAACCGTCATGGGGACGGTGAGGCCCCGGACGCCCACGCGGTCGATGGCGATCTTTCGGGTGTCAACCGAGCTTTGCACGTCGGGCAGGGGCTGCCGGCAGGAAGCAGTAGTCATTGCGTTATCACTGAGAACGGTCGGACGGGCCGGCGCGAGGGGGCGACGGCAGGACTGCGGCGATTGGTCGCGTCAATCCGACATTGAATATCAATAAAATCCGCCAATAATAGGCGGATCGGGTTGGCGCGAATGATAAAGGATTCGCGATGGGCACAGTAACCTCGGGCGAGAGAATTCGCCTTCGGGTAGACACGGAGTGCCGGCGAAAGCGCTCTTTGTTGTCTTCTGTCGCAAAAGGAAGCGAATTCTTACATTTCGAGCTGAAGGCTCGGCGCAAAGGCGGCAGAAATCCTGCAAAATATCCTTCTGACCTTTTTCTCACCCCGCTTTTCCCCGGCAGAGGCAACCGCAGCTCATGGCGCTTTATATCAACGGCCGTTCCGTCAATCCGATCGTTCAATTCCTCGTCACGGCGCTTGTGGCCGCGGGCATGATTGGCTTGGGAATCCTGCTGCTGCCCTTCATCGGCGGCATTCTCCTTTTCCTTCTCATTTGCTTCCTGGGGCTCATCGCCTACGGCTGGTACTGGCGCTGGCGCCACGGGGATCCGCTCGAGGCCCTTCGCCGCAAGATGACGCAGCAGATGCGCGGTGAGGAAGACGCCGAAGACCGAGCGGCGGAAGCCGCGATGGAAGAAAAGACGACTGGCATGCGTCCGGGGGACCGGGCTCGCGCCGGCGTGCGCCGCACCGTTGTGGTCGAGGACGCTGAAGTGGTGGAGGAGATCCGCCGCCGGCCGTAGCGCTTTTCGACGTTCGATTTGGCAGACGCCGCGTTTCCCGCTAGAGACGGATGGGAGCGCGGCGTTTTTGTTGCCTCGCGGAAACGGTGGCTGGCTGAACGCAAAAATCAACTAAAATGGAGCAACTGACAAAGTTATATGAAATTAACCGTTTTTCAGGTGCTTCATGACAGACAATCAGTTGCAGACGGTGGAGTCTTCGGTGAACCGAAGCGCCGTATCGACATGGAATGACGAGGCGAAGCAAACGCTCATCGCCTTTGCCAACACTTTTGGCGGCCGACTCTTCGTTGGTCTGGAGGCAGATGGCAAGACTTGCGGCAGTGGCGATGCCGATGCCGATGCCCTGAGGGCGCGTGTGATCGACTTCTGCTGTCGCGAGGCGGAGCCTGATTTATCGTCGCTTGTTCGAGTGACGTCGCAGGTCGTGAACGGCAAGGCCATGGGCGTGATTTCCGTGGCGCCGGGGTCTGATCGTCCGTACGCGCTGCGCGGGCGGGACTGGCTTTCGGGCGGCGTCTGGGTGCGCTTGGGCGCCGTCACGGCGGCCGCGAATCGAGCGGACATTCTGCGGATGGCGCAGGACGTCGTTCCTTGGGAGGAGCGGATTGGCTGTTGTCAGACGCTCACGTTTGCTGAGGCGTCGGCCCTGTTGGGCAAAGAGGCGGCGGTTTTGAGCGAGGCCGGGCTCGCGGATGAAGCGGGCCGATTCACGGAGCTGGGGCTTCTTCTTTCTGATCAGAATCCGCATGGCGTGACGGTAAGTCGCTTTGACGGCGAAAACGGTTTGCAGGAGACGCGGACGTTCACGGGGTCGCTTCTGCGGCAGCGAGCCGAGATTTGGGAGTGGCTGAGGGCGTTGTCTTCGGAGGCAGGTCGTGAAGTCTGGTCGCCTCGCGCGCTGCAGGAAGCGCTGGCGCACAGTCTTGTGCAGCGGGACTTCAGCGCAGAGGGCGAGGTTCCGACCACGATCAGCGTTTTTTGCGACCGGATGGTATTTCAGGCGGCGAGCTCGCTACCCTTTGACGTCACCGCGGAGGACGTGTTTGAAAACGGCTTTGCCTTCTGCCGCAATCCGCGTCTTGCGGCGGTGTTCAAGCGCTTGGGCTGGATGTCCTCTGCGGCGGGAAGCTTTTCGGCGATTTGGGCGGACTACGCCAAGACTTTGCGCAAGCCAGTGATCTCCACGACCGGTCGCCTTTTTCGACTGACGCTGCCGCGCCGGGTGTTTCCAGAGGAAACGCTGGGTGACCGGTTGGTTTCCTTGCTGCGGACCACGCCGGGATTGGGACGCAGGGCGCTCGAAAAGGCGGTCGGCATGTCGCGGGCGTCCGTGACGACGGAGTTGAGAAGGCTGCTCGAAGAAGGGCGTCTTGAACGGCGCGGCGCCGCTCGCGCCACGCGCTACTACCTGTGCGCCGGCGCTTGAAAACTGAGGTCTCCCTCAAATCGCCCAGCCGTTTAGGCACTTTCTCCCAAGTAGCGGCAGGGGGTCTCGTCCATAATCAAAGAATGCCCCAAAACAGGGCATTTCTATTCGGGAAGGAGACCAACGTGAAGTACGGGATGTTTTCTGCGGCGGCAGCGGCGGTAATGGCGACGATTTGCGGCGCCTCGACGGCGGCGACGCTCAACTGGACGAGCGCCGGCGACATTCTCACGTTCGACGTGCACGCGCAGAATGAGAACCTCAACAACGCGGCCTGCGCCGAAGTGTATGAAGGGCTCGTGCGCTGGACAAAGGACATGAAGGTGGAGCCCGCTCTGGCGACGTCGTGGAAGCGCGTTCCGGAAGGCTTTCTCTTTCAACTTCGCCGCGGCGTGAAGTTCCATGAAGGCGAGGACTTCACTGCAGACGACGTGGTCTTTTCCTACGAGCGCGCCCTGTCGCCGCAGAGCCAGTTCAAGAACAGCACGACGGGCATTCTGGGCGCCGAAAAGAAGGGCGACTATGAAGTGCTCGTGAAGACGGTGAACGGTTCGCCCGTGCTCTTGAACCAGATGACGGACCTGCGCATCATGAGCCGCAACTGGGCTCAAAAGCACGACGCGCTCACGCCGCAGGACTTCATCAACAAGAAGGAAGCCTGGGCGGCGCGCCACGCCAATGGCACGGGGCCCTTCAAGCTGAAAAGCCGCGAAGTGGACGTGAAGACCGTCTTTGAAGCTTATGAAGGTTGGTGGGACCAGAAGAACCGCCGCGGCAACGTGACAGAGGCGGTCTACACCCCGATTCAGTCGGCGGCGACCCGCACGGCGGCGCTCCTTTCAAACCAAGTGCAGTTCGTGCTCGACCCTGCAACGCAGGACTTGCCGCGCTTGAAGCGCTCGGCAGGCGTCAAGGTCGTGGAGGGAGCGGAAAATCGGGCGCTCATGGTGGCGCTGGATCAGGCGAGAAACGACTCCCCTTACATAAAGAGCGCGAAGGGCGAGGCGCTTGCCGCCAATCCCTTCAAGGACGTGAAGGTGCGCGAGGCGCTCTCCCTGGCGGTGAACCGCGCGGGGCTTGTGAAGAGCGTGATGCGCGGGTCTGCCAACGCTTCGGGCACGATCGTTGCTTCGAACGCCAACGGCTGGACGAAGGAGGCGGCCGCGGTGCCGGCGTACGACGTGAAGCGCGCCAAGGCGCTTCTCGCGGAAGCGGGTTACCCCGAAGGCTTTGCCTTTACGCTTGACTGCCCCAACAACCGCTGGGTGAATGACGAGAATGTCTGCAAGGCGCTTGCGTCCATGTGGGCGAAGGCGGGGCTCAAGGTGAATGTCAACACGATGCCGCGCGCACAGTATTTCCCCAAGGTGCTCTCCTTTGACACGTCCGCGGGGCTCGTGGGCTGGGGCGCCTCGACGTTTGACGCCCTTTATTCGCTGCAGAGCCTTTCGGCCACTTACGATCCCAAGGGCGGCAACGGCATCAGCAACATCGGCCGGCTCTCCAACCCGGAGATGGACCGCCTCATCAAGGCGATTGGCGCAGAGGAGGATGCTGGAAAGCGCAATGCGCTTATCGGCGAAGCGCTGATGGTGGAGAAGAAGGCCGTGCTGCACATTCCGCTTTACGAGCAGCTCATTCCCTGGGCGATGCGCGACAACGTCACGGTCATTCACCGTCCGGACAATCGGCTCACCTTGGAATGGGTGACGGTGAAGTAGCCGTGCCGAAGGCGGGGAGGATTCCCCCGCTAGAATGCAACTCATTGTTTTCAAGCGGCACGGGTTCCTCATCGTGATCCCGTGCCGGTTTCGTGTTTATGGTCAGTTTCATCGTCAGACGGTTTTTCGAAGGCGTGCTTGTGCTCATTGTGGTGGCGGCCGTTGCCTTCGTGCTCTTTCAGTTCGTGGGCGACCCGGTGGCGCAGATGCTGCCGTTGGATGCCACGCCCGAAGACCGGGCGCGCCTGGCGGCGGCGCTCGGATTAAACGACTCAGGCTGGGTGCAGTTCTGGCGGTTTCTCACGAACGCCGTCCGGGGTGACTTCGGGCTGTCGTTAAGGCAGGCCGCGCCCGTGGCGTCGCTTTTTGCGTCGCGGTTGCCGGCGACGATTGAATTGGCGACTGTTGCGGTGGTGCTCGCGACCGTGATTGGCATTCCGCTGGGGGCCTACGCGGCGCTTGCGCGAAAGACAAAGGGGGCGGACGCCGTGATGGGCTTTTCGCTGCTGGGGATTTCGCTGCCGACGTTTCTGATCGGCATTCTTCTCATCCTCGTCTTCAGCGTCTGGCTCGAGTGGCTGCCCGCCTTCGGGCGCGGCGAGACGGTGAAGGTGGGCTTCTGGACGACGGGGCTTCTCACCCGCGACGGCTGGTCGCATCTCATTCTCCCCGCGGCGACGCTCGCCGTCTTTCAGGTGGCGCTTGTGATTCGCCTGGTGCGCGCCGAGATGCTGGAGGTGCTGCGAAGCGACTTCATCAAGTTCTGCCGCGCCCGGGGCCTTTCGATGCGAAGCCTCTACTTTCGCCATGCGCTTAAAAATGCGCTGCTCCCGGTCATTACGGTGACGGGGCTGCAGCTGGGGGGCATCATCGCCTTCTCCATCGTGACGGAGACGGTGTTTCAGTGGCCGGGCATGGGGCTTCTCTTTTTGCAGTCGGTGCAGTTCGCGGACATTCCCGTGCTCTCGGCGTACCTGTGCCTCATTGCTCTGATTTTTGTCGTGATCAATTTCTGCGTGGACCTCCTCTATCTGGCGGTCGATCCGCGCTTGCGTACTGGAGGTGTGTGATGAAGGAAGAGGTGAAGGCGATTCGTGCGGCGGTGGAGGCGGTGCTTCCGAAGATCATTGAGATCCGGCATCAGATTCACGCGCACCCGGAGATGGGCCTCAAGGAATTCGAGACCGCAAAGCTCGCCGCCGAGACGCTGCGCGGCTTTGGCTGCGACGAAGTCGTGGAGGGCGTGGGCGGCACGGGCGTCGTGGCTTTGATTCGCGGCAAGCGTCCTGATAACGGAAAGACCGTGCTCCTTCGAGCGGACATGGATGCGCTCCCTCTGGTGGAAAAGACGGGGTGCGAGTGGGCGTCGAAGACCCCCGGCGTGATGCACGCCTGCGGGCACGACGGGCACACGTCGTGGGCGCTGGCGGCCGCGGCGGCGCTGTGCGCAACGCGCGACTTCGCGGGCACGGCGATGATCGTCATCCAGCCCGGCGAAGAAGGCTGGGCGGGCGCCAAGAAGATGATTGAAGACGGTCTCTTCACGCGCTGGAACGTGGCGGAAGTCTTTGCAGGCCACTGCGCGCCGGACATTCCGCTTGGAAGCTACGGGATTTCGAAGGGCCCCATGATGGCCGTGGCGGACCTCTTTCACATTGACGTCGTGGGCGTGGGCGGTCACGGCGCGCGCCCGCACTGCACGATCGATCCGGTGGTGATTGCGGCACAGGTGGTCCTTGCGCTGCAGACGGTCGTCTCCCGCACGATCAATCCGATGCACCCCGCGGTGGTGACAGTGGGTTCGATCAAGGGCGGGGACGAAAACGGCGTCTCCGTCATTCCGGAGTCGGTGCGCATTTCGGGCACGGTGCGCTGTCTGGACAAGGCCGATCAGGACTTGATCCAGAAGCGCCTGCAGGAAATCTGCGACGGCTTCTCGGTGACGACGGGGGCCAAGGTGAAGCTTACCTACGTGCGGCTTTATCCCGTGCTCGTGAACGCCGAAGAGCAGCGCGAAGCGGCGGGCCGGGTCTTCTCTGAGATTGCCGCCGGGAGCGTCAACATGGACTTCCCCGCGAGCATGGGCGCCGAAGACTTTGCCTTCATGACGGACGTGAAGCCCGGCGCCTATGTGAAGGTGGGCGTGGGGGACGCCTCGCACACGGCGGGCGTGCACAACCCCGGCTTTGACTTCAACGACGCGGCATTGCAGGACGCGGCTGTCGGGTTTGCGCTACTCGTCGCGCGCCGCTTGAACGGCGAGGCGTAAATGGGGCTTTTCGCACGTGTGAAGGCGTTCGCGGACAAAAGCGACGTCGTCTACAGCTTTTTGAAGACGCCGGCGGCGTGGCTGTCGGCGGCGGTGCTGCTCGTCCTTTGCGCGGCGGCGCTTCTGGCGCCGGTGATAGCGGCCGTGAATCCCTTTGACTTGGCAAGCCTTGACGTGGTGGACGCGCATCTGCCTCCGGCGTGGAGTGACGGAGGCGACGCTCGCTTCTGGCTCGGGACGGACGATCAGGGGCGCGACCTTTTTTCCGCCATTCTCTACGGACTGCGGCTTTCCTTGGCGATCAGCCTTGCGAGCGTCGTTCTTTCCATCGTGATCGGCGTGGGACTGGGTGTTGTCGCGGGGTTTGCAGGCGGCTGGGTGGACGCCGTCTTGATGCGCATCTGCGACGTGATGCTCTCTTTTCCCGCGATTCTTGTGGCGCTTCTTGCGGACGGCATTCTGCGGTCGGTTTTTCCCGGCGCGGCGCATGAGTCGCTCGCGTACTTCGTGCTCATCTTTGCCATCACGCTTTCGGGCTGGGTGCCTTACGCGCGCACCGTGCGCGGGCTGACGCTCGTGGAAAAAGGAAAGGAATTCGTGATGGCCGCGCAGGTGATCGGCGAAGGGCGCTTTACCATCATGCGGCGCCATATCCTGCCGAACGTTCTGGGGCCCGTCTTCGTGCTCGCTGCGGTGAATGTGGCGACGGCCGTGATGACAGAGGCGACGCTCTCCTTTCTGGGCGTTGGCGTGCCGCCCACGACGCCGTCTCTGGGGACGCTCATTCGCATTGGCAACGACTACCTCTTTTCGGGCGAATGGTGGATGTGCATCTTCCCGGGCGTCGTGCTTATTGCCGCGGTGCTTGCGGTGAACCTGCTGGGGGACTGGCTCCGAGACGCCGTGACCCCCAGCCTGCAGCAGTAAGGAGCGAGTGGTCAACCACCCCTGCCTAAAGGCAGAGGCTTGTGAAAGCAAGCCTTGATTGACTAGCCCCAGTGAGGAGAAATCTGAACTACGTTGGTTGGGAATGCATAGGCACCGTGGGATGTCAATCCTAGTCCCACGCTCTGCGGCCCGTGATTAAAAGCACTGAGAGGCAGGTGCGGTGTTGCGGGCAAGAAACCTCTTCCAACATGGGCGAAGGATTTTTACCGGGCGTGAGCCCGAGGAGACAAAACTTGAGAGTATTTGTTTTGAACAAGCGAGGGCAGCCGCTGATGCCGTGCTCACCGGCCAAAGCTCGGTTGCTTCTAAAGGAGAAGAAAGCGGTGGTAAAGCGCCGTTCGCCTTTCACCATCGGGCTCACCCAAGCAACGGGCGAAGCCGTGCAGCCGGTGACGCTGGGCGTGGATGCTGGATCGGAGACCATCGGCTTGTCTGCTTCTACAGACAAGGCCGAGCTTTACGCGTCAGAAGTCAAACTACGCACGGACGTCATTGACTTGCTCTCCGCTCGCCGGGAGTTGCGTCGTGCCCGCCGGAGCCGAAAGACGCGCCATCGTGCGCCGCGCTTTGACAACCGTGTTCACAGCAAGAACAAGGGCTGGCT
>CAVACW010000073.1:0-13738 GCA_963587345.1 uncultured Oscillospiraceae bacterium | reverse complement strand
CAGACTCTTCCGCTCATTTGGACGGAGATAAGGTGGTCGAAGAAGCTCAGGAGTAGTTTGGAACCCCGCGACTTTAGTCGTCGGGAGCTGTCAGGGCGCCCGTGAAGCGCGCCTCGTACACCGATTTCCCCAAGGGGGAGGCACAGAAGCAAAGCTCGGTGGAGTAGCGGACGCTATCGGGGGCGGAATAGCCATAACCCGAAGCGAGAATCCAGAAATCCGAAGCCTTGGCTTTAACGGCGGTTGGAAGGGATTCCGGCGCTATTCGCAAAAGCGCCGGAGGCGCGGCCAAGGCGTTCAACTTGCCAAAGTCAATTTGCCCTTGCATGGGAAAGAGCCCCGGCGTTGCCAGAACGGCTTCCAGACGCGTCCCCGAGGGGACGTCCACGGGACGAGAAGGGGCGGGGGCCTCGTGCTCAATAGCAGGCTTTTCTGGAGGCGCAGAGGCGCAACCGGCCAAGAAAATCGCCGTACCGAGGGTACTCAGAAAGAGGCCCGCCCGAGCGGATTTCGCGAAAAACGCCATTTTGCAAAATGTGAACCTGTTCACAAAAATTCTAATTTCAGAGGAGATCGATGACTCGGAAGTGGAACAGCCGTTCCAGAATTCCCAACTTCTCATTGCCCGGTTCCGAGGGCCAGCGACGCTTCAAGAGATAGCAGATAGCCATAATCGCTATGAGAGCGCCTGAAAAGAAGATGAGGTGCTTGCCGCCAAGCGAGAAGGCTGCTGGAACAACGAAGGCGAGCAGGGCGCCAGCGAAGGCTTCGGTGAGCCAGAACCACGGCTCTACCCACAACGGGCGAAGCGCGAGCGAGACAGCGGAGATAATGACTCCCCAGCTGAGGAAGTCGAAGAGCCAGAGAAAAAAGTCGGTGGATTGAGCGGACATAGGGACTCCGTGCGGTCAGAGAGTGCGCTGGATGCGCACCCAGCGGCGGACAAGGCGGCGAAGCGCCGAGCGAAAGAAGCGAACAAGGATCATTTTGGGGTTCCCGTGGCGGCCTGTCGATCATCGATGCCCATGAGACGCAACCAATTGTGCAGGTGCCATTCCGCGCGCTTCACGAGCTTGTCGTAGTTGCGCATCGAAACAGCGCCGCGAATGCGGGCTTCGTCAAGGAGGAGCATCAGATCATCGAAGGTCTTCAAGAGTTGAAGCGTCTGCCGAGCGGCGGACGTGGTGTTGCCAAGCGTGATGGTGAGGTGTGTCTCGGTTTCAATCGAGACGCCAGCGAACACATGTCCGATCACTTTTTCCAACGAGCTCGTGAGCTTCACCGCATCCTTCACAAAACGGTCCTTGGCGCCGTCGTAGGCGGCGCGGATGCTGTCATCGAGCACAACGCCCGTGTAGTCGTCTTCAAAGAGGCGAGCGGCAGTTTCTGCGAGCCGTTGGGCGCGTCGGTTCTTGAGGAGGCAGAGAGCAGGGGTGGGCATGGTTGGATTCCGAAAGGGATTGGTCGAAGCGTACGGCATAGGCGAGGGGCATTCGGCGGCAAGCGACACGGGTTTCGCCAAAACTTGGAGGACCGAAGCCAAGGAAAGAGTCCTTCCTCTTGGCTCCGGCCAAAGAAATGCCCCGAGCCAAATCGGGGCATTCAGACTTACGCGGCGGGCGTTTCCGGCGGCGTGTCCGTTGCAGGAGCGACAGGGGTTTCAGCTGGCGTTGCCGAGGGGGCTTCCGGGGCAACGGTTGCCGGCGCGGCTTCTTCAGTGGCGGGGGCAGGGGCGGCCTCGGTTGCTACCTTTGTGGGCTCTTCAGCAGGTGTTTCCGTAGCAGCCGGTGCAGTCGGCTTGGCTTCTTCCTTGCGGGCAGCGGCTGAAGCACGGCGGGCGGCCATGCGGCGAGCGCGAGCTTCTGCCGGGTTTTCGGCGGCATTGGCTTCCGGCTTCTTC
Source organism: uncultured Oscillospiraceae bacterium (assembly GCA_963587345.1). Lineage (GTDB taxonomy): Bacteria > Pseudomonadota > Gammaproteobacteria > Burkholderiales > Burkholderiaceae_F > Duodenibacillus. The sequence continues at coordinate 11,838 of CAVACW010000073.1, read as the reverse complement.
GCGTCAACAGGAATGTCCTTGCCGACGAGGCCCTTTTCCTGCTCGTTCTCGCGAGCCACCTTCTGCTCAATGGCACGAGCCATCTGCGCATTGCCGGTCTTCGCAGCGAGATCCCACGCTTCTTTGCGAATGCGGAAGATGTCGCGCACGGCATTTGTCATCTCGGTGTTCCAGTGGCCCAGCGTGGAGCGGCGTCCATGGTCGTCGATGATGCCGTTGAGCCAGCAGCTCTCTACACGCGCCACGAGGCGGTCAAAGAGGTTCACGACAGAGAGAAAGCGCATCGCAAGCGGGGAGTGCACCGGCGGGGTGTAGAAGCGCTTGTGGTCGTAGTCTGCCGTGTCGCTGTCCGAAGCGCCGTTCTCTTTGAGAATCTGCTTCGTGTTGTCAATGGCGGCTTGCAGGGTCTTCTGCACTTTGGTGAAGAGTTCGTGCATCCGCGCTTCCGCCTGTTCGCCTGCCTGACGACCGCCGGCACGGGTGTAAATCGTGCTCGCCACGATGAGGGCGCGGTCCACCGGCTCGTAGTTGCGTTCAAAGAAGGTCTGCGCCGTGTCGGAGTACACGAAGAAGTCCTGCTTCAGATACGCGCGGGAGAAGTCCGTTGAATTACGGCGTTGCTGAGGGCGAATGCGCGGCACTTCTGGGTCGGCGTAGTCAAAGCGGAAGTTGCGTCCGTTGCCTCGCTGGTTGCCCGGCACGTGGCGCAGACTCATCACCTGACGAGGCGGTTCGTTGCGGTTGTTGCGGCGCCCGTTGTTGCCGCGAGATGCAGCGCCTTCAGGATTCGTGCCGCCCGAGGCGAAGTTGATTTTGATCGCCTGGCGCAGTTCGCCCGTGATCGTCTCCATGACGGAGTTCTCGACGGCGTTCGCCTTTTGGATGGTCTTCTGCCCAGCCTCGGCGGCGGGCTTTTCGTTCTTGTTGCTTTCAGGCATCTTGGTTACCTTGAAAAGTGAAAAATGCAACGGAGAACATAAAGTTCGCCCTGTCCTTTTCGGCCAAGAATCCAAGTGGAATCCGCTTGGATCGCGGGGTTTCTCTTGGCGAAAGCGCCATTCCGAGCGAAATCCGCTAGGCCAATGATGACGGGGCTTGCAAGGCTTTTCGTTTGGTGTATAGTCGCATCATCTATCGCAGATTCGGTGCGCCGAACCCCTGCAACACTTTTTCGAAGACAGCTGTGAGCACGCCGGCTGATCTTCAAGCGAAACGCGGTGCGCCGACGTTTTGAGTCTCAGGAGCTTCCTGCGGGAAGCCAGCCTTGTTTCCCTCCATCATTGCGCCCAAAAGACGGCCTCGCACTTCTCGTGCAGTACGGCTGTTGCACCTCCGTTTCGCTTGTGGCTTCGGTCTCTCGAAGCCTTTGGATCGTCTACCCGAAGGCTTGTCCTTCCTTCTTACTTGATGATCTCAACGAAGTAAAACTTATGAATCATCCGACAGATCGCAGCGTTATGCGATCCATGTTGAACGGCTTGACTACGGTCGAGCTCGTGTTTCCGCGTTGAAGTGCGCTTCGACGTTTTTCTTTCGGCAGATCTGCGGATCTTCCGCTGTCGGTTTGGCGCTGCGGCACCAAACATTTTTCAAAGAGGTCAATCATGCTCGATGTCATCGGCATCATTGCCAACCTCGCCAGCGCAATCCTTCTCTGGGTGAAGTAGGCGAGTTTTTTATCCCATGGGGATGTCAATCCCCTCGGGAACTTGGCGTCCCCTATTTCTTTTAGGAGACGGCCATGAGAGATCTTTCTCAGGTCCTTCAGGCGTCCAATCGCTTGAATCGCTTCAAAGTTGCCGTTCGTCTTCACGCTATGAAGATGAACCGGCAACATCCAACAAGTCTTGGCAAGTCGTCATGGTCTCTATACCAGAGCATCGTGGCGGCTTGTGGTTGTGCAGAAGACGACGAGGTTTTTGACCTCGTTGGCGGCAATGCGGAATGTTTCTCGGATTCGTCCGATGAAGCGTTCGGTGTTCGCTATGCCTGCACCGCCGACGTGGACTTTGTGGAAGTTTGTGGCAATGGCAAGTCCTTCGTTCTGTCCATGCGCAAGCTGGATGGCGGCGAGGACTGTCTGCCTGAGTATGCAAAGAAATATCCGCTGATCCGAGATCGGTATTAGCGGATTTTCATCTTTCCCTCGGGGATTTCGATCCTCGCGAGGGGCATCGAGTCTCCGATTTTTTAAGGAGGTTCGATGCGAAAGACGAAAAAGCCAAACAAGGCGTGGATTCTTCATTTCTTAGGTCGGCTTGGTGACCTGATGTTTGCAATAGCTGTGGCGCTCATCTTGAGTGTTATAGTTCAACAACCCGTTGTTACTGTCCATGTAGTGGGACATCCTGCTTATTTGACACATGAGCTTGTTTCTGTGGAAAATGCAGTAGTAACAATGTTATGGGCTGGTGTTTGCTTCATCGCCGGTTGCCTGTTTGATCGGCTTGGAGGAAAAGAATGACGCCGAATTTGCTTGTTGTAATGATTTTCACGGTGATCCTTGCCATAGCTGGACTTGTTCTTGCATGGTGGGGAGATTGTTTTGACAAGAACGATGGCGACAACATGAGGAGCTAATCTCATGGAGGCTGTTGATCTTGCGTCAGAACGATTTGCCACATTTGAAGCCTGTGTGGTGGTCAAGGAAAAGAAGTGATGAGTACTGAACTTCTCGCAGTGACAATATTCATGGCAGTCATCATTTCGGGTGTTGCATTTATTGGCTGGTGGACTAACCCTAAGCGTTAGTTTGCTGATTTCATTGCAATGACCGAGCTTATGATAATTGTCTATGTCGCTGTCTTGGCGGCTATAGGCTTTTTCATCGCATGGAAAGCGGGTTTGCTAAAAAAGTAATCCCTCATCCATAAACAACTTGTCCCTTGGGGATGCCATATCCCCTCGGGGTCATGGTGTCCCCTAATTCTTTTAGGAGATTCACCATGACAAAAAAGTTGGTTCCCGCGTCGGGTCTTTTTGAGACTATCTACGACGCCGAAACGCAGAAAGCCGTTTCCCTGCCAAAAGAGTTCAAGCTCTTGGTTGGAGACGGCAATGATCCTGCTGTCCCAGTCGCCCATGCATCGTACGTCTTCGAACGCACCTTGCTTCGCGACGTCTTGAGTTTCATGCTGAAGCCTCATTCTGATGCGCTCTTCTTGTCCGGCCCTACGGGTTGTGGCAAAACAAGTGTCATCAACGAGGTCTGCGCGCGACTTCACTGGCCCGTCCAGCAGGTCACGTGCAACGGACGCATGGAGTTTCAGTCGCTCAAAGGACAGTTTGTCCTGAAGGCGTCTGCTCCCGGTGAAACGCCCGCCATGACCTTCGAGTACGGCCCTTTGGCTCGTGCTATGAAGGAGGGCCACGTGTTGATTCTCAACGAGATCGACATGTGTGATCCGTCGGAACTCGCTGGTCTCAATGACGTTCTTGAAGGACGTCCGCTTGTGATTAGTGAGAACGGCGGTGAAGTCATCAAGCCTCATCCAAACTTCCGTGTTGTGGCTACGGCTAACAGCGCTGGCAAGGGGGATGAATCTGGCTTCTACTCGGGAGTGCAGGTACAGAACATGGCGAGCATGGATCGCTACCGTTTCCTGAAGGTCAACTACCTTCCCGAAAAGGTAGAGGAGGAGATCGTTCGAAAGAGCGCTCCCTTCTTGGCCGATCCCGCTATGAAGAAAATTGTCAGCGGCATGGTGAAGTTTGCGTCGGAGATTCGGAAACGTTTCGAAGACGGGACTTTGAGCGTTACGATGAGCACCCGCTCGTTGTGCCGCTGGGCCATGCTCACGGCTGACTGCAAGTCTGCCGCACACCCCTTGCACTACGCTTTCGAGCGTACGCTGGGCTTTCGGTGTGCGCCAGACGAGATGGCTGCGCTGGACATGATCGGGAACGATCACATTCAGTTCGGAGCCATCTGGAAGTAGTTAAGAAGAGCTGGACCGATTCTCGGTCGCTGCTTTCGCCTTTCCCAAAGATTTTTTCCCTACAGGCGCTCACACAATTTTTTGTGCAGTCTGGGAATTTCGCTTTGGGAATCTGTGGATGGACGAAAGTCCTGAAGCAGATATGAGTAAGGCCGCAAACTCTCGCTTGCGGCCCCTTGTAAGGAGGAAAGCATGCGCACCGTGAACAAGTCCATGCCCCACCTGAGAGGAATTCTACAGAATCGCTGGCTGTTTTTGGCGTTGCTGTTCATATTCCTGATGGTGATTCCGAACGTCGCTCTCTGAGCGTTCGCTAGGGATCGTCGGTGAAAGTCCGACTTTGCGGATAGCAAGATTCTGTCCGCAAGGGCATGGCTTGTTGTCCGCTCAATCAAAGAGCTCGGTGAAGAACTGATTGCTTATCGCCTCTCCCAGTGTTCTTTTCCAACAGGCGCTCGCATATTTTTGTGCAGCCTACGGGAATTTCGCATTGGGAATCTGTGGATTGAAGCAGATATGAGTAAGGCCGCAAACTCTCGCTTGCGGCCCCTTATGAGGAGTGAAGCATGATGTCTCTCACAAAGCCCATGCTCCACCTGATGAGGATTGTACCGAAACGCCTGCTGGTTGGGGCGCTCGTGTTCATGATTCTGATGGTGGTTCCAAGCGTCGCTTTCTAAGGGCGCTTGGCCTCGTCGGTTAACCCCGACTTTTGCGGGCAGCAAGATTCTGTCCGCGAGGGCATGGCTTGTTGCTCGCTCTTTTCTTTTTTTCAATGTTCGACGATCCCACATGGGGCCGAAGTCCTCATGTTGAGGAACGGTCTCTGCGGGATTTTTTCTTAAGGAGACAATCATGTTGAACTACAAGTCTTTCCAGTCAGTCAACCTCATCGGCCGCCTCGGTCAGGATGCTCGTTTCTTCAAGACTCAGAAGGGTCTCTCGATGCTCTCGCTGGGCATCGCCACGTCCGAAAGCGTGAAGAACGCTGAGGGCAAGTACGAGCAGAAAACCGTCTGGCACGATGCGCTGCTGTTTGGTGCTCGCGCTGAAAAGGTCGCTCCGTCGCTCGTCAAGGGCACGTTGGTGGCTGTTCAGGCACACCTCTCTTACAAGGAGGCGACGCTTGAAGGCGGCAAGAAGGTGAAGCTCGCGTCCGTCATCGTGGATGACTTCCAGATTCTGGCCTCTCCGGCCAAGACGGAAGGCACCAAGAAATCGGCGCCCGCTGCATCTTCCGCTCCCGCTTCGACGGCTTCGGCTGACGAAGACTGGAACGGGGACGATTTCGTTTAAGAAGTCGATCCTCTGTCAATCTCCCTGTGGGGAACTTTTTCCCCACGGGAGAAAGTGTCTCCGCAGGGTTTGTTTTTTTGTTTAGGAGAAATCCAAAATGGCAAACCTTGCTACAAGCGTGACGGCCCGCATGGCCCAGAAGTACGGTGTTGAACCCGCCAAGTTGTATGAAACTCTGGCGAAGGTCGCTTTTCGCGTTCGCGAGAAGAACGGTCCTGACAGGGCTCCGACGCCGGAAGAAATGATGGGACTGCTGGTGGTGGCTGAGACTTACGGTCTCAATCCCTTCATCCGGCAGATCTTCGCGTTTCGCTCAAAGGCCGGTACGGTGGTCCCAGTGGTCAGCATCGACGGCTGGCTGTCAATCCTTAATCGTCAGCCTGACTACGACGGCCTCTCGGTCGCGTTTTCGGACAAGATGATCAAGATGGGATCTCGGGAACTTCCCGAGAGCTGCACAGTGACGATCAATCGAAAGTCAATGAGCAAGCCCATCGTGGTCTCAGAGTACATGGCCGAGTGCTATGGCGCGTCTGAGATCTGGGCCAAGTGGCCGCATCGAATGCTTCGCCACAAGGCAATCATTCAGGCGGTTCGCATTGCGTTTGGCATCGGCGGCATCTACGACGAAGAAGAAGCATCGGCTATGTCGGATGCTCCGGCTCCTGTTGTCATGCCCGCAGCAACGCCTGTCTCTCAGCCCAAGGCTGAACCCGTGCAGGTCGTCGAAGTGAAGGAAGTGCCCAAGCTTGCTTTGGACATGCCGAAGTTGGATCAGATTAGTCAGCAGTTGACTGAGATGATCCGCCGCTTCCCCGACAACGGGCAAGCCAAGGCTCTTCAGTGGGCCGAGCAGAACCTGGAGGGCGAAAGCAAGGACTATGTTCTTGCGAAGCTCCCCAAGGAAGTTGCAGTTGCTCCGGCACCTGCACCTCAGCCTGCTCCGGCGCCCGCTGTTCCTGCCGCTCCGAAGGCACCCAAGCCTGCTCCTGCACCGCAGCCCGCTCCCCGCAAGGAAGCGCCTGTGATGGAAGAGCCTGAACCCGAAGAAGCCTACGTCCCTGACGTTGGTGACATTCCGTTCTGATTGAGGCATGGGATAGGTCAGTGGAAATCCGTCGATTCGTTCGTCGGGTTTTCATTGACCGTAGCCAAGGAGAGGTTATGAGAGAGGTTATGCTCGATCAGCGTTCTCCCGAGTGGCTCGCTTGGCGCAAGTCAGGCATCACCGCTACGGAGAGCGCCGTGATCTTGAACCTTCACCCAGAAAAGACGCCATGGCGTCTCTGGATGGAGAAGACGGACAGAGCGGTTCCGCCCGATCTCTCAGTCATTCCGGCTGTGAGGTTTGGGGTGGAGAACGAGCCTGTCGCCCGTCGCTTGTTTGAAGTCACTCACCAAACGGTGGTGATGCCAGCTTGCGGCGAGTGGGAGAGCAATCCGCTTTTCCGTGCTTCGTTTGACGGGCTCACCTTTGACGGGGTGCCTGTTGAAATCAAGTGCCCCCAAGAGGAAACGCTGAAGGACGTTCGTACCAACGGACGCGATTCGGCGGCCTACAGGCTTTACTACGTGCAGGTGCAGCATCAGATCATGGTGTCTGACGCCTACTACGGGTGGCTGGTGTTCCTCGACGGTGACCACCTCATTGAGTTTGACATCCCTCGGGATGACAAGCTCATCCGGGATATCCAAGTGAAGGGCCGCGTCTTTTGGGATTACGTCACAAAGGACAAGGAACCAACTAAGGATCCCGAGCGCGATTTCTACGCGCCTCGGACGGAGGAGGCGGTTGCTGCATGGGCGGCGCCAGCGAAGGAGCTTTCTGGGGTTCTGGAAGAGATTGAGTCGGCGAAAGCTGTGCTCAAGACGCTTCAGGAGCGCAAGGAGGCTTTGACGCAAACGCTGGTGGGTCAAATGGGCAACTACCGCTTGGCGAATTTCGCCGGCGTAGCGCTCACGCGACGTGCGGCCAAGAGCTCGGTGAATCTTGCTGAGTTTCTGAAGGCGCACAACCTGACGGAAAAGGATCTTGATCCCTACCGCACTCAGTCTGGCGAAAGCTGGTCGGTGCGTCGGACCAAGGGCATCCTCCCGGAAGGCTTCACGCCCAGCGAAGGCGTTGCTCGGGCGCTAGAAGAAGCGACACTGGTTGATTCGTCTGTAATCGACATCAACTGGTAGTTTTTCCCTCGCGGGGACTCGGTTCCCTGCATGGGGAACATGGGTTTCCGCTAAAGGAGATCTATGAAGATTCTTGTAATATTGAAGAATCATCTCAGCGGCTTGGTTGAAATCAGTAGGAACGTGACCTCCAACCTTTGTCTGGGGGTTTCGATTTCGCTGTTTTTCAGTGTTTTCGTTTCACCAAGTCAGCCGTGGGCTTATTATTGGGACAAGTGGGAATGGCTTGGACGAGTTGAGCATTATTTGCTTCCCGTCCCGGCGGAGGATGAAAGTCTCTGGATCAGACTCTTGGGTGGGTTTGTATTCTGGGGATGCGCCATCATTTTCCGAATTCCAATAAGGAGGAGAAAGAATGAACGGACTTTATGCAGGACTTGCAACCGTAGGGTTCATCGTTGTTCTGACAGCTTTCATTAGCTGGTGGGCTGGTCCTGATCGCAATAACAAGAAGTAAGTTTTGTTATCAGGACGAAAAAATGAATGGACTTTATGCAGGGCTTGCCACAGCACTGTTTATTGTTGTCCTCATGGCCTTTATTTGCTGGTGGGCCGATCCGAAGCGCGATAAGAATCGTCGCGGCAAGGAGTAAGCCAGCCAATCATCATCGGAAGATTCTTCTGTGATCTTCCATTCCCGACGGGGATGTCATCATCCCTCTCGGGGCATGGTGCGTCTCCGTCTTCTTTTTTAGGGGACGTCATCATGACAAATTCCACTACTACCACTTCCACCACCGTCAACAACGCTCGCACCGTCCGTGAACGCCTCGTCGTCGTTACGACGAAGTTCCGTACCTGGACCGGGACGCGAGCCATGCATGCTGAGGACTACCGCCTCGGCGCTGATGGTGAACTGCCGCCGGAAGAAGTTGCCGCGTCCTACGGACTGAAGGCAATCATCAACCCGAAGGTCTTGAAGCCCATCAACGATGTCGTCAACAAGGTGTCCGGCTTGCTGGACTCGGTTGGCGTCAGGTTCTTGGGTGGAACGGCTCTCGACAAGAACGTTGCCAAAACGGTCCTGCCGGAGCTGAAGCGCCTTCAGACTCAGTACGAAGAGGTCAAGGCGGACTTCATGTCCAACTATGACCGCTACGTCGAGCAGTGGGCGGCTGAAAATCCAAAGTTCGCTGAGCAGATACTGAGCGCCAAGCTCGATCTGTCGGCTTTGGATCGGAAGTTGACCGCGACGTATTCGGCCATTGGCATCGTGCCGGTGGGTACGAGCGAAGCGGAGATCAAGGAGTTCGACGATCAGGTCAGCAATGACTTGACCGCCGAGATGCTGATCTCGATTTCGGGCGAAGCACAGCGCTATCTGCGCGAGAGCTTCGGTCCCGGACGTGAGTCAGCGAATCAGCGTTTGCCAAAGACGCTGATCAAGCTTCAGAAGAGGCTCGACAGCCTTTCGTTCTTGGCTCCGGGCATCAGCCCGTTGGTGAAGACGATCCAGATTGCTTTGAACCGCGTTCCCACTCAGGGATCGATTGAGGGCACGGCCTTCTGGATTCTGAAGAGCACCACGCAGCTCTTGGCGGATCGCACGTTGCTCGCGAGCATTGTTCGCGGCGATGTGTCTGCTGAGGCCATGCTGCAAGATGCCGAACGGGCGCTTGCGCAGAAGACGACTCCCGCAGCTGAGACTTTGGTCCCGGCTCCGGCAGTTGTTTCCGCCTCGGCGCCCGCTGTTGAGGAAGTCCCCGTCGCTCCGGATATTGATCCGGCGTCGATTGAGGCTTTCTTTGCGGCTCCGGCGGCAACGCCCGCTGCTCAACCGGCTTCTCAGAGCGCTCAGGAGACTTCCGCTGATGCGGATGCTCTTCTGGTGCTTCCTGAAATCACCACGGGTCACACCGAGGTGAAGGCGCCGGAACAGGAGCAGGTCGAACTGCCTTGGTTCTAGAAGTTTTTTGTTAATCCCTTGCGGGGTCATCAACCCCACAAGGGGCATGGTGGCTCCGCTTTTTTCTTTTTTTGGAGATCCACCATGCTTCAGACAAGCATCGATTTCACTGGCGACTTGTTCGCCGCTAACGCCGCTTCTGCGGCTTCCGCTCCCGTCGTCAAGACGGCTTCTTCTGCCACGCCGGTTTCTCGTCGCACCTCCACGGTGCGCACGGAGGATCGGCTGGCGCGAGCAGCCCGCATGGCACGTGAGCGCGCCGCTGCCAAAGCTGCCGAGTCCGTCCCAACGGAAACGGTGGAGGAGGCCACGGCGTCCGCTGTTGCTCCCGCACCGATGCCAAGCGCACCGATGGAGGAGGCTTCTCCCTTGGCCCCGGTCCCAACGCCTTTCGCGTTTGAGCCGATTCCAAGCGGGGTTGTTCCAATAGCGGCGGCTCCCTTCTCAATCTGGGCTGACGTTATGGCCCGCAAGGAGAAGCAGTCATGAGCAGCAAAAGTCAGCTGATGCAGAACTTCAACGACATGTTCGATTTCCTCAACCGCTTTGGCGAGAAGATCGACAACCCGTTTGCAAGTTCCGCACAACGCTCGCAGACCGAGAAGCCTGACGCTGAAAAGCCGAAGGCCGATCCGTCTGCCCAAGTTGAAATCGGGAAGTCGGTTAAACCCGCTTCCTGAAGTTCCTTTCGCGTTCATCCGAACGCAATTCCCATTGGGGATGCCAATCCCCTCTGGGGTCATGGCGTCCCCGAAGTTCTATTTCTTAGGAGACAAACCATGATGAACTTCAATGCTTACATCCCCGCCAGCGAATTCGGTCTCGACTCTGACAAGCGTGTTCTGGGCTTCTGCCCGGCTCCGCTTCCAAAGGGCACCCGATTCGCCCAGCCGGACCGTGAGTACACGTTCCAGCCAGAACTGTTCGAGCGCTTCCGCCTTTGGTGGGAAGCCGAGGACACCCGCGAACCCATGTGGATCAGCGGTCCGGCTGGTGCTGGCAAGACGTCCTTCGTGATGCAGTTCCTGCGTCGCGTGAACGCTCCGGCTGTCACGCTCACGTGCCGTCGGCGGATGGACAAGTACGAACTGATCGGTCAGTGGGGTTCCGATCCCACGACGGGGCAGCTCGTTTGGATTGATGGTCCGGCGACCATCGCATGGCGCACGGGCGCGGTGCTCGTCATCAACGAGCCCTCCAGCGCTCCGGCTGACATGTGGGTGGCTTGCAACGACCTGTTGGAAGGTGACGACATCGTCATCGACCGCACGGGTGAAGTGGTGCACCGTCATCCCAATGCGAGGATTGTCTTCACCGACAATCGTCCGCTGGGTGATGCTTCGGAAACGCCCGAATATCTCGGACGTCACGCGCAGGATCGGTCGGTTTTTGACCGCACCTGGTCGCTCGTCGTCGGCTACCCTGAAAAGGACGTCGAAGTTGAGCTTCTTTGGAAAAAGGTTGCCGCGCAAGCGGAGGGCCTTGATCCGAAGCGCGCCCGCAGCATCATTGAGGCGGTGGTGGACTTCTCGCTTTCGCTGCGCCAGCAGAATGAGCAGAAGCCCAGCGAAGTGCCTCAGATGTCGCAGCGTGGACTGACCCGCTTCATCGGGTTGCTCTTCACGTTTGCGAAGGCCCCCGTTGCCAACGGTGTGAAGCCCGTCAGCATCGCCCTGAGCCTCGCGCTCACGGACGGTCTGTCGCCGTCAAGCGCCATCGCCTTGCAGAACATGATCCAGTACGAATTCGGTCGTCTGGACAAGCTCGTTGCGGGCAAATAGTTCTTTTTTTTCCCCTCGGGGCACATCAGCCCCTTGGGGGCATGGTGCGCCCCATTTTTCTTTTTTGGAGACACACCATGCTTTACAGCGAATACAAGACAAGAGTGGGGCAGTACGTGGCCGCCGTCAACGCCGCTACGCCCGCCCGCGACAAGGCCAATCTGGAAGGTCTTCTCTGGCTCGTCCGGGAAGGCCGCCGATTGGTGGTTGCGGATGTGACGGACAAGGTGATGAAAGTCACAGATCCAGTCACAACCACACTCGGGGCCTGCATCCGTCGGCTTCAGACGATGAGAGGAGGTGCATATGCTCCTTGCGTCGTTTAGGTCGAAGAAGCTGCAGGACTTCGCTCTTGAAGGAAAGCGCGCCGGGATCAACCCAGCACACGCTGACCGAATTGAGCGGTGTCTCGCGGAAATTGAGCTCGCCGACTCAGCCCAAGGGCTGGCTCGGACGGGTTCCCGTCAGTGTCATGGGATGCACGGCGCTTTCGACGGCACTTATGCCGTGAGCGTCAGCGGCCCGTGGCGCATCCTCTTTCGCATGGAAGACGGACGCGCCGTGGGGCTGGATTACGTCCAGTACCACTGACATCATTTTTATCAACCCTCGGAGAGGTGCATGACGCCTCTTTGAGAGGTTGTCTGTGCTTCCCCGAACTACTTGTAGGAGAAGTGCAGTCAACCACCCCTGCCTAAAGGCAGAGGCTTGTGAAAGCAAGCCTTGATTGACT
>CAVACW010000072.1:0-13783 GCA_963587345.1 uncultured Oscillospiraceae bacterium | reverse complement strand
TGAAGCAGGACTGGGCGCCTTTTTCCGCCATTCAGGAGGCGGACATCGTGACGCGCGAGGCGGTGGCGTGGCTGATGGAGCTGGCGCATCAGTCCGGCGTGCGAGGCTTTGCCGTCGCCAACAACAAGGCTGAAGGATGCTCGCCGCTTACCATGCGGGCGATTGCCGAGAGCATTGAGGCGCTTGAGCGCCAGAAGCGAACGGCGGCTGATGAGGCAAAGCGCCGTCCGGCTGCCCGCCCGTTGGCGTAATCAGGCTTTCCAGGCGGAAAGCGGCCCATCGCGTGTTTCTTCCGCAGGACTCTCGGCGTCCGCGTCCGGCGTGCCGCAGGTGATCCAAGCGACGAGCTTCTCGCCGGGCGCCTTCACAAAGGCAGCCTGCACGGCCGCGTCTTCGAGCGCCGAGCCTGAAAGCACGATGCCCCCGAACCCTTGCGCCTTCAGAGCAAGAAGAAACTGCTCGAGCGCGGCGCCCGCGGTGAGAAGCTGCTCCGTTTCGCTCACGGGGCTTTCCGTCTTGGGCGAAAAGACGAAGGCGACGATGGCCGGCCCCTTCATTGCCTTGGAGCGAGTCTTCGCAATCTTTTCTTCGTCATTCGTCTTGGCGCGCGCCGCGGCTTCAAAGAGGTCGGCGAGCTGTTCGCGGTCTTCTTCGCCAATGGCGACAAAGCGGTAGGGCGTGAGGCCGTCGTGATCCGGCGCCCGCAGCGCCGCGCGGGCGGCCGTGGCGAGAACGTCCGCCGTCGGGGCGGGCGTCGTGAGGTGCTTGGGCTTCACGCTGCGACGCGTGAGAAGCGCCTGAAGAAGAGCGGAATCCGACATGAGTGAACTTCCTAGAAAGGCATTTCGAGCACGGTTTCGCGCGAGGCCGCTGGCCACAAGAGCTTCAAAACGGCTTCGTGCTTTGCGCTGCCGCGGACGTAAAAGAGCTCGCGTCCGACGCCGGTTGTCTTGAGGGTGCTGGCGTCCGCAAGACGCGTCCGAGTGACGGCTGCGACGGCGTCGCCCGGCTCCATGATCGTGACGCCGGGGCCTGCGACGCGGCGAAAGACGTCGGTGAGAAAGGGATAGTGGGTGCAGCCCAAAACCAGCGTGTCAACGCCTTGCGCCAAAAGGGGCTCCACGTAGCGGCGCACGAGCGCTTCGGTTTCGGGCGAGTCAAAGGCGCCGCGCTCCACGCACTCCATGAGGCCGGGACAGCCGACGGAAATGACGCGGGCGCCCTCGGCAAAGCGCGTGAGAAGACGGCGGTATCGAGGGCTCGCGATGGTGCCCGCGGTGGCGAGAACGCCGACGCAATGGGCGGCGCTTTGCTTCACGGCGGGCTTCACGGCGGGTTCGATTCCGATCACGGGCACGGGCATCCACGTGCGCAGGTGGTCGGCGGCCGCCGCCGTCGCCGTATTGCAGGCAAGCACCAGCGCCTTCACGCTGTGCACGGAGACGAGAAACTGCGCGATGCGCTCGCACCGCTCCACCACCCACGCCGCGGGCTTGTCGCCCCAGGGGGCGTTGCCGCAGTCGGCGCAGTAGAGAAAATCCTCTTGAGGCAGCCGATGACGAAGGGCTCGAAGAACGGAAAGTCCCCCAAGCCCCGAATCCAGCACGCCGACGGGGTCGGCGGCGTGAGGCGTCGATTCCGGCATCAGGCTTTGTCCTTCTCGGCGGCGGCGCGGCCCAAGCGGTCGTTCACGGCCGCCCAGTCGGGCGAGGTCGGCGGGCATTCAATGAGAATCACGTCGGCGCCAAAGGCGTCCAGACGATGAAGATTCTCGTAGAGCGCGTGAGCGTACTGAGCCTCGGATTCGGGGGCCGTCAAAACGCCCGTCGCCGGCAGAAGGCCGTCAGCGGCGAGCGCTGCCTTCGTCGCTTCGCGCACGAGGATCGCGGCCTTTGCCGAGCGGTCAGCGAGCGTCGCGTGAAGGGCGTCCGCCGTGAGAAGCTTCACTTTCGTCTTCGGGGCGTAGTGGCTCTTCAAGCGCCCCGAGGCGCGCGGCGCGTCGCTGCCGGCGTCAGGCACTGAAACGCCCAGCGCGGCTTCGAGCATTTCGCGCGTGACGGCGCCGTGGCGGAGGATTTCCGGCCGCGCGCCCGACAAGTTGATGATGGTGGATTCAACGCCCACTTCGCAGACGCCGCCGTTGAGAATCATGTCGAGCTTGCCGTGAGGCTTCACGCCCAGGTCGTCCGCGACATGCTGCGCCGAGGTGGGCGAGATGCGGCCGAAGGTGTTGCAGCTTGGCGCGGTGACGGCGTGATGATCGTTGCCCGCGAATTCCTTCAAGAGTTCGCGCATCCAGGGGTGCGAAGGGCAGCGGATGGCGACGCTGTCCTGGCCGCCCGTTACAAACCCTTGGCAGCGGTCGCTCTTGGGAAGCACCATCGTGAGGGGGCCGGGCCAGAACTTTTCCGCCAGAAGCTTCGCTTCCGGGGGCACGACGCGAGCCCACGCAGAGAGTGCCTCGGGGCCCGCTACGTGCACGATGAGCGGGTGGTTCGTGGGGCGCCCTTTCACGGCGAAGGTGGAAAGCACCGCCTTTTCGTTGTCGGCGTCGGCGGCGAGGCCGTAGACCGTTTCCGTGGGAATCGCGACCAAGCCGCCCGCGCGGAGGATTTCCGCCGCGCGGTGCACCGCCGCCCGGTCAACGGGCGGATACTGAAACTGTGACATCAGACCGGTTCGTCCATGTGAAGAATCGCAGCGACCTTCTTGGCGCAGGAAAGCGCCTCCTCGACGGTCTTGCCGACGCAGGTGACGTGGCCCATCTTGCGGGCGCGGCGTGCTTCGGTCTTGCCGTAGAGGTGAAGCTTTGCGCCCGGCACGGCGAGAACGTCGGTCCAGGCGGGCTCGCGCTTCGTTTCCACGCCGTCCTTTGTTTCGTACCAGACGTCGCCCAGAATGTTCAGCATCACCGCGGGCTGCACGAGGTCGGTGTTGCCAAGCGGGAGTCCCGCCATGGCGCGCACCTGCTCTTCAAACTGGCTCGTGACGCAGGCTTCGATCGTGGCGTGGCCCGAGTTGTGGGGACGGGGCGCCATTTCGTTGGCGACCACGCGGCCGTTTTCAAGAATGAAGAATTCGATGCAGAGCACGCCGGTGTAGTGGAGGGCGTGGGCGATTTTTTCCGCATAGCCGCGCACTTCGTTCGAGATCGACTCCGCGACGCGCGCCGGCACCACGGTTTCCGCGAGGATGCCGTTCTTGTGGTGGTTTTCAAAGACGGGGAACGTGACGGCGTCGCCCGTCATGCCGCGCGCGACGATGACGGAGACTTCGCTCGCCAAGGGCAGGCGCTTTTCGAGAATGCAGGGAACGGCGCCCATGGCGCGGAAGGCGGCCCTGACGTCGGCCTTCGTGCGCACGGTGGTCTGACCCTTGCCGTCGTAGCCCAGGCGCGTGGTCTTCAAGATCCCGGGAAAGAGATCGTCTGAAAGCGAGTCTGCGTCCGCTTCCGAAAGCACCGCGGCGTGCGGCGCCACGGGAACGCCGGCCGTTGCTTCGAGAAAATGCTTTTCATCGAGCCGGTCCTGCGCGATCGAGACCGCGTCCGCCGCGGGGGCGGTGATGCAACCGTCGTCGCCCGCTGCCAAAAGGGCCAGCGCGTCCGCGGGGACGTTTTCAAATTCGGTCGTCACGGCCGCCGTGAGCGTCTTCATCTCGCGCAGCGCCGCCGTGTCGGTGTAGGCGGCCTTCACATGGGTCGCGGACACTTCGGAGGCGGGGCAGTCGCTTTTTTCGAGGACAGCGACGTGGTAGCCCATCGTTGCAGCGGCCTGCGCGAACATGCGCCCCAGCTGGCCGCCGCCCATCAAGCCCAGCGTGGCGCCGGGCTGCAGAGGAAATGCGGATTTCATAGGAATCGTGTCCTTACGCGGCGGGCGGCAGCGTCATGGCGCGCGCCGCGGCGTTCTGCTCCTTGCGGAAGGCCTGCAGTTTTTCGTAGAGCGCCTTGTCGGTGACGGCGAGAATCGTGACGGCGTAGAGCGCTGCGTTCGCGGCGCCCGCTTCGCCGATTGCAAAGGTCGCGACCGGGACGCCCTTGGGCATCTGGACGATGGAGTAGAGGCTGTCTTCGCCGCGCAGGTACTTTGAAGGCACCGGGACGCCTAGCACGGGGACGACGCACTTGGCGGCGAGCATGCCGGGAAGGTGCGCGGCGCCGCCCGCGCCCGCGATGATGCATGCGAGCCCCCGGTCTCGGGCGGTGGCGGCATACTCGAACATTTCGTCGGGCATGCGGTGCGCGCTCACGACCTTTGCTTCATAGGGAACGCCGAACTTTTCAAGGATTTCGGCCGCCTTCTGCATGACGGGCCAGTCAGAAGAGGAGCCCATCACCATGCCGACTACGGGTTTTTCGTTGGCAAGCGTCATTTTTTATCCGATCCAAATAACAAAAATCGGCGCGGCAGCGTTTCCGTGACGGAAACGTCGTCCGCGCCGCTCTAGGGCGAGATTTTAGACTACTCGACGTCCTTGCCCGTGAGCTTCACGAGCGCCTCGCGGTACTTCATCGAGGTCTTTTCAATGATGTCTTCCGGGGGCACCGGCGCGGGCGGCACCTTGTCCCAGCCCGTGCTCTCGAGCCAGTCGCGCAGGAACTGCTTGTCGTAGCTCGGGGGCGACATGCCGGTGTCGTACTGCTCGGCGGGCCAGAAGCGGGAGCTGTCCGGGGTGAGCATTTCGTCCATGATGCAGACGTTGCCCGCTTCATCGAGACCGAACTCGAACTTCGTGTCAGCGATGATGATGCCGCGGGTCGCGGCGTATTCCGCCGCGCGCGTGTAGAGGGTGAGGGTGTATTCGCGGATCTTTTCGGCGACGTCCTTGCCGTACATCTCCACGACCTTCTCAAACGGAATGTTTTCGTCGTGCACGCCCACTTCGGCCTTTGCCGCCGGAGTGAAGATCGGCTCGGGGAGCTTTTCGGCCATCTTGAGGCCAGCCGGAAGCTTCACGCCGCAGACGCTGCCCGTCGCCTGGTAATCCTTCCAGCCGCCGCCGATGATGTAGCCGCGGGCGACGCACTCGATGAGAATCGGGGTGAGGCGCTTCACGACCATGGAGCGGCCCTCCACCTGCTCGACTTCGTCGGGGGCGACCACGGTTGTCGGATCAATGCCGGTGAGCTGGTTGGGCATGCCTTCGGTGAGCTTGTCGAACCAGAACTGGGTGAGCTGCGTGAGAACCTTGCCCTTGTTGGGAATCGGCACGCTCAGAATGCTGTCGAAGGCGCTGATGCGGTCGCTCGCGACCATCAGGAGCTTGTCCTGACCGACGGCATAGCATTCACGAACCTTGCCGCGATAGACGAGCGGCAGGCTTTTCAGGTTGGTCTGCATTAAACCGGACATAGTTTTGAGTCTCCCCGTTCAAAGAACGGAAGCGGTTGACGATGCGCGCCATTGTATCGGGCGTGCCCCAAAACGGCGCATGACTTTTTACCTAGCCTGAACAAAATGTCAGGCAAAAACGAAACAAAGGAGGGTCGAGAGCCACGTGATGACGGCAAACGCGAGCGCAAAAAGCACGGCGGCGCTCCCGGCGTCCTTTGCGTATTTGCTCAAGGGGTGGATTTCGGGGCCGATCCGGTCGATCGCGGCTTCGATGCCGGAATTCAAAAGCTCGGTGACCAGAAGAAAGACGACGGAAAAGGCGCACCAGAGCTTTAAGGAAAGCTCGACCGGAAGAAAGAAGGCAAGCGGGATGAGAACAATTGCCGCGAGGCTTTCCTGACGGAAGGCTTCTTCGTTTTTGAAGGCGGTGCGGATGCCGTCGGCGGAGTACTTCGCGGCGTTAATGAGACGGGTGAGGCCGCTCTTGCCCTTCAAATCCCGGGCGTCCTTGATGGTCATGGCAAAGTCCTTGGAAGAAAAAGCCTGCCGAAGGAAGCTCCTGCGGCAGGCCGGTGTTCACAGCATCAGCGCCTTAACGGACGTTCTGCGCGAGCGTGCCGTCAGCGTAGTGAGCCGCCATGACGGAAAGGCCGATGGGCTTGATCTTGGCGCCCTGGCCTTCGCAACCGAAAGCGAGGTAGCGGCTCTTGCAGAGCTTGTAGGCCTCTTCGCGCGCCTTCTTCAAGTAGGCGCGGGGGTCAAAGCCGCTCGGATTTTCCACGAGGTAGCGACGCACCGCGGCCGTCATCGCAAGGCGAATGTCGGTGTCGATGTTCACTTTGCGCACGCCGTGCTTGATGGCTTCCTGAATTTCTTCGACCGGAACGCCGTACGTTTCACGCATGTCGCCGCCGAATTCGCGGATCTCCGCGAGGTATTCCTGCGGCACGGAGCTCGAGCCGTGCATCACGAGGTGGGTGTTCGGGAGGCGTTCGTGGATTTCCTTCACGCGGGCGATGGAGAGAATCTCGCCGGTGGGGCGGCGCGTGAACTTGTAGGCGCCGTGGCTCGTGCCGATCGCGATCGCAAGGGCATCGAGCTGCGTGGCGCGCACGAATTCGGCGGCCTGGTCGGGATCGGTGAGGAGCTGGTCGCGGGTCATCTTGGCGTCCGTGCCGTGGCCGTCCTCCTTGTCGCCCTTCATGGTTTCAAGGGAGCCGAGGCACCCCAATTCGCCTTCCACGGACACGCCGATGCAGTGGGCGTTCTCGACGACGCGCTTCGTGACTTCGACGTTGTAGTCGTAGCTCGCGATCGTCTTGCCGTCGCTCATCAAGGAGCCGTCCATCATGACGGACGTAAAGCCCATGCGCATCGCGATCTGGCACACCGCGGGGCTCTGGCCATGGTCCTGATGCATGCAGACCGGCACTTCGGGCCATTCTTCAACGGCGGCTTCGATCATGTGCTTCAAGAAGGCTTCGCCAGCGTACTTGCGGGCGCCGGCCGAGGCCTGCATGATCACCGGGGCGCCGACTTCGGCGGCCGCGGTCATGATGGCGTGAACCTGTTCGATGTTGTTGACGTTGAAAGCGGGAACGCCGTAGCCGTTTTCTGCTGCGTGGTCGAGCAGCTGACGCATGCTGACAAGTGCCATTGCGGGAAACTCCCAAAAAATGAGGTGGGGCGCGCGGCTTCGTTCTGGCCCGCGCCGAAAAAAGTTGCGGGTATTCTAGACGAGGCGGCCTGCCGGCGGTTGACGCCGGCAGGCCGCAAAGAAGGGGGAAGCGGAATCAGAGCGAACCGAAGACTTCCGCGAGCGCCGCGCGAATTGTCGATTCGTCCGCCTTGTAGGAGCCCTGGACGTAGCCGCCGTTGCCGCCGCCTCGGCCGTTGAGCTTTTGGTTGAGCGTCTTGCTCGCGTCGCGCATCTTGTCCGCCGGTCCGTAAAGGACGTAGCTGTAGACGCCGGGCGCGGTTGCGGAGAGCACGGCTGCCGCTGGCGCTTTTTTGGACTCCGCAATGATCGTGGCGAAGGTGCGCAGCTCCTGCGGCGCCAGGCCTTCTTCAAAGTGAATGACGACGGTGTCAGCGGCGGGGAGCGAGGCGGCCTTCACGCTGAGAAGCTTCTTTTTCAGGTCAAGGATTTCGCTATCACGGGCGGCCTGCGCGGCCAGAAGCTTTTCCACGGCCTGAGCGACTTCGGCGGGCTTGGCGGAAAGGAGCTCTGAAATCCGGCGCACGGCGTCGTTCTTCTCCGCGAGCGTCCTGATTGCCCGGCCGCCGCACACAAAGAGAATGCGGGTGCCGCCGCGGTGCTTTTCCGAAGAGAGGATCTTCAAGAGCTGCACTTCGCCCGTCTTCGCGACATGCGTGCCGCAGCAGGCGCAGCGATCGCACCCGGGGATGTCGACGATGCGCACCTTGCCGGTGAGCTCCTTCTTGCTGCGGTAGGCCATGGCCTTCAGTTCGTCTGCCGCGGGAAAGAGAATGCCCACGGGAATGTCCGCGCAGATCGCGTCGTTGGCGGCCTTTTCCATGAGGGCGATTTCTTCTGCGGGGATCACGCCGTCAAAGTCCACGGTGATGACGTCGTCGTCCATGTGAAAGCCCACGTTGTCAAAGCCGTACTTCTGGTGGATGAGGCCGGAGATGACATGTTCGCCCGTGTGGTTCTGCATGTTGTCGTAGCGGCGCTCCCAGTCAAGGACGCCCTTGACTTCGGAGCCGACCGCGAGCGCCTTGTCCGTGAAGTGAACGACGGCGCCCGCGACGCGCTTTACGTCAGAGACGATGGCGTCGGCGAGCTTGCCGTGGTCCGCGGGCTGGCCGCCGCCTTCCGGATAAAACGCCGTGTCAGTGAGCACGACTTCGAAGCCTTTGTCACCTTCGGTGCAGGAGACAACCTGCGCGGAGAATTCCCGGGCGTACGTGTCGCGGTAAAAGAGTTCGTTCAAATCGGCCATGACATTCCTTCTTTTTGAATTGGGGCAAGACGCGAGAGGGCGGAGGCGCGCCCCCTCGCGTCGGGCGCTGGGCACTATACGCGCTTCGAAAATGAAAACGCCCCGGTGAAATGCTCAATCCGGGGCGCTGCCGTGGGGCGGAGGCGACGCTATTCGCCTTCGTCGCTCACGAGGTCTTCGATGCCTGTGGCGATCTTGATCGAAGGATCGGTTTCGATCCGATGATCGTTGAAGGCCTGGCCGCTCACGATGTTTCGGAGGCCGTCGAAGTTCAAAATCTGCACATGCTTCTGATTGACGATGATGAAGTTGTCGTGAGAGAAGCGGGAGAGGACGCGACTCACGGTCTCAAGCTTCAAGCCCAGATAGGACCCGATTTCCGCACGCGTCATGCGAAGAACGAATTCGCTGCGGGAGTAGCCGCGCTGCTCAAAGCGCTGGGAGAGATTGAGGATGAAGGCGGCGAGCCGCTCTTCGGCGTGCATGGATCCCAAAAGGAGCATCACGCCGTTCTGGCGCACGATTTCTCGCGCAAGAAGCTTTTGAAAGTGCGCGCTCCAGACGGGCATGCTCTGCGTGAGTTCGTCGAGCTTTTCCTTGGGGAGAATGCAGACTTCGGTGTCTTCCAAGGCGATGAGGTCGCTTGAGTAGACCTGGCTTGCGATGCCGTCCAGGCCCACGATGTCCCCTGACATGTGAAAGCTCGTCACCTGCTCGCGGCCGTCGCTGCTCATCACGGCGCTCTTTAAAAAGCCGAGGCGCACGGCGTAGAGGGCGTCGAACTTGTCGCCCGCTCGGTAGAGCGCTTCGCCGCGCTTGATGCGGCGGCGGGAGCTCACGATGTCTTCGAGCTGCTCGGTTTCCTTTAAGTTGAGCCCCACGGGCAGGCACAGTTCGCGCAGATTGCAGTTGGAGCAGGCAACGCGCAGGGTGGCCATGTTGATGGTGGGGTTGTTGAGCATCGCGAATCCTCAGAACGGCTTCGCCTGTGAGGCGAAACAGTAATAAACAAATAATCTCGACGGCCTACACTTCGGAGAGTGACCGGCGGGAGTGAAAGCATTGTCAGCGCCCTGCAGACAGGGTGCGCCACGCTTCACGATCAATACTATTTGCGGTTTTGACATTTGTCAAAAAAGAGCGGAATAACCCGCCGAGCCCGACGGTGAATTGTTTCGATTTATTAAAGGGGTGCCCCAATGACCAATCCCGCCTTAAGCGGCGTTGAACTGCCTGACAGCGACCTGCTCAACAAATTTGACGTGCCGGCGCCGCGCTATACGTCCTATCCGACGGCGGATCGCTTCAACGCCAACTTCACGGCCGCCGACTACGAAGCGGAATTAAAGGGCCGCGAAAAGGCCGCCAAGCCCGCGGGGCTCTCCCTCTACGCCCACATTCCGTTTTGCAACGACGTGTGCTTTTACTGCGGCTGCAACAAGATCGTGACCCGCGACCACACGAAGTCCGCGGAGTACATCGATCTGCTTTTAAAGGAAGCGGACATCGTGAAGGGGCTCATCACGGGCACTCAGACGCTGGACCAGCTCCACTGGGGCGGCGGCACGCCGACGTTCCTCTCCAATGACGAAATCCTGAAGCTGATGGGGGGCTTTGCGGAGCGCTTCCCCTTTGCATCTGACGGCGAATTCTCGATTGAAGTCGATCCTCGCACCTGCCCCGAAGACAAGGTGAAGACCCTGCGGGAGGCGGGATTCAACCGCATGAGCCTCGGGGTTCAGGACTTCAACCCCGAGGTGCAAAAGGCGGTGAACCGCCTGCAGCCCTTTGAGATGGTGAAAAAACTCATGGGTGAAGCCCGCGAGAACGGATTTCACTCGGTCAACATGGACTTGATCTACGGGCTCCCCAAGCAGACTCGCGCGTCCTTTGAAAAGACGATCGATCAGGTGATTGAGCTGAGTCCGGACCGCATCGCGCTCTACCATTACGCCCATCTGCCGAACCACTTCAAGGCGCAGCGTCGCATTCTTCCCGCGGATCTGCCGGGCACGGAAGAAAAGGTCAACATCATGTTTGACGCCATCCGCCACCTGACCGCAAACGGCTACCGCTACATCGGCATGGATCACTTTGCGAAGGCGACGGACGAACTCTCCATCGCGCAGGTGAACGGCACGATTCAGCGCAACTTCCAGGGCTACTCCACGCGCGCCGAATGCGACATGATTGCGCTGGGCGCGAGCTCCATTTCCTTTGTGGGGGGCGGCTACGCCTGCAACCCCCGCGACATTGAGCCGTGGGCCGAAGCCATTCGCGCGGGGCGCCTGGCGACCTGCCGCGGCTTCAAGTTGTCTGAAGAGGACAAGCTGCGGCGCGCGGTCATCATGACCGTGATGTGCCGCTTTGAAATCGACAAGAAGGCGATCGAGGACGAATTCGGCATCCATTTTGACGAAACATTCGCGTGGGAGATGAAGAAGCTCGCTGCGTACGTAAAGCACGGTCTTGTCACGATGACGCCTGAAAAGATCACCGTGAGCCCCAAGGGAAAGATCTTCGTGCGCGCGGTGGCGATGCAGTTTGACAAGTATCTGCGCGAGTCCGATCGCGCGGGCGGCTACTCGAAGATCGCGTAGTTCGGCCCCCTCGATCGCCTAAAGTCCGCCGGACGCGGGTTCCTTTTTCAAGGAACAGCCCGTCCGGCGGACTTTTTTGTGCGGTCTTTACACAAAATGAGGCGGAGGACGTGTAAAGTGGGCGGTTGCATGAATTTATTTTTTGTACACCCAACATGACAGACGCTACGCCGACGATCTACTGGCACGACTATGAAACGTTCGGATTGAATCAGCGGCTCGACCGCCCCGCGCAGTTTGCGGGCTGGCGCACCGACATGAACTTCAATTGTCTTACGGACAAGCCCGACATCTGGTACTGCCGCCCCTCGATGGACTATCTGCCCGAGCCCACCTCCTGCCTCATCACCGGCATCACGCCGCAGATGGCGGAGGAAAAAGGCGTCTCCGAGCACGATTTCGCCGCCAACATCCGCGCCCAGATGACGCGCCCCGGAACCCTCTCCGTGGGCTACAACTCCATGAAGTTTGACGACGAGGTGACGCGTCACCTCTTCTGGCGCAATCTCTACGACCCCTATGAGCGCGAATGGAGCGAAGGGTGCTCCCGCTGGGACCTCTTTCCCTTTGTGCTCGCCGTGTGGGCGCTGCGGCCGGAAGGAATCGAGTGGCCGAAGAACGGCGGTCCCGACCCCGTGAAGGCGAATCTCTATTCCTTCCGCTTGGAAAAGCTGACGCGCGCCAACGGCCTTGAGCACTCCCATGCGCACGATGCGGCAAGCGACGTGGAGGCGACGATTGCGCTCGCAAGGCTTCTGGCGCAGCGCCAGCCTCGCCTCTGGCAGTGGGCGTTGAACAACCGCAGCAAGGCCGCCGTGCGCGCCGCTTTGGAAACGGGCCGCCCCTGCGTGTGCGTGGATCCGTCTGCGGGCCAGCGCCGCGGCTTTCTGCGCATTGTGATTCCCATCACCGTGGGCCCGGTGAACAAGAACGAATATCTGGTGTGGGACTGCCGCGAGAATCCGGATGAGCTTCTGGGCATGTCCGCCGAAGACATCCGGCGCCGCGCCTTTGGGGCAAAGACGATGCTCGCCGAAGGCGAGGAGCGCCTGCCTTTGTCTGTGATCAAGATCAACACGTCGCCCTTCGTGTGCTCTGACCTGCGCGTTCTGACGCCTCGGGTGTGCGAGCGCTTCGGACTCGATCTGGAGCAGATTGTGAAGAACGGCGCGCGTCTTACCGAAATTCAGAAGGAAGTGGTGAGCCCCGTCTACATGAGCCGCACGCGGGAGGAGGGCGCGAAGCCTCCGGAACCCGACACCGACGCCGCGCTCTATTCCGACATGATTCAAAACGCCGACCGGCCGATGATGCAGCGCATTCAGGGACTCTCGCCTGAAGCGATTGCGCAGGGCGTGGCCGAAGGGCGCCTCAATTTTGAAGACCACCGCTTGACTGAGGTGCTCTGGCGCCTGCGCGGGCGTAGCTGGCCCGAGTCGCTCTCGCCCGAGGAGCTCGAGAAGTGGCGCAACTTCTGCGCGCGCCGCTTGTCGGGCGACGTGGCGGGTGTTCGAAGCTTTGACGCCTTCGTTGATGAAATCGACAGGCTCAACGAGGCGAACGACGCCTTGTTTGATGAAGGCCGTCTTGATGAGGCGCGCTATGACCGCCGTTGCGGGATTCTGGAAGCCCTCAATGATTGGGAGCAGCGTCTGCGCGCTTACGCCAATGGCGAGCTCGATGCCGGCGGGAGGGAATGATGTTTGTTCGTCGTGAAAGCTATCCCGAAGCGGCGCCCCGGCGCGTCGCCTTTCTGGGACTGGGCGTCATGGGGTACCCGATGGCAGCGCACTTGGCGGCGGCCGGCCACTCGGTCACCGTATACAACCGCACGGCGGAGAAGGCTGCGCGCTGGGTGAAGGAGTTTGGCGGCGCCTCGGCGGCAACGCCCCGTGAGGCGGCCGAAGGCGCTGACATCGTCTTTGCCTGCGTGGGAAACGACGATGACCTGAGGAGCGTCGTGCTGGGAGAGACGGGCGCCTTGGCTGGCATGAAGTCTGGCGCCGTGTTTGTGGACCACACGACGGACTCGGCGGAAGTTGCGCGTGAAATGCACGCGCGCTTTGCTTCGGAAGGCAAGCATTTTCTCGATGCGCCGGTTTCGGGCGGCGAGGCGGGGGCCCAAAAGGGCTGCCTCACCGTCATGGTCGGTGGCGACGCGGCGGTCTTTGACGCCGTGAAGGACGTGATCGCGGCGCAAGCCTGCGCCGTGACGCGCATTGGCGACGCGGGCGCGGGGCAACTTGCGAAGATGGTAAACCAGATCGCGATCGCGGGGCTCGTTCAGGGGCTTTCGGAGGCGGTGCGCTTTGGCGAAAACGCCGGACTAGACATGAAGACCGTCTTGTCCGTCATCGAAAAGAGGGCCGCCGGCTCCTGGCAGATGGCGGCCCGCGGCGGCACGATGCTTGAAGACCGCTTTGACTTCGGCTTTGCGGTGAAGTGGATGCGCAAGGATCTGGCGATTGCGCTTGCGGAGGCGCGCCGCAACGGCTCGGCGCTTCCCGTGACGGCTCTGGTGGACAACTTCTACGCCGAGGTGGAGGCTTCGGGCGGCGAGCGCTGGGACACGTCGTCCCTCATCACGCGGCTGCCGAAGGCGAAGCGCTGAACGCGGCTCCTTTGAAAGTGCCGTTGCGGTTTTAGCGGCTGTGTTTGCCTTTTCGCTGGTTGTTGGTTTTGCGATTTGTTGTGCTGACTTCCCTGTCTACCGCGCCGATCACCTTGGCAAAGTCCTGATGGATGTTTTTCCAGTCTTCCGAGGGAGGACGATAGGAGGGCGTTGTCACCCAACTGTCTACTGTAGTGTGAACAGCGGGGGGAGCAAACCGTTAGTTCGAAAGCTCCCAAATCTACCATCACGAGTCGGAGGAGCCTCGTT
>CAVACW010000071.1:0-13933 GCA_963587345.1 uncultured Oscillospiraceae bacterium | reverse complement strand
CGGTCATGAACACAAAGCGCCAGCAGGCGTCGTTGGACTTGACGATGGCATAGAAATCGGAAAGACGTGCTCTGACGGCATCAAAGCGCGCCTTGTCATTGAGGCACGCTGTCATCGGGGCATCGTACTCGTCGATCAGAAGGACGAGGGAGCTGCTGTCTTGTGTTTTGAGCCAGGACGAGAGCTGCTGAATGAGGTCAAGGTCTTCGGATTCCTTGTAGTAAAAGCCAAGGGGAGAGAAAGACGCGAGCAGGAGTCCTCGAAATCGTTTTTCAAAGTCGGCGCGGCTGGTGACGTTCTTGATTTCGGAGAAGTCGATTTTTACGACGCTGTAGGTTTTGTCCTGCCACAGTTTTTCAATCGCCAGACCGCTGAAATGCGTCAGCCCGTCGTGAAAAAGCGAGGCAAAGGTGCTTACAAGCAGCGACTTTCCGAAACGGCGAGGACGAGTGAGAAAGAATTTTTCGGATCGACGGGCGAGTTGGTAAATCAATGCGGTTTTATCGACGTAGAGCTGGTTTCGAAGCCGCAGCGTCTTGAAGTCGGAAGAGCCCAAGGACAGAGCTGGGAGATTATTGAAATTTGTCATGGTTTTCATCCTCGCTGAGGCATTATCGCACGTCCGCTTTCATCGACTCTGGCGGCGCTGTGCGGTGCGTCAGGCGTCAAGCGGCTGTCACGCCTGTCTTCTGGCAGCTTGCAGACGTTCCGTGTCTGCCGGATCCCGAGGGCGTTCGGCACGGCCATGTGTCGCCCGAGCAGACGCCGTGCTCCTCAGCTTTCCTGAATGCCATAAAATTTCACTATAAAAGATCTTCAACCAGACTCCCTGTCATGCCTTCTGCTCGCCCTCTGAAACTGCTGCCCTACGGGATCGCCTCCTTTGTCGACATTCGCCGGGAAGGCTACGTGTATGTGGACAAAACGCGCTTTATTGAGCAGCTCGAAGCCGATGGCACCAAATATGCGTTTCTCATACGGCCGCGTCGTTTTGGAAAAACGCTTTTTGCGAACGTCCTTCAAGCCTATTACGACGAAGCGGCCGCCGCTTCCTTTGACCAAAACTTCGCCGGCACGTATATCTCCAAGCACAAGACGTGTCGCCAAGGGACTTACTGCGTCCTGAGGCTCAACTTTGCTTCTAATTCGCCAGAGTCCGTCGAAAAATTCTTTCTTCGCAATCTCCGTGATGGCTTTGAAGATTTTTTCCATCGCTATCCATCGATCGAAAGCAAGTCCTTTCTGGCGCAAAGTCCGACGAATCCAATTGATTTCTTTTGTGATTTCTGTAATCTGATTCGCCCCGTCGTGGGCGACAGGCTTTACATCATCATTGATGAGTACGATCAGTTCGCCAACACGATCCTCGCCAATGATCCGGAAGCCTTTCGCCAGATCACGGGAAAGGACGGCCTTCTCAAGAATTTCTACACGGCCATCAAAACGCGGGCCGATGCCGGGTTTGTGCAGCGGGTGTTCATCACGGGCGTGACCACCATTTCTCTGGATTCGATGACGTCGGGATTTTCCATCGCGACGGACATTTCTCAAGATCCCCGATACGCCGACATGACGGGATTCACGGCCGAAGAGCTCTCAAGCATCATCTGCGAATGCGTGGATGCGGAGGCGGTCAAGGCGTCCCCGGCGGAAATCCTTCGCCGCATGAAGGACTGCTACAACGGCTATCGGTTCAGCCCGATCTCGGATGTTTCCGTCTTCAATTCCTCCATGTGTCTCTACTACTTGCGCAGCCTGGTTCAGACGCATCAGGAGCCGCTGTCGCTTCTCGACAAGGCCGTCGGCACGGACTTGAGCAAGATCAGCCGCATTCTGGAGCTGGGGGATCCCGCGTTTGTGAATGAAGTCGTGCGGAAGATTTCCGATGGGAAGCGGCTGGAGTTTGGCGGGTTCGGCGATTCCATCAACCTCAACGTGAAAAATCAGTTCAGCAATGATGACACGCTGGCGGTTCTCTACTGCCTGGGCTACCTCACGTATTCGGCGGAGGACGCAGCGCATCTCGTCTGCCCGAACAAAGCCGTCCGCAGTCAATTCTTCTGCTACTGGCTGAAGTACGTCGCCGCTATCAATTTCGGCCTGCAGGCTTCGTCCGTGAAATCAACGGTCTCCGCGCTGACTCAAGGCGACATCCGGCCTTTGCTGGAACTCGTCCTGAAGCATTTGCGGGCCGGCACGGGCATCCACGCGCTGACCCACTTCAACGAAAGCAACATTCAGACGGCGATCAAGCTCGCCGTGAGCCTCACGACCGACTACTCGGTTCGGATGGAGGCGGAGGCGACGGGCGCCGGCATCTCTGATCTGGTTCTCAGTCCTGTGCAAGGCGCGGGGGCCAGCTATCTCATCGAGCTCAAGTACCTGAAGAAATCTGAGTTAACCGAGGGCGCCGTTGCCAAGGCGGTTGACAAGGCGCACCAGCAGCTGGAGCGCTATTTGTCATCGGGAGATTTCGATGGCTGGCGCAACCTGAAAAAACTGGCGATTGTTTTTTCAGGCCTGTCGATTGAAGCACTGGTTGAGTTTTGACGGCGGTCTTTCCCGTTTCCCCAAAAGCGTGAACGGGCCCGCGCTGTTTGGAGCCCGGAGGCGATACAGCCTTTGCAGCAGAGCGCTTGAGGCGTCCGGAGGCACCGTATAATCGTTATCCGTAAATGGAATAGCGGTCGGCGTCTTCTGTGGCGTCGGTTGGGTTTGGGGGAACCGCATGCAATTCAAGCGCTTTACGGAACAAGGGCTTCGGGTCCTGAGCTGCCTGTCGGACAAGACCAGCCGGCCGGTTGCCATTGCGAAGATTGCCGAGGCCATGGCGCTCAGCCGCAACACCGTCATGAAGGTCATGCGGTTTGTGGTGCAGCAAGGCTGGGGCATCGCCGTGCGAGGCCGCACGGGCGGCTTCATGCTGGCGCATCCGGCGTCGGACTTTCGGCTGGGCGACATCTGCCGGGCCTTTGAAGGCGCCGGCTGCATGATCGACTGGCACGAGCCGCCGTGTTCTTTTCGGCCGGCCTGCAGGCTGGTGCCGGCGCTCGCGAAGGGAGAGGAGGCCTTGGGGGATGCGTTGAACGAGCAGACGCTCGCTGACCTCCATTACGGTTCGCTGCCTGACGACACGCCGCCGAACGGCGTGATTCGGATCGCCGAAGCGGCCTGAGGCCGGTTTCTCTCGGGCGCCGCTGAGAACTTTGGCCGGCGGCCGCTTTCATTCGCGACGGGCTGGTTGTCTGAATGCGTCATTGATTGACGCACAACTGCCTTATCCTCCGAGTTCATCTTTGAAGGAGGATTTCCATGACTGAACCCCGTAAAACGTTGCGCCTCATGCTGGGCGACATTTCGACGCTTGCCGTGGACGCCATCGTCAATTCCGCCAACAAGTCGCTTTTGGGCGGTGCGGGCGTGGATCGCGCCATTCATCGGGCGGCGGGACACGAGCTTCTGGACGAATGCCTCGGCATGGACGGCTGTCCCGTGGGCGAGAGCCGTCTCACGAAAGGCTATCGGCTGCCCGCGCGGTACGTGATTCACACCGTGGGGCCTGTCTGGCTGGGCGGCTGGGACCAGGAAGACGAGAAGCTCGCGGCGGCGTACCGGTCGGCGCTTGACATCGCGCAGACTGAAGGCTTTCAGACGGTCGCCTTTCCCTGCATCAGCCGCGGTGTGCACCGCTATCCCGTCGATCGCGCGGCCGACGTGGCCATCGCTGCCGTGAAGGCGCATCCTTTTGCGGGCACTGTCATCTTCTGCTGCTGGACGGAGGAGGACTACCTTGCTTATGCGAGGCGCCTCTCCGCTGAAGCGATGGCTAGGACCGACTCGATGGCCCAAGTTGTCGATTCTGCGGACAACGCTTGATCCTCACTCGGCAAATCATGGTCTCTTCACGGCCGCTCACCAGAATCTCTTGTTGGATCGAGATGTTGAAGATCGTGTCAGGCGTCAAGGCGGAAAATTGTTCTGATTTTTCTGAGGCAGGGCTGCGCCGGGCGCTCGCTTGTGGTGTCGTTCCCGAAGCGTCACATACTGACGCTTTGCTAGCAACAATGCCTCTCAAGTCCAACCAACAAGGAGTTCTGTCATGGGCGTGCCCGTTCATGCAAAGCTGTAATCCGCCGCTGAGTGTTTCTGCATGCAGCGCTCAAAACCGTGTCGTTAGGCATGAAGTCGCGCTGCTCGGAAAGGTCGGATGTCGCCCAGTCTTCGTAGCTGCCGGACCAGTTGATGCGGGGTTGCATGGTTGCTTCTCAAAAGGACAAATACAGAGGGTATTTTGTACAAAATTTGCTACCATAAGAGGGGGGATCTTTTTTGTAAGGAAACAAAATGACTGTTGCAATAACTTTGTCTGAGGCTCGAAAAAATCTGTCGTCGTTGGCACGAGGGGATCAGACAACAGAAATAATGATTCATGGGAAGACCGCCTGCTATTTGGTGCCGAAAACAGATTATCAGGCGTATAAAATGTGGAAGAAGGCTGAGATTGAGAAAGAATTCAATGCTATTTTCGATGAATTCGATCAACTTTTTCGGGACCTGAAAGATAAATGAGACATCTTACGGCAGAAGAAGTTTTGCTCTGCCACGACTTGGCGATTCGGCGCTATGGTGGATGCGCTGGGTGTGCTGATCCTGACCGGATGTACGCTTTGATTGGCAGAGTTCAAAACTTTGAAATTTATGAAAATATAGAAGATCCTTTTGCATTGGCAGCGATGTATTGCGTGGCAGTGGCTCAGGGTCACGTATTTACTGACGGCAACAAACGAACTGCAGCTTGCTGTATGTTTGCTGTTTTGCAGCGCAACGGAATATCCGTGAAAAATCGAGAGGGATTTTTAGACATCATTTTGAAGGTTGCCAGTAAGGAAATGTCCGCCGTAGATCTTGTGAAGAATCTTAAAAAATTATATGCCAATTGATTTTGATTGCCTTTTCTCTTTAGCGGAGGACGTTGAGTCCTAAACCTCAATCAGCTTCACTTCGATCCCGATCTCTTCGAAGGTCCCAGGATAGAGGTCGCTAAATGTGAACCACCGCCAGACGATACTGAACCGCCGTCGCTTCGAAAGCGCCGACCGTTCTTTCAAGGAGCATCCATGCAACCCCGCATCAGCTGGCCCGGCATTTGTGAAGACTGGGCAACATCCTTGTTCCGATTTTGTTGAGGCAGGGCTGTGACGGGCGCTCGCTCGAGGTCTCGTTCCCGAAGCGTCACATACTGACGCTTTGCTAGCAACAATGCCTCTCAAGTAACGAAAGGTAGCGCTTGTGTTGCGACGACTGCCTTGCCGGAAGACGTTCAAATCGCCCCATTAGTGGTACGCCGCAACAGCCGGCGATATCATCCACCCTGGCTTCCGCCAGCGACGGGAGTTTGGATTCATCACAGCTGTGTATCGACAAACACCATGACTGACTCGGAAACTTCACCGAAAATTCTCTCGGTCGGCGACTTCTTCGTCTCCGAAGAGTACAAGCATCTCGTCAAGCCCGACTACCAACGCCCGTATGAATGGACGCAGAAGCACGTTCGTACGCTGCTTGATGATCTCTGCAACTTCCTGCATGAACCGTCACTGCAGTACCGATTGGGTTGCGTCATCCTTTATGCGAATGGCGATGTTCTGGAAATCGTCGACGGCCAGCAGCGCTTGGTCACGCTCTGGCTGATCCGACGCTTTCTGGGGCTTGGCGACAAGACAGGCCCCGACGCCATCGGCAATTTCTCTTTGAACGACGACATCAGCCGCGATTCGGTGCAAAACGCCTGTCTCGCCATCAAGGAGTGGTTCAACGACCATTCCGGTGCCACGAACAACATCACCCAGTTGCTCGCGCCCGTTGCAGACAACGATCCTGAAATGAAGAAAGCCGAACTCGTTTTTCTCCGCGTAGACGATCGAGAGGAAGCTTTTCAGCTCTTTGACTCGCAGAACAGCCGCGGCAAGCCGCTCAAGGTTCATAACTACTTGAAAGCGCGGCATCTTGGTTGTATGTCCCGCGATGAGCAGACCCGTGCTGAGGCCTATGGATTGTTTGAAGGTTGGATGGATGCCGAGGACTCCGAGGAAATGGAACGCCTGTTCAACCGTCTTTTCAAGATTGGGGAATGGGCTCGCCGCAGGACTCGCACTCAGCTTACGACCGACAACATGGACCGCTTCTTCTACGGTTTCAGCGATGCCAAATTCCCCTATCAGAAGCATTACATCCTGAATACCGGCTACTTTGAAATCGGCCGTCAGTTCAAAGCTGGCGAAGAGTTCTTCTGGATGGTGAAGCATTTTCGTCACCTCACTCGTCAAATCGATGAATGTTGTTTCTATAACAAAAACAACAATAAAAATAAAGACAATCTCCAAAAGCCTCAAGGGTGTCTGACCGATTGCTACCTTCGGTTGCTGCAGTGGGATAAAGGATCGGGCTGGACGACGGGACAGTTATGGCGCAATCAGGAACTTTTTTATGCGGCCGCCATTGCCTACAGCAATCGCTTCGGCCTCGACAGTCTGAGAGAAAACGCAAAAACTCTGTTCGCCTGGGCGCTTGCGCTGCGCTTTGTCTTCATTCGCATCCGGGACGAAACGCTCGATGACTTCGCCACCGGTAGCTGGAATGACTGGGGACTTCTGCCTCTCCCTGTTTTTGAGCGCATGGCGGAAGCCGTCACAACGGACTTTTTGCTCGACATGAAGCAAATGCCGCTTTCCGTCATCGGCTACAACGACAAAAGCCATCCCTCATATGCCCAAGACAAGTACCAGCATCTATTGGATGTCATGAAAAAAGATTTGCTTGGAATCAAACAAGACAATGTTTCAGGAGACAAAAGCTGATGTCTGACAATTGCATTGATGCTTCCCAAGAGCTTCGAATCGCCAAAAGCGACAAGGGCGAGTGGCTTTTTGGTTCCGGCCGTTACGTCGTCCCCCTCTATCAGCGGGAATACGCCTGGCGCAGGGATGTCGAAATTGAACGTCTGATTGCAGACATCCAAGCTTTCAATCCCGGCAACGACGATCGATGCTATCGACTAGGCAGCGTGAGCGTGATGAAGCGCGAAAACGGCGAGCTTGAAGTCATCGACGGCCAGCAGCGCCTTACGACGCTCTACCTGATGCTCACTGCGCTGAACTCTGCCTGCAAGGCCGTGACCAAGTCCGCACCTAGCAATGATATCTTCAATCCTGACAACAGCGTCCTGACGTTTGAAGGTCGGACGGGAAGCACCTGCACGCTGCAAAACGCGGAAGCTTTGCATTGCCAAAAAATCAACAAAGTCAATGTTCAGTCAGACAACGGCATCCTTGCTGCCTACGAGGGGCTGCGCAGCTGGGCTCATGGCCTATCAGAGGAAAAGTTGAAAGACTTCTTGAAACGGCTCGAGCAAACGGCGATCTACCGCATTCCCGTGCCCGAGAAGACGGACCTGTGCAAGTTCTTCATCCGCATGAACACCCGTGGCAAGCAACTGGAATTGTCGGACGTACTGAAAGCGCAGTTGATGAAGCACCTTACCCCCGACGATCTGGCGTGGTTCAATTCGGTGTGGACGGCGTGCTCCAACATGAACACCTACCTGAAGAAGTCGCTTACGCAGGAGACCTGGTCGGAGTTCTTTAGTCCGGAAGCGCTGAACGCCCAAGCCTTCACCCGAATGAACCATACGGACGTCACGAAGGACGTTCAAACGAATCAGCTTGCCGCCTTCGCTGACTACTTTCTGGATTCTGCCAACAGCAGTGCCGTCGCTGCGGTGACGTTAGGAAACGTCGCCAGAGAAGCGGACTTCGAGAGCTTCATCGATTTTCCGACTTTCCTCATGCACACGCTGAAGCTCTGCGCCCTCAATCGTGGAAAATCCTGTGAAGGCGCCACCAATGACAAAAGGTTGCTGACCTTTTTTGAAGAGCACTGGAAAACTGTCTTTGATCTGCAGCTCAACACAGACGCTTCGTCTCGAGAAAACAGCCTTTCGCAAGAGGCCCGGCCTCAAGTTTCGCGGCCCGACGTCCTTGAATTTCTTCGTACGCTTGTCATTGCCCGACATCTTTACGACGGCTGGGTTCTGAAGCGCTTGAACAAAGACTGGATCATCAAGCACCTTGCAGAAAAGGCGGACAAGCCCAACGTCGACAGTCTGGTCAATTCCTACCAAGAGGACCTGCACAAGAAGATCCTCATGATCCAGTCCTGCTTGCGCGTCACCTACACGTCATCTCACACTATGCCGTGGGTGACCGAGCTCCTGCATCTGCTTTGGGACAACAAGAACAATCCGGACGCTTCGGGACAAGCCGTTTTGGACAAGCTGGAAAAACTGGCTGTCACTGAAGTGAACGACAAAATAAAGGACAAGGACAGCGGCACTGGAACGCCGCGCATCCTGTTCAATTTCCTCAATTATCTCCTGTGGCGGGAAGGTCTCGTTTCTGACAACCCCGAAGACGCGAAGCGTCGCGAGAAGTTCCAGTTCGCCTACTGGAACTCCGTGGAGCACTGGTATCCGCAAACGCCGGACAACAGCATGAAGGATGACTGGCCCGACAAAAATACGAGCATGGACATCTTCGGCAACCTGTTTCTGCTCAATAGCAGTGACAATTCATCGCTGTCGAACATGCTGCCCGTTGAGAAGCGGCGCAGGCTGGAGGATAAAGTGGTGAATGAACAGCTGATGCTGAGCTTGAAGGCGGTGGACATGATGCGGGCCACTGAAAGGGCAACGCTTGACGGACATAAGCAAAGCTGGCAAACCGCATGCTTCGAACTACAGAAAAAACACCTGCTCCTGTTGGAAGGCAAGTACGATGAATATCGTCAGCTGACGCAGAAAGGTGAGTAGCGTTTCAATGTCTCATTTGCGGGTGTGAATGAGAAGGCGGGCGGCGAATTGTCCAGCTAAAAGAACGCTGGGCACTTTGCCGCTTCGTTTCGCACGAGTGCGTCACTAAATGACGCTTGCGAAGCAATGATGTCACAGAATCACCTTGACCAGGAGGCTCCTGATGACATCCACCGCCATTCCTCAAAGCAGCTTCGCTCCGACTATCGAAGATTCGTCCGCCGATTTCGTCCGATGTGTGACGATTTCTTGCGCCGAAGACTGGCATCGACTCAGAGAGTCTGCTGTCAAAACTTCTGGGTGCGAGCACGCCGTCGTCATCTTGGATGTTCAAATGCCTTCGCCCAGCGCCGCTCTTCTGGACGACCTCGCTCGGTGGGCTCAATACCGATGCTCCACTTGTTGCGTCGTCGTGCTGCTCGTCGATGCCTCCGCAGTCGCTCGGCTGGCTTGCCAGACGCTCGTCTTTGAACAGAGGCCGTGCCTTGCCGAAGACCTCGTAGTCTTCTTTCACGCGTTCCTCAGCGAAGAAAACATCATTCGCTGCGATCTTGACGACCTTGTTTACGCCTTGGGCCGCCGTGGGCTCTGTTGGCTCTCCCCGACGCAGATTTGGGTCGCGAGCAACGAGAACCACTGGCGCGCCCTTGAAGCCGACTTGACGAACGGCTTGACGTCCGACAAGCCGCCCCATTGGATGATTGTCTGCCGCACGCCGGCTTCAGACGGCAAGGTTGTCGCGCCGCTGCGTCATCTTCTTCATCTTCTCCGGCGTCTGACGAATCAGAACAAGGAGGGCGTTGCCGTGAGCGCCGTTGGCGCCGATCGTGAGGCTCCCTTTTCCGTGACCGTCCTGAGGAGGATCTGACATGTTTCAGACTCGCATCGCCTCCGATGCCGTCGCTCATCAGAGGGGACTCGGCGCTCGCTGGGAGTTCGCGCCGACGCCCGCCGGCAGATTGTGGTTTTCCACGCTCGCGCAATTGCAGTCTCCCGTGCCGAACGACCTTCCGGTCCGCGTGAAGACCTCCCTTCTGATGCTCGACTACCAAGCCGATGAGCTTTCAGCGGCCGCCGCGCTCATCGCCAATGACGCCGCGCTACGAACTCATCGGTTCGACGGCATTCAATTGTCGCCTGCCGCGGCAGCGCTGGTTTCTGATGAAGCCGCGTTCCTGCCGCGTCCTTTGGTTGATCCTCGCGTCCAGCAACGGGCGGCGGCCTTTTCTGCTGCCAGCGAAGTCGCCGTGCTGGCTAAAACCACCAACGTCGACATCTGGCTTTTCTGCCTTGCCGCCACTACGGCCCGATGCCGAGCCGGGCTCGACGAATACCGAATCACGCTGGAAACACCGAGTGACTGGGGCGACCATCACGACATCACACGGCGGCTTTCGCACTGGAGGCGGCAGCTCGACCTTATTGACTGGAAGGTTCGCCGATACGGGAATCGCCAATGGGCTCCTCGAATTGACAGTGCGCTCGCTGATTGCCGTGACGCGTTGCTTCTGGCGGAGAGCGCCTTCGAAAGCGCAGGGAACCGATTGGACTCGTTGCTGCATGTTCGCCTTAACGGCGCCCCAAAAGCCATTGACGACTTTCTGCGCGGTCCGGCGCGTCGCTTCTGCTTGGCCTGGCGCCGGGTGTCGTCCGACACGGTCGTCGTTCGCTCGGAGGAGCTTCCCACGCCTGTTGCCGTGCGGCTCTTTGACGGTCTCGCCGCCGAGTTCAAGCATCTCGCCTTTTCAGCGGCCGCCCCTGACGCCCGACGTCGCTTCCAAGGAGGCTGCCGCTATGAAGCTGACTACGACCGGCTTCTCTGGCTCATGGAGCCCGCTTTCTTTTCGGGAAACATTGCTCCCATGGATCGAATCCTGCATCATCGGCCGCTGCGCCGCCTCTGGCGCGTGAACGGAGCAAGGATCGATGTCCTGCGCTTTCGCAAAGCTACGGTGAAGGCCTTCGGCCTTGACTGCCAGATCGCCTCAACTGGTCACTCCATTCTTCTCTGGGGACGCCGGCTGTCCGGCACGGCCATGACGAGCTTGATGCGTTGCCTGTCAGGCCGTTTCCCGCGACTGATCTTTCACCCCGCAAAACGACCGGAATCGAGAAAACGCTTCCTCAAAGTTCGGCGTCCGCCTTCGAGGTATCTGGAATTCCTGCAGTGGCCGTTCCTTGTGGACCGGCAGGAGACTGATCTGAAGCGCTGCTACCAGCGATGGGTAAAGGCTTCTCGGTCGCTGAGGCACCTTGCAGAGAAATCCAAGGCGAGGTACGCGCGGCGACATAGAGTCATGATCTGCAGATCGCGCGGCGCATTGGCGGAGTGATGGCGGCAAGGAGACTGCTTGCTGGAGCAACCTGTTTCAGCAAAAGCCAATCGTATTTCCGCCTCCAGCATTGATGACTTTCATATGGCATTCATCGGCGAGACGCTGTGCGAAATCTTCGGCAGAGATGAGCGGCCGAAACTGCGCCTGACGAACCACGGCGGCGAAGTCGCCGGTGGCGAGCGCGTCCAGCCGGCTGACGCAGGAAGCTGCCGCATCCGTAACGGAAATGCCGAGCTTTTCCGCCCAGCAGCGAAAAAGACTCAGGCTCTGCTCTGGCCTCAAGCAGTCGAACTTCACCTTGAGGTCAAATCGCCGCATGCTCGCCGCGTCCATTGTGTCGATGAGATTTGTGGTGGCGATGAAGACTCCTTCGAAGCTCTCCATTTGCGTGAGCATTTCGTTCACCTGCGTCGTTTCCCAGGAGTGGACGCTTCTGGCGCGATCCAGAAGGAAGCTGTCCGCCTCATCGATGAGAAGCACGGCGTTCTTTTTCGTCGCGTCAGCAAAAGCGGTGGCAATGAGAGCTTCGGTGCCGCCCACGTAGCGATCCAGAAGGTCTGACGCCTTCTTCTTTAAGAGCGGCTTGCCGAGCGTTTTTGCGATATGAGCGGCAAAGGCGGACTTGCCGGTGCCCGGCTTGCCGTAGAGACAGATCCGAGCGCTAGGATGGCCTTTGAGTCCAGCAGCGAGCACTGCAAGATCAACATCTGTGTTCACGTAGCCAGCCGAATAGACGGCAGCTGTCAACGGTTCGGCAGGCGCGACCACGCCAGCGTTCTGCACGCGAAGCACATCATTGACGAGCTCAAGAGCGCGCTGGTCTCGTTGCTCTGGCGCGAGGTCCAGAGCTTCCACGACAGACTTGACGCGCGCAATGACGCCTGGCGTGAGCTTTGCTGTGGCGGCTAGACGCGCCTTCATCGCCGCTGAAAAGACACCCCCGACCGATTTTTCGATGATGGCGAGGCGCTGTTCCTTGGTGGGCGTCGTGGATTCGAGAATGATGTCGAACCGCCTCAGAATGGCGGGGTCCATGTTGGCGAGGGAGTTCGTAAGCCACAACGTCGGACAGCTGTTGGTTTCAAGGAGCTTGTTGATCTTCGCCTTGTTTTTTCGCATCGTTTGAGAGGAAGACACCAGCAGGCCGTCATTGAAGACGTCTTCGGCCTCATCGAGCACTAGAAGCGTGCTCTCCTGCGAACGAAGGCAGGTGTTGGCCGCCTGCCAGGCATTCAGCCGGGAGTCATTGTTGGCCGAACTGATGGTTGAAATCTCGAAAGTTCGGCAGTGAAGCGCTTGCCCCAGAACGCGAGTGAGCTCCGTTTTGCCAGAGCCGGGAGCGCCGTAGATGAGAATGTTGACGCCCGGCTTTCTTTGCCTGACAGCGGCCTTGAGGTAAGGCAGCACGGTGTTCTCCACCTGCGGCAGGTGGGAGAAGTCTGAGAGCGTGAGGGTCGGATTCGGGGTGCTCTTGAAAAAAGCGGACTGCAACTCTTCTTCGCTCATGACCCCGGTGAAAAAATGCTGAAGGGAGAGCTTGACGGAGTCAAACCAGTTGTCGATCCATTCTGGGTTGCCTTTTCCATTGGTGAAATCGAGCAGCATGCGCAAAGGAGAGTCTGCGTCGGTAAAAAGCGTTTTCGAAGTCTCCAGCGGGGTTCGGGTGGCGCAGGCGCTGATGGCGGCGATGAAAGAGTAGCCGCCAGTGCAGTCAAAGCACCGCAGAACCCAAAAAAAGAGATTGCCTCGACCGCTGAGGACGTTTGAGATGAATAGGAGTGTCAGAATCGTCTCGTCGTCCAGTGCAAAGAGTTTCTGAAGTCGTTTCAGGTTGCCAGCTAGCGGTTCGGTGAAGGTGGCTTTTTCGGAAAATGCTTTTTCGGCTGAAGCGAGCGCATCCGTCAGCGACTTGTCAAGCTCGGCGACATCCCTTTCAGAGATGACGCCGCAGGCGCGGCAATATTCCAGCCAGTCGCCAAATCGTGAGCCGTTCTCGGACGGGCGTACCGAAGGAGCCATCTGGTCAGCAGCAGCCTGGGCCTTGTCATGGAGCTTTCGCAGCTTTTCCACGACGGCGGCTGCCGGTGCGAGCAGCCCTTCGTTGGGAAAATCGTAATCGCTGTCTTCCATATCGACATAGTCGATCGCGCCGCCGTTGATAAGAAGGCGCAGGATCCAGAGGTCGAAAATCGGCTGAGACTGGCTGACGACAGAGCCGATGGACTTGATGGCATGACCGTTGGGTGAGTGATGACGCATGGCGTTTTTTCCTGAAATCAAGTACGGTTGAAAGCTGGCTTCAATGGCTTGCAGGGCCTTTGTGCAGGCGCTGGTGTCGCCGGACGGCCGGCGTCGTCAGTCGGCATGATGCGAAGCAGTCGAGACGTGTTGGCCCCGATTGTGTGGCGGACGGACGATCGGCAGGTTTTCCTAGCTCTTTGACGGAAGGAAGCGGCTTGACATGAACGGGAACGCACATGGTGAATCTCCTTTGAGGTTGTCTTGGAAAAGATTTTCGTCGAGATTGCGTCAATGAGTGACGCATGCGACAGAGACGGTTCTTTCAGTAGAAGACGATTGCCAGTCGCTGAGACATACGGGGGCCGTGGAGTGGGGCGCGTGCTTGGCTGAAAGGCGGAATCCGTGGGTGAACTGGCTTTCGCCTCTGGGACAACGGGCGAGGTGCTGTCAGGCTTTCCAAGAGCTCTTGGCCGGCTGCGCGGTGGATGGT
>CAVACW010000070.1:0-14166 GCA_963587345.1 uncultured Oscillospiraceae bacterium | reverse complement strand
AGCGGCAAGGGCACGGTTTCCGCCATCGTGGCAAAGGCGCTGGGGTTCCACTACCTCGACAGCGGCGCGCTCTATCGCTTGTGCGCCCTGCGCTGCGTGAAGAAGTCGCTCGATTTGACGGATGAAGCGGCGTGCGCTCAGGAAGCGCGCGACATGCGCCCCGAATTCAAGGACGGCCGCATCGAGATGGACGGCGAAGACGTGACGGAAGCCATCCGCGCGGAGGCGGTGGGCATTGCGGCGAGCAAGGTGGCGGCGCTGCCGCAGGTGCGCGTGGAGTTGTTGGATCTTCAGCGCCGCTACGCCGAGGCGCCGGGGCTTGTCGCCGACGGCCGCGACATGGCAAGCGTCGTGTTTCCCGAGGCCCGTCTCAAGGTGTTTTTGACCGCCTCGGCGGAGGCCCGCGCGGAGCGCCGATATAAGCAGTTGATCGCGAAGGGAATTTCTGCTAACCTAACGAACCTTGCGCGCGACCTTTTGGAACGGGATCGCCGCGACCGCGAAAGAGCGGTGGCGCCGTGCGTTCCGGCCGCTGACGCCAAGGTGCTTGACAACTCGGCTCTCACCATTGAAGAGACGGTTGAAAAGATCCTCGGCTGGTGGCGTGAAGCGAGCGCTTCGTAATCTGAATTCATGCCGACGAAAAACCGGGTTTTCGCCGGCTTATTTTGAAAAACACCGCCCCGCTGGCCCGAAGCGGCTCCCGGAAGGGCGAGAATTTTTTACTGCGACTTTATACATGTCCGACATTAACAATACCGAATCCTTTGCCCAGCTCTTTGAAGAGAGCCTTGCCAAGCAGGAAATGCGTCAGGGTGAAGTCATCACCGCCGAAGTCGTGCGCGTCGACTACAACTTTGTGGTTGTCAACGCCGGCCTCAAGTCCGAAGCCTACGTGCCCATCGAGGAATTCAAGGACGACCGCGGCGAAGTGACCGTGCAGCCCGGCGATTTCGTTTCCGTGGCGATCGAATCGGTTGAAAACGGCTATGGCGACACCATCCTCTCCCGCGACAAGGCGAAGCGCCTCGCGGCCTGGATGAACCTTGAAAAGGCCCTCGAATCCGGCGAACTCGTCACCGGCACGATCACGGGCAAGGTCAAGGGCGGCCTCACCGTCATGACCAACGGCATCCGCGCCTTCCTCCCGGGCTCCCTCGTGGACACGCGTCCTGTGAAGGACACGACGCCCTACGAAGGCAAGACGATGGAATTCAAGGTCATCAAGCTCGACCGCAAGCGCAACAACGTCGTTGTGTCTCGTCGCGCCGTGGTGGAAGCCAGCATGGGCGAAGAACGCGCCAAGCTCCTTGAAACCCTCGCCGAAGGCGCTGTGGTGAAGGGCGTTGTGAAGAACATCACCGACTACGGTGCGTTCGTTGATCTGGGCGGCATTGACGGCCTCCTGCACATCACCGACCTCGCCTGGCGTCGCGTGCGCCACCCGAGCGAAGTTGTTCAGGTCGGCCAGGAAATCGAAGCCAAGGTTCTCAAGTTCGACAAGGAAAAGAATCGCGTTTCCCTCGGCTTGAAGCAGCTCGGTGAAGATCCGTGGATCGGCATCTCCCGCCGCTACCCGCAGAACACCCGCCTCTTCGGCAAGGTCACGAACATCACCGACTACGGTGCGTTCGTTGAAATCGAAAGCGGCATCGAAGGCCTCGTGCACGTTTCCGAAATGGACTGGACCAACAAGAACGTTGATCCGAAGAAGGTTGTCCAGCTGGGCGATGAAGTCGAAGTCATGGTTCTCGACATCGACGAAGAACGCCGCCGCATCAGCCTTGGCATGAAGCAGTGCAAGGCCAATCCGTGGCAGGAATTCAACCAGACCCACAAGAAGGGCGACAAGGTGAAGGGCCAGATCAAGTCCATCACCGACTTCGGCGTGTTCATCGGCCTGCCCGGCGGCATCGATGGCCTCGTGCACCTCTCCGACCTCTCTTGGAACGAACAGGGCGAAGACGCCGTGCGCAAGTACAAGAAGGGCGACGAAGTGGAAGCGGTTGTGCTCGGCATCGACACCGAACGCGAACGCATCAGCCTCGGCATCAAGCAGCTGGGCGGCGATCCCTTCTCCTCTTTCGCGGGCAACCATGAAAAGGGCTCCATCGTGAAGGGCACCGTGAAGTCTGTGGACGCCAAGGGCGCCGTTGTTGATCTCGGCGACGAAACCGAAGGCTATCTGCGCGCTTCTGAAATCTCCGCTGAACGCGTGGAAGACGCCACGACCAAGCTCGCCGTCGGCGACACGGTCGAAGCGCTCATCATCAGCGTGGATCGCAAGAACCGCTCCATCCAGCTCTCCATTAAGGCGAAGGATGCCGCGGCTACTCGCGAAGCTCTGGATCGCGTCAACAGCGACTCCTCCTCCGGCACGACCAACCTCGGTGCTCTGCTCAAGGCGAAGCTCGAACAGAAGTAATCGGGACGGAATATGCGAGCTCTTACCAAGTCTGAATTGATCGATCGGGTTTTTGCGAGCCACGGCAGCCTCACCAATCGCGAGGCGGAAGACGCGGTGAACGAAATTCTCCGGACGGTTATCTCGGCGATGAGCAACGGAGTTCGCGTCGAAATCCGCGGTTTCGGCAGCTTCAGTCTGAAGTACCGCGCGGCCCGCAAGGGCCGCAACCCGCGTACCGGTGAAACGGTCGAGGTTTCGGCGAAGTACGTACCGCACTTCCGTGCAGGCAAGGAAGTCCGTGACGCCTTGAACGCGTCCCGCGAGAGCGAGGCGGAGTAAGGGCGGGCGGACAGCCTTTCCGTGCTGCATGCCGGCGGCCTTTCGGTTGATGGGATGACCTCCCTTTCAACTGGAAGGCCGCTATTTTTTTGCCGGTCAGCTGTCGTACGCTGACTCCTTCCTTGCCAAACGGGCATAATTTCACATCTTTTGTCGGCATTTCTGACATTTCGGAGAATCACTATGCGTTTGTGCGCTGCGGCGGCCCTCTTGGCGGCGGCCGGCTTTTCGGTTCAGTCGGCCTGGGCGGCCGAACTGGGGACGCTCTCGGTGTCGTCCCGTCTCAACGAGCCGCTTGAGGCGAAGCTCACGATCAATCAAGTGACGGATGCGTCGCAGCCCTTGGTGCTGCGTCTTGCGTCCGATGCGGTCTATGCGAAGGTGGGGCGCCAGCCGCTGCCGGCAGATTTGGGCGTGAAGCTCACGCTCGCAAGCCGCAATCCCTGGGTGGTGACGGTGACGAGCGCGAAGCCCATCACCGAAGAGGACATGCCGCTCATCATTGAAATGTCGGAAGCGGGGAAGCTCTCCGCGAAGTTTTATCGCGTGA
The DNA here is from genome assembly GCA_963587345.1 of uncultured Oscillospiraceae bacterium. Classification (GTDB taxonomy): domain Bacteria; phylum Pseudomonadota; class Gammaproteobacteria; order Burkholderiales; family Burkholderiaceae_F; genus Duodenibacillus. The sequence continues at coordinate 10,870 of CAVACW010000070.1, read as the reverse complement.
AGCTTGAACCCGCGAAGACCGTTGCCAAGCCTGCGGCGCAAAAGACGGCGGCCGCGACAACCGCCAAGACGGCGCTGAAGCTCCCTTCGGCTGAAAAGACCGTTGCTGTGGCGAAGTCCGCCGTGAAGACGACGTCCGCGACGCCCGCGAAGGCGGCGGAAAAGTCGGCGGCTTTGTCGAAGGCTGCTCCGAAGGCAGCGACTCAGACGGCCTCGGACGACCTTTACGGGCTGGGAGACCTCTCCCGCCCCGTGACGGTGAAGTCCGGCATGACGATGTGGTCGATTGCCAAAATGTATCAGCCGCGCTACGAGGGCGCCCGCACGGAAGAAGTGCTGGTGGCGCTCGTTCGCGCCAACCCGAAGGCCTTTGAAGGCGGCCGCGTGACCGGCGTGAAAAAGGGCGCGCGCCTCGTGCCGCCATCGGAAAAAACAGTGAAGTCCGTGGGCGCTGACACGGCCTGGTGCCTCGTGCACGTGACGCCCAACGCGGACGCCCGGAAGGCGCCTTCGGCCGCTGCGATGGCCAAGGCTCATGCGCGCATGGACAAGCTCGGCTTGACGTATGAGAAGACGCCGGCTGCGAAGTCCGTGGCAAAGCCCGTGGCGGCCGCGAAGTCGTCGCCGGACTCCGACAAAATTGACAAGCTGGTGAAGTTTGCGGCGCCGACCGAGCCCGCAGCAAAGCCCGTGGTTGAGCCGGTGGCGCCGGCCATTGAACCTCCGTCCGCTCCGGTGCCGACCCCAGCCTCGGCTCCCGTGGCGGCTCCTGAGCCTCAGGCGCCGGCGGCGCCTGTTGAGAAGGTGGAAGAAAAGCCCGCGATGACGGTGACGACCACGACGAACATTCGAGACGAAGACATTCCGAAGGCTGCGGAAAAGAGCGGCAGCGGCTGGCTCTGGGGCCTGTTGCTGGCGGTAGCTGCCGCTGCGGGCGCCGGGTTCTTTGTGTGGCGCCGCCGAAAGGAATCGGCCAGGGTGGAGGAAGCCCGCACGGTGAGCTTCCGGCGCCCCGAGCCCACGACGCCCGAGCAGATGAAGGGCATGGACACGCTTTTCGCGAACCGCATGGCCGCAGACGCCGCGGCGGAAAAAGGGTTTGGCGTGAAAACTGGTGCGGCGGTGCCGCAGCCTACGGCGCGCGTTCAGGCACAGCCCGATCCGATGTCTCAGACGGTGGTTCAAGCGCCCAATGCGGCGCCGGCTGCCTCTGCCTACACCCCGGCGCCGACGCCATCGCTCCAGCCCTTGGGCGAGCCGGAGGCCGAGGAGCCCAAGCCCTTCACGATTCGCTCCACGGCCGAAGGCATGCAGTTTGAACTCGAGCAGCCCGACCAGACGCTGGCGGCGCAGAAGCTTGAGGCTGCTCGCGCGAAGATTGGCACGGGGCTGCCCGACGAAGCGGCGCACCTTTTGCAGGACGTGATGCTGACGGGATCGGCGGAGCAAAAGGCCGCGGCGGAGCGCCTGCTTGATACGGTGAAGCGTGTCTGAGGAAGTCTTTCCGCTCGCGTCGGGCTGCCGCTTTCGCACGGCGCTGGGCATCGCCTACTGCGGCACGGCCTACAACGGCTGGCAGACGCAGCCGGATGGCCGCACGGTGCAGGACCATCTCGAAAAGGCGCTGGAGCGCTTTCTCGCGGCGCCCGCGGCGACGATCTGCGCCGGCCGCACCGACGCCGGCGTTCATGGCGCGGGGCAGGTGGTGCACGTGGACAGCGAGGGATTTCGCCGGCCCGAATCGTGGGTGCGGGGGCTCAACACTTTTCTTCCGGATGACATCGCCGTGCGCTGGGCGATGCCGGTGAACGACCGCTTTCACGCGCGCTTTCGCGCCGTCTCCCGCACGTACCAGTACTGGATCTACAACGACCGCGTGCGCTCGCCCCTTTACACCGGTCGCACCGGCTGGGTGTGGCGCGACTGTGACGATCGCGCGATGGCCCAAGGCGCGAAGGCCCTCCTGGGTGAACACGACTTCACGAGCTTTCGGGCGGCGGAATGCCAGGCGGCTTCGCCCGTGCGCACGATTCACGCCATTCGCGTCGTGCGCCGCGGCCCCTTGATCGGGATCGAGCTCACCGCCAACGCCTTTCTGCAGCACATGGTGCGCAACATCGTGGGGACGCTCATCTACGTGGGCGTCGGCCGCGAGCGCCCGGCGTGGGTGGGCGAGGTGCTTGCGGCCAAAAAAAGGGCGCTTGCCGCGCCCACGTTTGACGCGGCGGGTCTTTACTTCATCGGAGCGTCGTATCCCGACTTCCCCGAGGTGCCCGTCCGCGCCGAAGGCCCCTATGGCGACATAGGGACCGACGACTGACCAACTACCAGCCGCGCTTGCTCGGGTGAACCGGCGGCTTCAGGCGAACGACGGTGGCGCCTGCGCCGCCGTCGCGCTCAAAGGGCTCGGCGAAGGCGACGACTTCGTCAAACTGCTTTAACCACCGGCGCACTTTTTCGCGAAGAATCGACTGACGGTCGGGCGAGCCGTTTCCTTTGCCGTGGATGATGCGCACGCAGAGGCGCTCGTTGGCGCGAGACTTCTTGATGAAGTCCACGACGGCTTCGCGGGCTTCCTCCACAAACATGCCGTGCAGGTCGAGCTGCCCCATCACGACCCAGCGGCCGCGGCGCAGATCACGCGGCACGTCGGGGCCCACCTCGGGGCGGCGAAACGAGAGGCCGTCCTCGCTTTCCAAGAATTCCGTGGAGTCCGCGTCATCAGAGAGCGATTCTTTGAGCACCGCTGCCTCATCGGCGATCGTCTGTCGCGGCACGGGGGCGGCAGCCTTCTTGTGCGTGGTGCGCTTTACGGCGCCAAGGGGCTCGATTCCCGCTTCCTTCATGGCGGAAGCGAAGTTGATGTCCCGGTCGTTCACCGACTTCTTCACCTTCACGCCTTCGGCGGCGCGCACGCCCGTGCGCTGCATGGCGTCCAGAAACTCGCGGGTGCCGCGGGCGATGGACTGCTTTACTTCCTCCTCACGGCGCTTTTCTTCCGTGCGCTCCCGATGTGCTGCTTTCAACTGCGCGGCCATCGGCTTCAAAGCTTCAAATCCGTTCATGTTTTTCTCGATGGTGATTCGGTTTTACTTCGCGTGAGATTCCAGCCAGCGCTGGGCGTCCAAGGCTGCCTTGCAGCCCGAGGCGGCGCTTGTCACCGCCTGGCGATAAAGGGGATCGGCGCAGTCGCCCGCGGCAAAGACGCCAGGGACGTTCGTCGCCGTGCGGGCGCGGGGATCGGTTTCCGTGACGATGTAGCCCGCTTCCTGCGTGACTTCCGAAAAGGGCGCCGTGTTCGGGGTGTGGCCGATCGCCACGAAAAGCCCGTCCACGGCGAGTGTTTCGGCGGCGTCGGTTTCCGAGTTTTTCAGCGCAAGCCCCGTGACGCCCTTGTCGTCCCCGAGCACTTCCGCCACGGTAAAGGGCGTGTGGAGCATGATTTTCCCGGCGGTGACGGCGCTCATCAGGCGGTCCACCATGATGGGCTCGGCGCGAAACGTTGTGCGGCGATGAATGAGGTGAACGACGGAGGCGATTTCTGAAAGGTAGAGCGCCTCTTCGAGCGCGGCGTTGCCGCCGCCCACGACCGCCACCGGCTTGCCGCGGTAGAAGAAGCCGTCGCAGGTGGCGCAGGCGGAGACGCCGCGGCCTTTGTAACGGGTTTCGCTTGCGAGGCCCAGATATTTCGCGGAGGCGCCGGTGGCGATGATGAGGGCGTCGCACGTGTAGGCGCCCAGGTCGCCCTCGAGGCGAATCGGCTTTTCTTTTAAGTGCGCCGTGTGGATCACGTCAAAGACGATCTGCGTCTTGAAGCGCTCGGCCTGCGCGAGCAGGTCGGCCATCAGCTGCTGGCCGTCAATGCCGTCCTTGGCGCCGGGCCAGTTGTCCACGGTGCTCGTGGTCATGAGCTGGCCGCCCTGCTCCATGCCGGTGATGAGCAGGGGCTTCAAGTTGGCGCGGGCGGCGTAGACCGCGGCGGTGTAGCCCGCGGGGCCCGAGCCCAGAATGATGAGGGGGAAATGCGTGACGTCAGACATTCGCTGGTCTCCAAAAAAGCGTGGCCTGATTATAGGGAGCAGCCCGACGGCGGCAAACGGTCGTTGCAAAAGGCGGCAAATCCCGCGAAAAATCTGAGCCAGACCGGGTTTTCTAAGGAGTTTTGGGGGTGGTTAAGGAGAGCTTTCGGGCATAATCACTCCACCAAGCCTGTCTGCGGACAGGCTTCTCGGCTTTTTTGACACTGTGAAGGGTAGGGAGAATCAGATGCGTCTGACTCGTTTCGTGAAGGCGGCGCTCGTCGCCGGTATGGTTTCTGCGGCACTCACCGGGTGCGGCGACAAGAAGGCGGAAGCGCCCCAGACGATCGGCATCGTGCAGCTCGTCGAGCATGATGCGCTCGATGCCGCCAACCGCGGCATCGTGGACGCCTTGAAGGAGCGCGGCGTGAAGATGGAGATCGACCGCCAGAACGCGCAGGCCGACCAGTCCAACCTGCGCAACATCGCGCAGCGCTTCGTGTCGCACAACTACCCCCTGATTTTCGCGATCGCGACGCCGGCGGCTCAGACCGTCGCCAACGCCACGTCCACGACCCCGATCGTGGCGACGGCCGTGACGGACTTTGCGGTCGCCAAGCTCGTGAAAAGCAACGAGAAGCCCGGCACGAACGTGACGGGTTCTTCCGACATGAACCCCATCGCCGCGCAGACGGAGCTCCTTTTGAAGCTTGTGCCGACCGCGAAGACCGTGGGCACGATCTACAACAGCTCTGAAATCAACTCCCAGCTGCAGGTGGACATCCTCAAGAAGGAATTGGAAAAGCATGGCGTCGCCTTGGTGGAAGCCACGATTTCGAGCGTGAACGACATTCAGCAGGCGGCGCAGAGCCTGATTGGCAAGGCGGACGTCTTCTATGTGCCGACGGACAATGTGGTGGCAAGCGCCATGCCCACGCTCTACAGCGTCACGAAGCCCGCCAAGCTCGCCGTCGTGGCGGGTGAAGCCGGCATGGTGAAGAGCGGCGCGACGGCCACGGTGGCGGTGGACTACTACAACCTGGGGAAGATCGCCGGAAACATGGGTGCTGACATTCTCGAAGGCAAGGCGAAGCCTCAGGACATGCCGATTCGCTATCAGACCGAATTCAATGTGGTGATGAATGAAACGGTGGCGAAGGAGCTCGGGCTCGTCGTGCCGGAAGACATCGCAAAGACCGTGACCTGGGTGAAGTAGTGATGCTCGATCTCATCATTCCTACCGTATCTCAGGGGCTTTTGTGGGCGCTGATGGCGCTCGGGGTGTACATCACGTTTCGCGTGCTGGACATCGCCGACTTGTCGGTGGAGGGCACGTTCCCTCTGGGCGCCGCCGTCGCCTCAACGGCGCTCACGGCGGGCCTGGGCATCGTGCCGGCGTTTCTGCTTGCGGCTGTCGCAGGGGGCGTCGCCGGCGTCGTGACCGCCGTGCTCACCACGAAGCTCAAGATCCCAGCGCTTCTTGCCGGCATTCTGACGATGATCGGCCTTTACTCCATCAATCTGCACGTGATGGGGAAGGCGAACGTGTCGCTGCTTCGAATCGACACCGTCTTTTCGACGGTGCGCGACTGGGGGCTCACCGACACCATGGCGACCTTCATCGTGGGGCTCGTCGCGGTGGCCTTGGTGGGCGTGGCAATTTACTGGTTCTTCGGCACGGAGCTGGGAACCGCGGTGCGCGCCACGGGTTTTAACCCGCAGATGGCCCGCGCGCAGGGCATCAACACCGACACCATGGTAGTGCTGGGGTTGCTCATCAGCAACCTGCTCGTCGCCTTGTCGGGCGCGCTCGTTGCGCAGTCCAACGGCTTTGCGGACGTGGGCATGGGCACGGGCACGATCGTGATCGGTCTCGCGTCCGTCATCATCGGCGAAGTGCTCTTTGGCACGAAGAGCTTCAAGAACTGCCTCATCTCGGTGATTCTGGGCTCCATCGTCTACCGTCTCGTCATTGCCGTCGTGCTGCAGATGGGGATGCCGCCCAACGACCTGAAGCTCTTCACGGCGATCCTCGTGGCGTGCGCGCTCGCCATGCCCATGATGAAGGCGAAGCTGGCGAAGGCTCGCAGCCATTGATTACGGAAAGAAGGAACACTCATGTTGGTTATCAAAGATTTGAAGAAGACCTTTTTTCCGGGCAGCGTCAACGAGAAGAAGGCCTTGCAGGGCGTGAACCTCACGTTGAACGACGGCGACTTCGTCACCGTGATCGGCAGCAACGGCGCGGGGAAGTCCACGCTTTTGAACGCCATCGCGGGCGTCTTCCCCGTGGATTCCGGCTCGATTGAAATCGACGGCACGGATGTTACGAAGCTGCCGGAGCACGTGCGCGCCCGCTACATCGGCCGCGTCTTTCAGGATCCGATGAAGGGCACCGCCGCCGGGATGATGATCGAGGAAAACCTCGCCATCGCCGCGCGCCGCGGCAGCCGTCCGGGCTTGGGCTGGAGCTCGAAGCCCGAGCAGACGGCGCAGTTTCGGGAGATGTTGAAAGAGATCGACCTGGGGCTCGAGGATCGGATGACGGCGCACGTGGGGCTCTTGTCGGGCGGGCAGCGCCAGGCGCTCACGCTTTTGATGGCAACGCTCGTGCGCCCGAAGCTTCTTCTTCTGGATGAACACACCGCGGCGCTGGACCCGAAGACCGCGGAAAAGGTGCTCGCCATCACAGACCGGATCGTCCGCAAGGAAAAGCTCACGACCTTCATGATCACGCACAACATGCGCGACGCGCTCCGTTTCGGCAACCGCCTCATCATGATGCACGCGGGGCGTCCGGTGGTGGACGTTGCGGGCGAAGAGAAGGCTAAGCTCACGGTGCCGGATTTGCTCGCTCTCTTTGAAAAGAAGGCGGGCGCCGACGAGTTGGGCGACGCCATGCTGCTGGGCTGAGCCCCTTCAGCAGAGGACAGCAAAAACGCCGCGGAATGCGGCGTTTTTGCTGCCCGGACGAAGGCCGGCGCGAATCAGTCCTTCTTTGCGAAAAGTCCGGACTTCTGCAGGTACTTCCAGACGATCGCCACAAAAACGGGGCCTGCGGCAGCGGCCGCCACGCCCAAAAGCAGAATCAGCGAGAGGTTGTTCTTCACGACGGGGATGTTCCCGAAAAGGTAGCCGATGCCGATGATGCCCACGGCCCAGAGGACGGCGCCCAGGCCGCTGAAAAGCTCAAAGCGCGCCATCGGCATGTTGGCCGCGCCAGCGACCAAGGGGGCGAAGGCGCGCACGATCGGCACGAAGCGGGCGAGGACGATCGTCTTGCCGCCGTGCTTTTCATAAAAGACCTGCGTCTTGGAGAGCTTTTCGGCGTCAATCCACTTCACCGAGCCGTCGTAAATGCGGCTCCCGAGCCAGCGGCCCGTGCGGTAGCCTGTGGTGTTTCCGAGACACGCCCCGAGAATGACGGCGAGCATGAGGCCCCAGGGGCTCATGGTGCCCGCGGCGGCGACGGTGCCCGAGACGAAAAGGAGCGAGTCCCCCGGCAGAAAGGAGCAGATGACGCAGCCCGTTTCAAAAAAGAAGATGAAGAACATGACGGCGTAGACGAGCCAGCCGTAGTCCGTCGCCAGCGTCACGAGAAAGTGATCGGCGTTTGTGAAGAGTTCGGTGATGAGGGAAAGAAATTCCATGGCAGCCGCCGCAAAAAAGTGCGAAGAAACGCCGCCATCATAAAGGAAGCCCGTCCGTATAATCGATTCATCATTACAGACAGATGTCACCATGTCCTACGAATTGCCTCTGCGCCGGCCCATTCACGCGCTGCCGGATCAGCTCATCAGCCAGATTGCGGCAGGCGAAGTCATTGATCGCCCGGCCTCCGTCGTGAAGGAGCTCGTTGAAAACGCCGTGGATGCGGGCGCCCGGCGCATCGAGGTGCGCTTGAAAGAGGGGGGCGTGAAGGAATTGACGGTCGCCGACGACGGCTGCGGCATTCCGGAGAGCGAGCTGAAGCTTGCGCTCACGCGGCACGCGACGAGCAAGATTGATTCGCTTCTCGATTTGGAGAAGGTGGCAAGCTACGGCTTTCGCGGCGAGGCGCTGGCGAGCATTGCGTCGGTGGCGGACGTGACGGTCACGAGCCGCACGGCGGACGCGGAGACGGCGTCGGCCATCCATCCCGACGGCCGCGTGGGGCCGGCGGCGGGCAATCCAGGCACCACCGTGAAGGTGGAGGACCTTTTTTACAAGACGCCTGCGCGGCGCAAGTTCTTGAAGGTGGAGCGAACGGAAACCGCGCACGTGAAGGAGCAGCTGCAGCGCATGGCGCTCGCCAGCCCGGACATTGACTTGCGGCTGGTGGTGGACGGCGCGCCTGTGCTTACGCTGTCGGCGCAGCCCGCGGACGAGCGCGTCTTTGCGGTGATGCCCGAAGGGTTCAGGGACGCCTGCCGCGGCGTTCTCGCAGAAAACGATGCGATGCGGATCACGGGGTTCACGGGGCTGCCGACGGCGGCGAAGGCTCGGGCGACGGCGCAGTACTTCTTTGTGAACGGGCGCTTCGTGCGGGACAAGGTGCTGCAGCATGCGGTGCGCACGGCCTACGCGGACGTGCTGCACGGCGCGATGCAGCCGCTGTTTTGCCTCATGCTCGACATTGATCCGCAGCTGGTGGACGTCAACGTGCATCCGCAGAAGTCCGAAGTGCGCTTTCGCGACAGCGGCACGGTGCACCGCTTCATCACGCACGCGATTCAGGATGCGCTCGCAGCGGGCGGAGGCTCCGAAGAAAACGCGGGCGTCGAGCCGCCGCACGCGGACGGCGCGACAGCCGTGAAGGAGCCCACGGGACGCGAGGTGCTGCAGTCGCGGCGCTTTGGCGGCGCGGCGTCGGGCCGCCCGGCGCCCTTGACTCCGGAGCAGTGGATCGCCCTTTACGGGCGGCATAACGCCGAGAGCCAGACGGACGCGAAGGCCGCTGAGCGACAAGCTTCGGACGTGCCGCCCGACTTCGCCTTGCGGCCGCAGAGCGCGGCGTCGGCGGGGGCGGTGGGGGAGGCGTCTTCAAAGCCGGCGGCGTCCGCGTGGACGGATTCGGTGACGCCCGCCGAAGAGGAATTCCCTGAAGTAAAGGAGGCGGCGCCCTTGGGGCGGGCGCTGGCGCAGCTCGCAGGCATCTACATCCTCGCAGAAAACGAGGAGGGGCTTCTCATTGTGGACATGCACGCCGCGCACGAGCGCATCAACTATGAACGATTGAAGCGCGCCGCCGACCGCTCGATGGCGGTGCAGCCCTTGCTGGTGCCCATCACCTTCCGAGTGACGGAAGAAGAGATGGGCAGCTTTGAAGCGCATGGTGAAGCGCTGGCGGCGCTGGGGCTTGAAGTGACGGGAGCGGGGGACGCGGCGCTTGCGGTGCGGGCGTTGCCAGCCGTTCTCGCGCGCGAGCGCACGGACGTCGAAAAGCTTGTGAAGGGCGTGCTTCGGGATTTGGAAGAGTACGGCACGTCGTCCTTGACGAAGGAAATGCGCAACAAGTGCCTGGCGACCATGGCCTGCCATGGCTCCATTCGCGCGAACCGCCATCTGACGATTCCGGAAATGCAGGCGATTCTGGACGACATGCCTCGCACGCCGCGATCGGATCAGTGCAATCACGGACGTCCCACCTGGACCGTCGTGAGCGTCAAGGACCTTGACAAGCTTTTTCTGCGGGGGCAGTGATGGCGTATCGCGCGCTCATGATTCTGGGGCCCACCGCGAGCGGCAAGACGGCCTTGGCGCTCGCGCTTGCGCGGCGGCATCCGGTGGAGATCATTTCGGTGGACTCGGCCCTCATCTACCGCGGCATGGACATCGGATCCGCCAAGCCCAGCCGCGAGGAACGCTCCGTTTGTCCGCATCATTTGATCGACATTCGCGACATCAACGAAAGTTATTCGGCGGCAGACTTTCGGGCGGATGCGCTGCGGCTCATCGACGACATCACGGCGCGCGGCGCCTTCCCGATTGTCGCCGGAGGCACGATGCTTTACGCCAAGGCCTTGAGAGAGGGCATGGATGAGCTGCCGAGCGCGGACGCCGATGTGCGCGAGCGCGTGGCGACGGAAGCCAGTGAAAAAGGGTGGCCCGCGATGCATGCCGTGCTTGCGGGCGTCGATCCCGTGACGGCTGCGAGACTCAAGGAAAACGATTCACAGCGGATCGGCCGGGCGCTGGAGGTCTTCTATCAGACGGGGCGGCCGCTGTCAGATTTTCAAACGGGCGGTCGCGAGCCGGATCCGACGATTGGCGTTCTGGGACTTATGCCGGAGGATCGCGCGGCGCTGCATCGCGTGATCGGCGAGCGCTTTGAAGCGATGCTTGAAGCGGGGCTCGTGGACGAAGTGAAGCGCCTCATGGCCGATCCTCGCTTCGTGCGCGAGAGTCCCGCCATGCGCTGCGTAGGTTACCGGCAGGCGATTGACTATCTCGCGGGCGACGCGGACTACGCGGCGTTTGTGGAAAGCGCCAAGGCCGCCACGCGGCAGCTTGCGAAGCGCCAGATGACGTGGATGCGCTCCATGAAGGACATCACGCTGATCGACTCGCAGACGCCCGACAAGGCGTCGCTCGTTGCGGCGGCGGAAAAGTTTTTCCCGTCCTGACAAGGCGGTAGGGGATCTCAGAAAAATTTTTTGCGCGAGACGCTTGCTTTTTCCAGACGATCCGATACAATGCGCATCTCTCTCAGGGAACGCGAGTTCTTCGGGAGAAGAAAAGCGAAAGGTGTGCCGGTGTAGCTCAGCTGGTAGAGCAGCGCATTCGTAATGCGAAGGTCGGATGTTCGATTCCTCTCACCGGCACCATTTCCACCCATTAGACCGATTGGAGCGATCCAGTCGGTTTTTTGTT
>CAVACW010000069.1:0-14649 GCA_963587345.1 uncultured Oscillospiraceae bacterium | reverse complement strand
GTCCAATATAACGTCAAGGCCGCTGGCGAAGCATACAACAAGACCAAAAATATCCCACTCATAAGATATAATTGGGTCTTATCTTTGTTTGATAAATTTTTTGTATAAACAAACGCCGACAAAAAATTAACCACCGTCATTAATAACGGCAGTAAATTAACTCGAATTCCGAAAAACGAAATCAAACCATCTGGCCGGCCAAGATCCCCTAGAAGTAAAAAAGACTTTCCATACAACTCCGGAATGTTTGACAAAAGATGATATGCCGCAAAAAAGAACGGTATTTGCAATAAAAATCCAACACTCGCCTTTAATTTCAGTACATGGCTGTAGCCATACTGCCGATACATGGTACTGATATACGCGAACCTTTCTTGCCCTTGGGAAGATCTTTTGATCATATCTTCCTTCGGCTTCATCAAATTTCGCAATCGTCGTTCTTCCTCCTGCCACCCCTCTGCCCTATTGTATATAGGCAAAATAGCCGTATTAACAACAAGGCTCATCACCACAATTGCAATACCGTAAGAATCAAACTTATTTACACCCCATTCGAATATAACGCTCATCAAATACTCAAGAGGCGCTATAAAAAGCGTATAAAGAAAATCAAGCACGTTCGCCCCCGTTTAATTCCGCTTCCAGCTGGATGAGCTCATCGGCCGCCGCCCCGCCGGCGCAGCCGAAGTTCACCGCATTCTTTTCGCGCAGCTCGCGAATTCTCGCCGCACGATCCGTCTTGTCCGCAAAGAGCTTTGTGACCGTTTCCGCCACCCGAGCTTCTTCGCCCGGCTTGAGACGGCACCCCAATTCGTCCATCGCCGACATCTCCCACGCCTCGTGCGGCACTTCCCACGCTTCAAAGCCGTCCTTTAAAGGGCCGTTCCCAATCGTCACCACGGGACGCAGGAACACAAAGGCAAAGTCAAAGATGACGCCCGACACGTCGGACACCATCACCGCCGCGCGCGAGAGCGAGGCAAACCCACCTGGATTGCGGTCCCACTCAATGTTGGAGAACCCCGAAAGCTCTGCCTGCACCTTCGCGATCACCTCCTTGTCGGAGATGAAGCTCTGCGGATGAGGACGCAAAATGACATGAAACCCCGCTTCCGCGAGAAGCTTAGGCACCAAGGCGCCGCAGCGCGTCAGCATGCCGTTCCTGCCCCACGTGGGAGCCACGATCACCGTCTTTTCTTCCGGCCCCGTCGAGAGCTGCGCCGCCCGCTCCACGAGCCCGTCCAAATACGGGCACCCCACGAGCGGCAAAGCCTTCGCCGGCGTCTTGCGAAGGGCTTCCAGCGCCCGCAGGCTCTTCACCTGCCCCTCGCCCGAACAGAACACCGCGTCGTAGTAGTCAAAGCTAAAAAGCTTGTAGGTATGGACGTCCCCCAGCGCGTGCACCACGTGCACGTACTTCTTCACGCCGGGACTGCGGCGAATCTGCAGGACGTCAATCCCTGGCGTCGTCAGAACAAAAATGTCCGCTTCCAGAAAGCCCAGCGCCGTATAGGCCGTGTTGCCGGTACCGATGAAGCGCGCTGTCACCTTGTCTTTGAGTCCGGGGTAGTCGTCTTCAAACACCGGATCTTTTTCAGCGGAAGTGAGATACGTCACCGCCACGCCGCGATCCACCAAGGCATGCAGCACCGGACGCCACGTGGACCAGTAGCTTTTGGATTCTGAATAGATGACGATCTTGTTTTTCTTCAAGTCATCCTTCTTTCCCGTCGCACGGTAGATGAGGCTGCGGATAACGGACGGGAGCTTTCTCGCCACAAAGTAGGCGCTCGAAACCAGCCCAACCACAACGGACAAGAGCATGCTCCCCGTGCCGGGATCAAGGTATGCCCAGGCATCCAGCGGGGACATCGCCACCACAACTGACGCAATAACAAAAGCCTTGTCTATTCTCCACAGGAACATGCTTAATCCCCATAGAGAAGTGACTGATACTCTCGCCACAAGCGAGAAAACAAATATCCCCTGCCAAACATTGCAGGGGAAGCAATCATTACAATTTCAGTAGGAGTAACAACTTCAACTCCCATATGCGGGCTGTTCACACTCATTGACCAAACCGATCCCTTGATAGAAAAGAAAAGTGCGTTATTTTCTACCAAGGGGGGGGGGATGTCAACAGAAATTCTCCTCTATTTCATAACTTTCGCGTTCGGTGCGATCATGACCAATATCGTTAAGTTTCCTTGAGCAATTGGGCAACATTGATTTGCAAGCGAAACACGATACAGCGAACAAGGAAAATACGAAATTTATGGCTTCTAATAATGTTTCAACGGTAGCGGTAGTTCCCCGGATCATGGTCGACATGTCGGCAACGCTCATTCACCACGGACACATCCGACTTTTGAAGAAGGCAGCAGAATTGGGGAACGTCGTCGTAGCCCTTACAAGTGACGAAGAAGTTTGTACCAAGAAAGGCTACCACCCTGAATTGTCCTTCGCTGAACGCAAAGAAGTACTCGAAGCCGTGAAGTACGTGACTGAAGTGGTGGAAAGCCCATGGCTCATCACAGAAGACTTTGTAAATGAGCATCACTGCGACCTTCTTGTGCATGGATCCGACAACTCAAACATCATTGATCCAAAGCGACTTGTTGTCTTTCCGCGCACCGAGGGAGTAAGTTCAACCGAGTTGCGGGAACGTGTGGTAGAGGCGCTAATTTCCATGAATACTGCAGGAAAAAAGAACGTCGCAACAGAAAAAGTAGGTTGCTACCTAGAAAAACTGATACAGGAAAAGTTTGATTTAAAGAAGTAATGCATGCGTTACTCCAAACGCATGTGAGGTTAACTCATCTCCATATAGCGCTCGCGATCACCGCAGAGACGCCGCAAAGCCCCAGCGGCGCCATCGTTCGCAAAACGCCTGCCTTGGCGGCAATGGGCGCAAGCCACCCAGTGCCGCCCAGCATCGCCTCCGTCGCCTTCCACTGGCGCACGGCGCGGCAAAGAAGGGATTCCATCGGCTTCGCAAAAAGAACACCCAAAAGCGTCGCGGCAGCAAACACAGGCGCCGCCGCGCCAAACCACACGCAAAGCGCAGCCGCAAGATGCACGACCTCAGAAGACGCGCGCTTCATCGACTCCAAGAGAAATCCCACAGCCAGTACCGTCACTGCCGTGGCGCATCCGAGCGACAACGGCGCAGCCTCCCAAAGTCCGCCCTGCACAAAGCCGCTTGCGACGCCCCCGGCCGCAAGCACCGCCGCCGCAGCGCCCGTCGCCCGCCCCCGCGCGCTCATGCCGCAGGCCGCCGCCACCGCAACTGCCAGAGAAAGGAAAAAGAAGACTGTCGTCATCACCGGCTCCGTTAATTCATTTAATGAGAATGATTCTCATTTGCGAGAATTATACGGATCCGCGGCTTTCACGCAACCGGCGGCAGAAAGCCCAGCGACCGGCTGGCGGCCTCGCCGGGGAAATCAGGGCATCCAAATCGAGCGCGCTGAAAGTAAAGGCGCCGCCAGTCAAAGTAGGGACCAGGATCGGTCTTGCGCCCTGGCGCTATGTCACTGTGGGCGACGACGGCGCGCACGGGGTAGCGAGCACGAATGGCGGCGAGCAAGAGCGGGAGCACGCGGTACTGCCGCTCGTCAAAGGGCGCGAAGTCCGTGCCTTCGATTTCGATGCCCACGGAAAAGTCGTTGCAGCGAGAGACGCCCTCAAAGGTGCTCACGCCCGCGTGCCACGCCCGCTTTTCCGTGCTCACGAACTGCACGACGGCCCCGGTGCGGCGAATGAAGAAGTGGCTTGAGACGCGGATGCCGCGAAGGCTCTCCAGACTCGGATCGAGAGAATAGTCCAGCCGGTCGGTGAAAAACGCCTCCACGCAACCCGTAAGAAAGCGCCCCGGCGGCAGCGTGATGTTGTGGAGCACCGTGAGGTAGGGCGCTGCGCCCTCGGGGCGCTCGTCAAAGTGATCCGAGGGAAGGATTTCCGCGCCCTCTTCAATCCAGCCCTCGCGGTTGATGACGAACATCACTTCTCGCGATGCTGGATGTCTTCAAACTTCGCGGCACGGGCCTTGCCGCGGCACTTTTCCGAGCAGTAGGCAACGCCGTCGCCCATCACCGCCTCAGTGCCGGGAAAATGCGCGCCGCAGACAGGGCACGTCTTCATTGGCACGGGCATCGCTGCCTGCGCCTCGCGCGCCTCCCGCCGGGCTTCGCGCCGAGCGGCCCGGTCCGCCGCCTCGCGACGGCGGCGTCCGAGAACGATCACGGCCCAGAGGATGACGGCAAGGCCGACCCAGAAAAGAATGCGTCCCATGTCAGATTAAAAAAAGTTCAAAAATAAGACGGTAGACGAGATAAGCGACGACGAGAATCGCATAGCCCGCCCAGAACCAGGCGCGCGCCTGCTTGTTGCGCCACCCAAAGAAGTAGCGCCCCACGAGAAGAACGGCAAAAACAATCCACGCGAGCCACGTAAGCACCGTCTTGTGATCAAAGACGAGATACTGGCCAAAGGCTTCATTCGTTGCAAAGGCCCCCAGCACCAAAACGAGCGTGAGGCAGAGAAAGCCCAGCAGCACGATGCGATAGAGGATGCGCTCCATCGCCATGAGGTTGGGAAGGTTCGCGACGAGCCCCGACTGCGTTGAAGCCGCCGGATCCTTCAACTGCCGCTGCAGGAGTGCGAGCAGCACCGCCTGCACGAAGGCGATCGTCATGAAGCTGTAGGCCGCGAGCGCCGCCAGAAGATGCACGCGGAAAAGCACGCTCCACTTCTCGGCCGGCACGGCTTCGCCCGGAAAGAAGACCGGCATCACAGCCGCCACGGCCGCCACGATGAGAAGCACCCCCATCAGCCCCGAGACCTTTCTCACCCAGCTCTCCAAAAGCGTGATGAAGACCGCAAGCAGCAGCGCCACGGAGACGGCCAGGCCAAACCCGAAATGAATGACGCCCCCCGGGCCGCACATCTCGCCCGCCACAGCCACAAGATGCAGCAGGGCCGCCGCCATCGCCGCCCACCGAAGCTTTGCAAGATTCACCCCGGCGTCAGGCGAACTCACAGCGCGCACCACGCGGGTGCCGGCGGCAAGATACGCCAGTCCGGCCGCGACGGCGGGAATCCAACTGATGGCAAACTGCGTCATGACAAACACTCTCAAAAGCGAAAAACCGGCCGTCTGCCGCGCCTCGAAATCTGGCTTCGGACGCCGGGCAGGTTTGCCGTAAAATAGGGCCGCCAAGAAGGGAGGCGCAAACGCCCGCGGGCCCTCGCCCCTTCTTCGCTGCGTCAGTACCGATTCTAGTTCGAAACACCCGGCAGAAATCTTAAGACAGCGGCCGAAACAACAAAGGCCGCCCAGCAACCATGCTTGATACGTTAAGTTCCCGTCTTTCCAAAATCCTGAAAACGGTGCGCGGCCAGGCGCGCCTCACGGAAGAAAACACGCGCGAAATGACGCGCGAAATCCGTCTCGCGCTCCTTGAAGCCGACGTGGCGCTCCCAGTGGTGAAGGAGCTCATCGGCCGCATCAAGGAAAAGGCGCTCGGCACCGAGGTGGTGGGGTCCTTGAATCCCGGCCAGGCCCTCGTGGGCGTCGTGGAAAAGGAGCTCACCGCCGTCATTGGCGGCGACCTGCCGGAAGAGGAGCGCTCGATCCGCCTCAACGTGCAGCCGCCCGCCGTCATCCTCATGGCAGGCCTGCAGGGCGCGGGCAAAACGACCACCGCCGGCAAGCTCGCCAAATGGCTGAAAGAGAACCTCAACAAGAAGGTTCTCACCTTCTCCGCCGACGTCTACCGCCCCGCCGCCATCGAGCAGCTGAAGACCGTGTCCGCGCAGGCGGGCTGCGACTTCTTTCCGAGCTCGACAGACGAAAAGCCCCTTAACATCGCCCGCAGCGCCATGGACTACGCGCGCCGCCACTTCTATGACGTGGTGATCGCCGACACGGCCGGTCGTCTCGCGATCGACGAAGCGATGATGCAGGAGGTGAAGCTCCTCTCGGACGAATTAAAGCCCGCGGAAACCCTCTTCGTCATTGATGCGATGCTGGGCCAGGACGCCGTCAACACGGCGCGCGCCTTCAACGAACGGCTCAACCTCACGGGCATCGTCCTCACGAAGACGGACGGCGACAGCCGCGGCGGCGCCGCGCTCTCCGTGCGCTGGGTCACCGGCAAGCCCATCAAGTTCGTGGGCACGGGCGAAAAGCTCACGGGCTTTGAAGCCTTCAACCCGCAGCAGATGGCGGGCCGCATCCTCGGCATGGGCGACATCGTCGCCCTCGTGAAGAACGTGCAGGAGGCGGTGAACATCGACGAAGCGGCCAAGCTCGCGAAGAAATTGAAGACGGGCGAGCGCTTTGACTTGAACGACTTCAAGGCGCAGATCACGCAGATGAAGTCGATCGGCGTCTCAGGGCTCATCGACAAGCTGCCTGCCCAATTTCAGGAGGCGGCCTCCCACGTGAAGGACGCCGACGTCAACAAGCAGATGCGCCGCACCGAAGGCATCATCAATTCGATGACCCCGAAGGAGCGGCGCAACCCCGACCTCATCAAGGCGAGCCGCAAAAAGCGCATCGCCGCGGGCGCCGGCGTCACCGTGCAGGAAGTGAACCGCCTTTTAAAGCAGTTCGAGCAGACCCGCGACATGATGAAGAAGATGCAAAAGGGCGGCTTGGGGCGCATGATGCGCGCCTTGGGCGGCCTCGGCCGCGGCATTCCGGGACTGCACCGCTAAGAGGGCACTTCAATGACCGGCGCCTTGCCTGACTGGCTCACCTTCTCCACCACCGACGCAGGCCGCACGGTCATGGCGTGGGAGACGGCGGCCTTTGCGCGCACCGCGGCCCGGATTTCCGGAGACCGCGCGGTGCAGCTGGGGCTTCCCGTCATTGATGCGCTGAAAAAGAGCCCCATCGGGCATCAGGTGCTCGTCACCGAAGACGCTGTCGCGCTCGCCGAAGACGACTGGCGCTCCCCCGTCACGGCGCTCACGAACGCCCTGCCTTTAAAGGACGAATGCGCTGACCTCGTCGTCTGGCCCCACGGCGCGGACAATCCGGCCGCGGACCCCGCGGGCTCGATGCGGGAAATCAACCGCATCCTCGCCCCGTCGGGCACGTTGGTCGCCACCTTCTTCAATGCCTCGGGCTTCTGGAGCTTGAAGGGGCGGCTCTTTGGCCGCGGCGTGCTTCCCGCAGGCATTGCGCCCCAGAGCACCGCCGCCGTGAAGTCCCTCATCACGCGCGAGGGCCTCACCGTCGTGGGCGGCTTTTACGGCGTCTACGGCACCGCCGACGGCGGCCGCTCGGGCCTTCTTCCCACAAAGCTTGATCTCGCCGGCAACCGCTGGTGGCCCACGCTGAGCAACGTCGTCCTGCTCATCGCCAAAAAGAAGGTGCAGGGCCTCACCTTCGTCGGGCGCGCCGCGTTCGCCGACCGCAAGGTCGCCTCTGGCGCCCTGCAGCAAAACTGATATTTTTTCTCATGGCAGCAACCATTCTTGAAATCTGGACCGACGGCGCCTGCAAGTTCAATCCCGGCCCCGGCGGCTGGGGCGTGCTGATGGTCTGGGGCGAAAAGCGCCGCGAAATGTGCGGCGGCCTCAAAACCACCACCAACAACCAAATGGAGCTTCGCGCCGCGTACGAAGCCCTCAAGGCCGTGAAGCGCGACTGTCCCATCCGCATGCATCTGGACAGCTCCTACGTCAAGGACGGCATCACCCGCTGGATTCCCGGCTGGAAGGCGCGCGGCTGGAAAAAGAAGGACGGTCCCATCAAGAACCTCGAGTACTGGCAGGCCCTCGATCGCGAGGCGTCGCGCTTTACGAACATCGAATGGTGCTGGGTAAAGGGCCACGCGGGCGACCCCGGCAACGAAAAGGCGGACGAGCTCGCCAACAAGGGCTGCGCCGCCGTGCGCGCAGGCGACCTCCCCGAAGACAAGCCGCTGCCCGCCCCCAAGACTTCTCCCACTCTCTTTTAAGCGAACGTCATGCGTCAGATTTGTCTTGATACCGAAACCACGGGGACGGAAGCCGACAAGGGCGACCGCATCGTGGAAATCGGCTGCTTTGAAATCGTGGGCCGCACCCTGTCCGACGACGAAAGCCACGTCTACTGGCAGTACGTCAACCCCGAGCGCGACGTGCCTGCTGAAGCCGTCGCCATTCACGGCATCACGAACGAATTCCTCGCGGACAAGCCGGTCTTTGCCGACATCGCCGACGACTTTCTGAAGTTCGTGAAGGGGGCGGAGCTCATCATCCACAACGCCTCCTTCGACGTGGGGTTCCTCAACATGGAGCTCGCCCGCCTCGGCAAGGGAAAGCTCGAGGACTACTGCCCGAGCATTGTTGACTCCCTTGCGATGGCGCGAAAGATGTACCCAGGCTTGAGAAACAGCCTGGACGCTCTCTGCACCCGCTACGAAGTGGACAGCTCGATGCGAACGCTCCACGGCGCCTGCCTTGACGCGCGGCTTCTTGGCGAGGTGTACCTCGCGATGACCCGCAAGCAGGAAGACCTGATGGAGGAATTGGAGCGCCTTGCGGGCCAGAACATCCACATTCCGGACAATTCGCTTCTGATGGCCGCGACCTGCCCCACGGACGACATGGAAGTGCACAAGGCCTTCATGGAGCGAAACTTCAAGAAGTGCCCGTCCGTGTGGTCCCGCGTGCTGGGGGACTTCGAAAATCTTGATCCCGCCAAAGCCCCGCCGCCTCCGCCACCGGAACCCTCAGAGTCGTCGGCGTCCTAGCGATGCGGCTTGCATGGGCCTCGAAATAACCAGAAATGTCGACTCCCCAGAAGCGAAAGCCGCTGAATCCAAGTAATACCTCAAAGAACCCGCGCAAAAAGTGCCGCGGGTTTTCTTTTTCGGCAAAGAAAATCGATACACTCCCGAGACTTCTCTTTATTCAAGTTGCCGCCCACTTCTCCGCCTCACGGCATCCGGGCGGCTTTCTACGGAATTTGACATGATCGAGCTGCAGCACATCACGCAGCGCTACCGCACGCCCGAGGGCCAGGACTTTCTTGCCTTGAACGACGTGTCGCTGACGATTGAAAAGGGTGAAATCTTCGGCATCATCGGCCGAAGCGGCGCCGGCAAGTCCACGCTGGTCCGTTGCATCAACTTTCTGAACCGCCCTACCGAAGGGACGGTGACCGTTGCCGGCCAGTGTCTCAACCGGCTTTCCGACGCGGAGCTTCGCGCCGCGCGCCGCAAGATCGCCATGATCTTCCAGCACTTCAACATCCTCTCGTCGCGCACCGTCTACGAAAACGCCGCGTTCCCGCTGGAATTGATGGGAATGAAGGCCGCGGACATCAAGAAGAAGGTGGATCCCCTGATCGACCTCGTGGGCCTCTCTGAACACCGCAACAAGTTTCCGTCGCAGCTTTCCGGCGGCCAGAAGCAGCGCGTGGGCATCGCCCGCGCCCTCGCCGCGGATCCAACCGTGCTCCTGAGCGACGAAGCGACAAGCGCTCTCGACCCCGAAACCACGGTGGCGACGCTGCAGCTACTAAAGAAGATCAACCACGACCTCGGCCTCACGATCGTCATGATCACGCACCAGATGGACGTCGTCAAAGAGATCTGCGACCGAGTCGCCGTCATGAACAAGGGCGTCGTCGTAGAGACGGGGTCCGTGATCGACGTCTTCCGCCGCCCGCAGAGCGAAACGGCGCGCGCCCTCATCGGCAGCATCATGGCGCAGAACCTGCCCGAGTCGTGCATTGCGCGCATCCGGGCGCAGGAAGCGGCGGCCGGCACCGCCTCCACCGCCCACATCCTGCACCTCACCTTCGTGGGGAGCAACGCCACCACCCCTGTCATCAGCGAAGCCTCTCGCGAGTACGGCCTTAATTTCAACATTCTTCTCGGCCAGATCGACGAAGTGCAGGGCGAAGGCTTCGGCACGCTCACCGTGCTCACGCACGCCGAGCCCGACGTGCTCGCCCAAGCCGTCGCCTTCCTGAGAAGCCGCAGCGTCATTGTTGAGGAGCTCACGAAAAATGTCCTCTGATCTCATCGTCATGCTCTGGGAGTCGTTTCTGGAAACGCTCCTCATGGTCGGCGTCTCCGGGGCGCTCGGCGCCGCTGTCGGCATTCCGCTGGGCATTCTGCTTTACACCACCGCCACGGGCGGCATCCGTCCCGCCGGGGCCTTCAACAAGCCCCTGGGCTGGATCGTGAACGCCGTGCGCTCCACGCCCTTCATCATCCTGCTCGTGGCGATCATTCCGCTCACGCGCCTCATCGCGGGCACCTCGATCGGCACCACCGCGGCCATCGTGCCGCTTACGATTGCCGCGGCGCCCCTCATCGCCCGACTCGTCGAAACGAGCCTGCGCGAAGTGGACAAGGGCCTCATTGAAGCCGCGCAGTCGATGGGCGCCACCGACCTGCAGATCATCACGAAGGTGCTCGTGCCTGAAGCGCTCCCAGGCATCATCGCCGGCCTCACCATCGCGCTCGTAGCGCTCGTAGGAGCTTCCGCAATGGCGGGCGCCATCGGCGGGGGCGGTCTGGGCGACATGGGCATCCGCTACGGCTACCAGCGCTTCATGCCCGAAGTGATGCTTGCCGTGGTGGTGATCCTCATCGCCTTCGTGCAGTCCATCCAAAGCTTCGGCGACTGGCTCGTGCGCCGCGTGAGCCACAAGTAGCCGCCGCGCTTTGCAGCCCTTTTGCCGCCCGCTGACCAGCCGTCAGGCGGGCGGCTTTGCTTTGAGCCCGCGCACGCCGCCAATGTGTTTCAATCCGTCTCAGACTCGGCGAACAGAAAGTCCTGCGCCGCAAGGCCTGGCGGGCGATTTTCAGGAAGACGGCGAACGGAAAAAGCCGCCTTCTATCGCCTTCATAGTTGGGGCAAGGCGTCAAAGCTGATAAAGTGCCTGCATCCGGCGACGGGCCCGCGCCCCCATTCTGGCGGATCCGTCGCCACCATTGATCCTCCCCAAAAAAGGAAGGACTCAGATACAGGAGAAAGTTATGGCTGAAAACAAGTTTGCCGGCACCAAGACCGAAAAGAACCTCGAAGCGGCTTTTGCCGGCGAATCCCAGGCTCGCAACAAGTACACGTATTTTGCGAGCGTCGCCCGCAAGGAAGGCTATCAGCAGATCGCCGAGCTCTTTGAAGAGACCGCCGCCAACGAAAAGCAGCACGCGAAGATCTGGTTCCGCCATCTGGGCGGCATCGGCAACACCGTGGAGAACCTGAAGGCCGCGGCCGCTGGCGAAAACTACGAATGGACGGACATGTACGAGCAGTTCGCCCGTGACGCCGAAGAAGAAGGCTTCCCCGAACTCGCCTTCCAGTTCCGCGGCGTGGGCGCCATCGAGCGCGCGCACGAAGAGCGCTTCCTGAAGCTCCTTCACAACGTCGAAATGCAGAAGGTCTTCGAAAAGAGCGAAGAAGTCATGTGGCAGTGCCGTGAATGCGGCCACCTCGTGATGGGCAAGAAGGCGCCGGAAGTGTGCCCGATCTGCCACCATCCGCAGGCCTACCAGCAGGTTCGCGCGTCGAACTACTAATCCCGGCTGACTCCTTCAGCCTTAAAAAGGCCGGCGGCTCGTTCCGCCGGTTTTTTTCGTCCCAAAGAAACTTAGTTATTTGCAGACGTTGATTATTGGTTACAATGCCGGTTATCCGCTTTCCATCTGGAGATCTTCATGACCGACTTCAACCGCGTTCTGCAAATCAAGACAGAACTCGCCGCCCTGCCCAAGGGGCGTCTTTCCAAAAAGACCATCAACGGTCATGAACGCTACTATCTTCAGGGCAGAGAGAACGGAAAAAGTTACACTCGCTACATCAAGAAGGACGTCTTCGACGACGTGATGGCCGCCGTCCGGCGCCGCGACGAGCTGCAGGAAGAGCTGCAGCAGCTCACGGGCGACAAGCCCGCCCCCCTCATCTTCAAGACGGGGGAAGACGACAACTACCGCACGCGCGTCTTCACGGGCGCCATGCTGCGCACCCTCACGGCCACCTCCGCGCACTTCAAGCACCGCGACTGCTTCGCCGAGCTCGAGCAGTACCTCAAAGACGCCACGCCCGGGCGCCTCTGCCTTGTCACCGGCCTTCGCCGCACCGGCAAGACGCTGATGATGCTGCAGGCCGCCGCTTCCCTGCCGTCAAACGAAACGGCCTACATCGCCGTGCAGCCCGCGGACACCTTCGACGCGCTCCACCACGACATCATGAAGCTCATCCGCGACGGCGTCCGCCAGATTTTTCTGGACGACGTCACGAATCTCGCGGGCTTTGTGGCAAGCGCCGCCGTCTTTGCCGACCTCTATGCCACGATGAGCGTCAAGATCGTGCTTTCCGGCACGAAGTCGATGAAGCTTCTTTTGGCAGAGTCCAGCTGCCTTTTCGGGCGCACGGTTCGCATTCACACCACCTTTCTCTCCTACCGCGAGTGCATTCGGCTTCTGCATGCCCGGTCGCTTGACAATCACCTGCGCTTTGGCGGCACCCTGTCATTTGACTACCAGTCGACCTTCACAGACATCAGCAACGCAAAGCGCTACCCGCAGGCCGCGATCGTGGACAACCTCACCGCGGCGCTCACCGACAGCCGGGAGGTGGAGAGCTATCGCTCGGTAATCGAGCTCTGCCAGACGGGAAGCCTCGGCCGCCAGCTGGATCGCCTCCTAAAAAAGGAGGACACGGCGCTTCTCAACGCCCTTTTCAAGGACAGCCTCTCCCCGCTGCTCCCGGAAGGCGTGTCTGACTCCGCCGCCCGCTACGCGCTGGCGCGGCTTGACGAGGACGAGGAAGACGATTCGACGGAGAAGCTCACCACATCTCAGGAAAAAGAGCTCATTGACTGCCTTGAGGCGCTGGACTTCATCGTTCCCGGCCTCACCCTGAGCCTTGCAAGCGGCAAGGCGAGCCGCCGCCCGCTGGCTCTGCTCCCAGGGCTGCGATTCAGCCGACTGCTGTCGCTCATTCATGAGTGGCTCAAGGCCCCGTGCTTTGCCGAGCTGTCGCTGGCGGCGCTCCACCAACTAGGAAAGCAGCTGACGGACGTCGTGCTCGAGCAACTCATGAAGGATTTACTGCTTCTCGAAACGCTCAAGTCGCTTCCCGACAACGGCGCCGAACTTCCGCGCGCCTTTGCCGTGCACGCCAAGTCTGATGACTTTGATCTCGTGATCGCCGCCGAAGACGGCCGCAGCTGCCGCGTATTTCGCGTCGTCCACTGCACGGAAGCTTCGCCCGAACTCACTCAAGCGTTCAACGACGCCAAGACGTGCGGCGCAATCAAAGCTCGCTATGGCGAAATGAAAGAAAAGGCCGTGATCTACCTCGGGCCAGACCAGACCGTTGACAGCATTCACTGGATCAACGCTGAAGACTATCTCAAGTCGCTGCCCCGCCCCAACAGCTTCGAAGGCAAAGAACAAAATTAATTGTTTTAAATGAAATTACTTTTTATAAATAATAATCTTCAGCAAAGGAGTCCTCCGTGACAGAAATTGACACCAAGCCACAACCGGAAGGCGACATCGCCACCAAGCAGCTTTTGCTCTTCAAAATCATCGATGCCTTGATTTTGAAGATTTGCTGCCCGGAATTCGCCGCCTTCTCCCTCGACGAAATCGTGAAGTGCATTGAGCAGCCCGTAGCGTTCATGTCCGAGCCCGTCGATCCGCAATACGTTTCTTCTCGAATTCGAGGCGAAAACACCGAAGCGCTCGAAGACGGCAACAAGATTGTCTATGACTCGCTCTTCACCGTCGTCTGCAACGGTGAACGAATCCGCATCAACATCGAGGTGCAGGCTGGGCGAAATCTCGGCTACGACATCGAAAACCGCATCGTCTTTTACCTCGGGCGCGGCATCACCATCCAGAAAAGCCGTGGCATCATTCGAGGCACCGATTACAACAAGTTGCAAAAGGTCTACAGCATCTGGCTCTTCATTGATCCGTTGAAATCAATGGAATCCGTCCTCGAGCGCGGCGAATTCCTGACCTCTTGCCAACACCTTCCCGACGGCCCCGTAGTTTCAACCCAATCACCTGCCAGCCACAAGTTGCAGTACGCAAAGCTCCACCTGCCCAAAGGCAACATGCAGGCCACCGACAAAGACCCGCTGAACATCCTTGGCGTCCTCTTTCGAAATCGCGGAGTGCCCGGAAAAAAGCAATTCCTTGAAAAGAACGGTATATTTGTAGACACGTCCCTTGAGGAGGCATTGAAATCCATGTATACGATTGAAGACAGCATCCGCGACGAAGCGCGAGAAGAAGCACGAGAGGAGTTTCGAGAGGAGTTTCGAGAGGAGTTCCAAAAAGAAACTGCTCGCAACATGTTAACTGAAGGCTGCAACGCTGCCTTCATTGCACGAATGACCGGCCTCACGCAACAGGTCATCGAAAAACTGAAGCAGGAGCTCATGCCTCCGCCTTCAACCACGGTTCAGTCGGCTCATTTGCAACCGGCTTGACCTATTCCATTCGGCTCCAATCGGTCCATTTCAGAACCGCTTGAAGCCCTGAAAAAGGGCTCTGCCCCCTTCCGCGGCCGTTTCGCCCATCGAAACGGCCGCTTTGCTGTCTTCAGTCTCGACCTATGTCTGCCCGTTAGTTCGAAAGCTCCCAAATCTACCATCACGAGTCGGAGGAGCCACGTTCG
>CAVACW010000068.1:0-14909 GCA_963587345.1 uncultured Oscillospiraceae bacterium | reverse complement strand
CGGTTATTCCGGAACGGCGGTTGCCTCTGGTCGTCGGTGATATGAGTATCGGGTACGGAAGGTCATGATGGGGAGCTAAAAAACGGGCCTTGCGGCCCGGTGGTTGGTGTTCTTGCGGGAGGTGTGTTTTCTTGTCAGCACTTCTTCATCACGAAGCGCCCGATCCGAGCGCCTGCGAAGACAGCGAAAATCGATACCACCAGAAGCACGGTGGTGTCAGCGATGTACTGGGACAGAAGCGTATGCGCGCCCCAGCCCGCGGCGATCGCGAAGCCGAAGATCACGACTTCGTCCAGAATGGCTCGCAGGCCCGAGGTCTTGAGGCTCATGCTTTTAATTTCCTTGTCATGCTGTCAAATTCGCCGCGCAGGTTCTTGTCGTAAAAGGCGGAGAACTGGGGCGCTTCAAATTCAAAGACGCTCTTGAGGTCGTTTTCGGAAGTCTTCATCACGTCCACGAGCTCGGCGCCGACCTTTACGGTGCGGAAGGTGTTCACGGCGAGCTCGAAGTTGATGAGCATCTCTTCGCGCAGATGCCGCAGCTCTTCGCGGCGGTTGATGAGGTGGGCTTCGTAGAGCTCTGCCATCTCGATCGTGCGGGCGTTCAGCTCGCGGTTGGTTTTGGCGGCGCGGCTTGTCTTGTGCGCCTTGCCGATGAGTCGGTCGGCCTGCAGGAGCTGCTCGCCCGCGCTTTCCTTCACGGCCTTGAGCTTTACGAGGTAGTTCTTGTCCACGGCGACCAGAGCGCGTTCCACCGCTTCCAGATAGATGCGGTAGCACATCATGAGAAAGCCGGTGTAGGTCTTTGCTTCGGCCGCGGTGGCGTCGGTTTTGGCGAGAAGGTCCGAGAGGCGCTTTTCAATGCTGCGGATGTTGTCCGCGGCTGCCATGACGCGGGCGATGTCGCTGCCTTCGGCGGAGTAGAGCAGGCCGTCGAGCTGCTCCGGGGTGAGTTCCACGCCTGCCGCCTTGAAGTCCGCGAGCGCTTCGGTCTTGATCTGCGCGATGGTCGCTTCGTCGGCTTCAATCGCCTTCTTTTCGCGGGCGATGCGCCCTTCGAGGCGTTTTCTCGTCAAGCGCAGTGGCAGCAGTGAGGTCGCAGGCGCTGAGATGAGCGCAAGCTTCCACGCGTTGATCTGCTCGCGCCGCTCGTTCAAGCGGTCTTCGATGCGGTTGACGCGGGAGAGCGCTTCCGTGATCTTCCCCGACATGAAGTCCTTGAGGCACGCGTTCACGATGCGGGTGATCTCCGCATCCCGAAGCGTGATGATTTCAAGGAAGGTCTTGTCCGCGTGCAGCACGTCCCCTTCATGGGAGTCCACATAGTCCACGCCCTCGGCGAGCTTCGGCGACACCTTCTTCCAGAAGGCTTCAAACGTGCGCGCGGCGAGCGTGTGCGAGGCGGCGAGAAAGACGGCTTCGGCAACAACGGACACAAGAGGCGATTTCATCAGGGTCAGGCATGAAAGATTAGGAATGCGAAAGGATACCGCAACTTGCGACTCCGTCTCCTTAAAGCGGAGCAAAAGTAGGTGGAATGCCGTTGATTTTGGCGTGAGAAGCGGCGAGGCGCTCCGCTACAATGGCGCCCAACGAAATTCTGGTGGAGCCCGCCCGCGGCCCGATAGCTGCGGCTCGCTCTGAAGCTATTGGTCTTTTTTGGAGATTCTCCATGAAAAAACGTCTCCCCCTCCTGCTCGCCGCCGCGGCCTGCGCGCTCGTTGCGGGACACTCCGCGGCGGAAGAACTCAAGGCCGCCTGGCTTTACCCGAGCCCCCGCGCCGACGAAGGCTGGAGCAAGCAGCACGATGAAGCGCGCGAAGCGATTGAAAAGCAGTTCGCGGGCAAGGTGAAGACGAGCTTTGTGGAGAACGTCGTTGGCGTGGCGGACGCTGAGCGTGTCATCCGCGATCTGGCTGCTCAGGGCAACAAGATCATTTTTGCGACGAGCTTTGAGTTCATGAACCCCGGCCTCAAGGTGGCGCGTGAATTTCCGGACGTGAAGTTCGAGCATGCGACGGGCTACAAGACCGCCAAGAACTTCAATTACTACAACGCGCGCTTCTACGAGGCGCGCTATCTCGCCGGCAAACTCGCGGGCGCGATGACGAAGGACAACAAGCTGGGGTACGTCGCCGCCGTGCCGATTCCCGAAGTGCTTCAGGGCATCAACGCCTACACGCTGGGCGCGCAGTCCGTGAACCCCAACATCGAAGTGCGCGTCGTGTGGACGAACGCCTGGTATGACCCGGGCAAGGAAGCCGATGCGACGAAGACCCTGATTGGCCAGGGCTGCGACATCATCACGCACCACACGAACTCTCAGGCGGTGGCTGCCACCGCCGAGGGCGCCAAGGTGCCGGTGATCAGCTACCACTCCCCGATGAAGACTGCGGCTCCGACAATGCTGATTGGCGCCGTGACGCACCACTGGGATGAGTACTACGCGAAGCGCATTCAGGCCGTGATGGACGGCAAGTGGAAGGTGGAGCCGCTCTGGGGCGGCGCGGAGCTGCACATGGTGAAGCTCTCTGCCATCACCGACAAGGCGCCGAAGGTCGTCGTGGATGACATCAACGCCGTCTACGGCAAGATGGAGAAGGAAGAGTTCAACGTCTTCACGGGCCCCGTTGTGACGAACGAAGGCGTGACCGTGATCCCCGCGGGCTCCGCCGCGGATGACAACCACCTCTTGAAGATGAACTACTTCGTGAAGGGCGTGGTGGGCAAGGTGCCTGGAAAGCACTGAGCCGCTTCGTTTCGTTCCTGAAAAAAGGCCCGCCTGTGTTATGCAGCGCGGGCCTTTTGGCAATGAAAGCGCGTCTCAGAGCGCCGGCTCAGGATTGCCGAACCGGTTGGGCGCTGTGCGGCCGGGCCGCGTGAGGAGAAAGAGGACAACGAGCCCGAGAATGGCGCCGGCGATCGAAAAGCCGTAGGCGGGCTCGATGAAGCCGCGGTTTTGCATCGTGATCGACGTCATGTTGAGAAGCAGAATGCCGCCCACCCACCAGCCCGAGCGGTCCGTGTCGTGCAGGCGCCGTACGGCCGAGGCGAGCATCGGAATCGATGTTGCGACGAAATGGATCGTGAGAAGCGATCCCGCTACGGTCTTTTCGACGAAAAAGAGCGCAAAGAAAAGCGCGTAGAGAAGGGCGGTCACGCACCAGAAGGACCAGAACTCCCGGCGCGAGGCGCGGCCGCGAAAGCGCACGAAGTTGCGCAAGGCAAGGCTGCGAAAGAAGATCTTGATCGCGGAAAGCGGAGAAAAGCGGGTTGCCATGAAAGGTCTCAAGAAACGAAAAACCGCTTCGGCGGCGAGGTCGAAGCGGTTTTAAAAGAAGCGAAAGACTTACGCCTTCACCGCGGGCGCAGCCGGCGCGGCGGCGGGCTTCACGGGTTCAGCGGGCTTGGCGGCCGCTTCCTTGGGGGCGGGAGCCTTCTTGGCGGCCGGCTTCATGGCCGGCGCTTTCGCAGCCGCCTTGGGCGCGGCCTTGACGGCGTGCTTCTCAGCGGGCTTGGTTTCCTGCTTTGCGGCGGGCGCCGCCTTCGCCGCAGGCTTCACGGTCTTGGCTGGGGCCTTCGCGGGCGCCTTGGCAACCGCTTTGGTTGCGGGCTTGGCTTCGGTCTTCGCAGCCGGCTTTTCAGCGGCGGGCTTCTTTTCCGCCACAGGCTTCTTGGCGGGCGCCTTCTTCGCTGCGGGCTTCTTGGCAGGCGCGGCCTTCTTTTCGGCTTCTTCTTCCTTCATCGCGGAGGCGCGCTGCGGAATCACGTCTTCCACGAAGGAGACGGGGTAGCCCGCTTCCGCGGCAGCTGCGTTGAGCTCCGCTACGGTGAGCGTCGTGGAGACGGAGGCCGGCGCGATTTCGGTGTCGTAGTTGAATTCGAGGCCGAAGGTTTCGACGGCGCCGAGGCCGAAGGCGCGCAGCTCGTGCGCGGCAAGACCTTCGGGGGTGTCAAGGGCGGGGGAGAAGCATTCCCAGCCGTCCACGACGGGAAGGTTGAAGAACTCTTCAAAGACGCGGGCGATGACCTTGTAGCTCTTCTTTGAGGAGAGGAGGAGCCAGTGAGAGGGCGGCATCGTCACCATGTCTTCGAGATCTTCTGAAAGCTGGTCGGCGTTGGGCTCGAGCTTGTCCAGAAGCTTGATCTCGGCTTTCGTGAAGTCGCGGTCGTTGTCGTTGATCGCGGTTTCGTAGATGCCGTTGATCTTGTCGGAGAGCTTGTCGAGCTCCTTGGCGAGGATGTCCTGCGTCGCGCCCATCAGGCCGACGGCGGCGGTGAGGACGTCGGGATCGGAAGCCACCGCGGCGGCGAGCTTCGCCGGATCCTTCTTCCAGCCCTTCTTGAGACTGCCGCCCAGCGCATCGCCGAACGTGCGGGGTTCAAAGTTCTTGACGGTGATGAGGCCGTTCGTGGCGACGAGATAAACCGCGTTCGTATGCTTTTTTGCCATGTTGGTGCAATCCCTCTGAAGTTGGGCCCGCCGGCTTCCCAGTGAAGCCGGCCCGGCGCAAAGGCGCTTCGCAGTGCGCTTTCCCTCAGCATAGCGCGAAAGTGGGTTGTCATGTAGAATCCGCGGCCTGTTCGAGGCGAACTTTTTTCGCTTCGTTCGGAAAGTTGTTTCGCGTCTTTTATTCGGGCCCATAGCTCAGTCGGTTAGAGCAGGGGACTCATAATCCCTTGGTCGTAGGTTCGAGCCCTACTGGGCCTACCAGAAACAAGATGCGTCGCTTTCCCGCTAACGCCCGTCGCCATTGGTTTCGGGCGTTTTTGTTTTTTCTTGCGATGCTGTGTGCGACTGCTTATTGCGTGTATAATCACAACATATTTTATGTAGGAGACAGCCATGCTGACTGATGCAAAGATCAAGCAATGGGGCGAGGTGCTGATCGCGCCTTATGATGAGCGGCGAGTGCAGGCCATTGGGTACGACCTGACGTCAGCCTTGTTTCATACGGCGGATGATCGGAAAGAGACAGTGATTGAACTGAAGCCGATGCAGTCGGTGTTTGTACAGTGCTGCGAGACTATCAACTTGCCCGATGATATGGCGGCTCAGGTGACGCTTCGCAATAGTCGTATACGTCAGGGACTGATGCTGACGGCTCCGGTGTATCAGCCGGGACACAAGACTGTCGTGTATTTCCGGGTAATGAACGTTGGCGCCGAGCCGATTCGACTGCAGGCGGGCGACGGTCTGGCTACCGTGATTTTTGAGAGGCTGGAGTCCGCAGTGGAGCGGCCGTATCAGGGCGCGTTTCAGAATGAGAGCACGTACCGAGGAATGGGAAGATACGCTGAAGCATTTGCCCAAAAGCAGGGGTAGTCGACTTTCTTGCTGTCCTTTGAAAGGGCGGCCGCTGAATGAAAACTTCAACGAACAAAGCTTCCATCCGAGGCGTGTTGGCTGAGAAAGTCATGGGGAGCGTTTCGCCCAAGGTCGAGGCGAATCTGTCGTCACTCGATAAGGCAGGTCCTAAGAAGGCAGAAACGACGCATCAGTGGCTTCACGAAAGAGGTCGTGTCGAGTTATACGGAACGACAAAGTGACTTGTGCTTCGAGTAAGACAGACTTAAGGACACCAAGCCTGTGTTGGTCAGTCAAGCACAAACATCAATGTCGTTTCATATATTGCCTTCCGACTATGGTCCGCTCTCTACTATTGTCACTCGGTGGCGCCGGGCGTATCCTCGCCTGCCATTGACGGGCGGCGGCGTGCTTTTTTCTCGATCGCCGTCCAACTCAGAACCAACAAGGACTCAACCGATGCCGTTTCTTTTTGCTCCTCCCGCCCAGCCGGTGATTCCCGTGCAGGACGAACGCTATGACTTCTTCCCCATCCACCGCGTCTACGGCGCGGCGAAGAACTACGCCGCCAATGCCGCGGCGCGCGACGAGAAGAAGGGCTTTCGTCCGCCGATCTTCATGAAGTCGCCGGACGTGGTGGTGCCCGTGGAGGACGGCGCGACGTACCGCTGGGCGATGCCTTCGCGCACCGTGAAGATGGTGCCCGAATTCGAGCTCGTGGCGTGCCTAGGAAAGGGCGGCCGCAACCTCACGCTGGAAGAAGCCGAGCAGTGCATCTGGGGCTGGTGCGTGGGCTACGACTTCACGCGGCGTCAGGCGCCCGAAGACCGCGCGGACGGCGGTCCGTGGGATCAGATGAAGACCTTGGACGGCGGCGCGCCCGTTTCCGCCATCCGCCCGATGGCAAGAACGCCGCTTCCGGCTCCCACCGCTATATGGCTCTACCAGAACAACCAGAAGAAGCAGGACTCGAGCACGGATCTCATGATTGCGTCGCCCGCGGAGCTCATCGTTCAGATTTCCCAGTACTGGGAGATGAAGGCGGGCGACATCATCTTCACGGGCGCTCCTGTGAACGTTCCCGACGCGCAGGTGGGCGACGTGTTTGAGGGCGGCGTGAACGGCGTCGGAAAGCTCAAGGTGGAAATCACCGAGGCGCTCTGAGAGCCGCTGCGACAGCGATAAAAAACGAAAGAAGGGCCGGGCGGCGGGTGCTGTCCGGCCCTTTTCGATTGAGATCTACCACCTGAGGGGTATTTGTCCGTTCGCAAGCGCAAGGCGGAAAACATTTGTCCGCGAGGGCTTTCTCGAAAATCCGGCCGAAATTCCGCGGAGAGCCTTGCGGCGGCGTGAAGGCGTCTCAGTAGGAAGTACTAACCCTTACTGAGTAGCGATCTTTTGCGTTAGGCAAAGCTTTTCGAAAAACTTAACCGTTCCTTAGACGCTCAACCTACCTTTTAGGGAGTAGTGTTCGGGCTGTCTAGATCCCAACCTTTATAAAAGGGTAATAAGAAATGGCACAAGCACCTGCTTTCAAGTACGCGCCGATGTTCCAGCGCGGCAAGGACGACACGGAGTACTACCTTCTCTCGAAGGAAGGCGTCTCCACGGGAGAGTTTGAAGGTAAGACCATCGTGAAGGTCTCGCCCGAAGCCCTGACGCTTCTCGCGAACACCGCCTTCCGCGATGTGAACTTCCATCTGCGCCGCAAGCACAACGAGATGCTCGCGAAGATCCTCAAGGATCCGGAAGCGAGCGAAAACGACAAGTTCGTCGCGCTCACCTTCCTGCGCAACGCGGAAACGGCCGCCAAGGGGCAGCTCCCCTACTGCCAGGACACGGGCACGGCCATCATTCATGGTGAAAAGGGCCAGCAGGTCTGGACCGGCTTCTGCGACGAAGAAGCGCTTTCTCTCGGCGTCTACAAGACCTACACCGAAGAGAACCTCCGCTACTCTCAGAACGCTCCTCTCACGATGTACGACGAAGTGAACACGAAGTGCAATCTTCCTGCTCAGATCGACATCGAAGCCACGGAAGGTGCTGAATACAACTTCCTCTGCGTGGTGAAGGGCGGCGGCTCTGCCAACAAGAGCTACCTCTATCAGGAAACGAAGGCGGTTCTGAATCCCGCCAAGCTCGTTCCCTACCTCATCGACAAGATGAAGACTCTCGGCACGGCGGCCTGCCCCCCGTACCACATCGCGTTCGTCGTGGGCGGCACCTCCGCCGAAAAGACGATGCTCACCGTGAAGCTCGCCTCGACGAAGTTCTATGACAACCTGCCCACGACCGGCGACGAAACCGGCCGCGCGTTCCGCGACGTCGAGCTCGAGAAGAAGCTCTTTGAAGAAGCCTGCAACATCGGCCTCGGCGCTCAGTTCGGCGGCAAGTACATGGCGCACGACATCCGCGTCGTCCGCCTGCCGCGCCACGGCGCGAGCTGCCCGATCGGCATGGGCGTGAGCTGCTCGGCTGACCGCAACATTCTCGCCAAGATCAACAAGGACGGCATCTGGATTGAAAAGCTCGACACGAACCCGGGCGAACTCATTCCTGAGGAATATCGCAAGGCGGGCGAAGGCGAAACGATCAAGATCGACCTGAACCAGCCGATGAAGGCCGTGTGCGCCGAACTCACGAAGTACCCGGTTGCGACCCGCGTGTCGCTCTCGGGCACCATCATCGTGGCTCGCGACATTGCGCACGCCCGCATGAAGGAACTTCTGGACAAGGGCGAGGATCTGCCGCAGTATGTGAAGGATCATCCGATCCTCTACGCCGGCCCCGCCAAGACCCCGGCCGGCATGCCCTGCGGCTCCATGGGCCCGACGACCGCAAACCGCATGGATCCCTACGTGGACCTCTTCCAGGATCACGGCGGCTCCATGGTCATGATCGCCAAGGGCAACCGCACTCAGGTGGTGACGGACGCCTGCAAGAAGCATGGCGGCTTCTACCTCGGCACGATCGGCGGCGTCGCTGCGGTGCTCTCTCAGAGCTCCATCAAGAGCATCGAATGCATCGCGTGGCCGGAACTCGGCATGGAAGCCGTGTACAAGATCGAAGTCGAAGACTTCCCGGCGTTCATCCTCGTGGACGACAAGGGTAACGACTTCTTCAAGCAGATCAAGCCCCGTTGCCAGATCTGCGCGAAGTAATCGCGCCGCTTGAGATGAGGGCCTAGGTCTTCATCTCAGGGAAACGGCCGACGGAGAATCCCGTGAAAGCGGGGGATCCGCCGGCCGTTTTGCTTTGCCTAGCGCGAAGGCGCAGCGTTGCGATATTGCCTGCCATAGCCTGCGGAGCGCCGGGCGGCGACGCATTTCCTTGAGGTATTACAGGGGTGCTTTCAAGGGAAATCCGCCACAATGGCAGGACTTTCAAAACCATTCGGAGAAATCCACATGCAGCGCGACACTCTGTGCCTTACGGCCGGCTGGCAGCCCAAGAACGGCGAAGCCCGCCAGCTCCCCATCGTCGAGTCCACGACCTTCGTCTATGACGAATGCGAAAGCCTCGCGAAGCTCTTCAACCTCGAAGCCGCGGGCTTCTTCTACTCCCGCCTGACGAACCCCACGACCGACGCGGTCGCCAAGAAGATCTGCGCCTTGGAAGGCGGCACGGCCGCCTTGCTCACGTCGAGCGGCCAGGCGGCGATCTTCTTTGCCCTCTTCAACATCGCCGAAGCGGGCGACCACATCGTGGCGAGCACCAACATCTACGGCGGCAGCTACAACCTCATTCAGACGACTTTAAAGAAGATGGGGGTCGAATCCACGTTCGTGCGCCCTGACTGCACGGACGAGGAGTTTGAAGCCGCGTTCCGTCCCAACACCAAGGTGGTCTACGGCGAAACGATCGCGAACCCCGCCCTGACCGTTCTCGACATCGAGCGCTTTGCAAACTTCGCGCACAAGCACGGCGTGCCGCTCATCGTGGACAACACGTTCGCGACCCCCGTGAACTGCCGTCCGTTTGAATGGGGCGCCGACATCGTCGTTCACTCCACGACGAAGTACATGGACGGCCACGCGGGCACAGTGGGCGGCGCCATCGTCGATTCCGGCAAGTTTGACTGGGAGGCGCACGCCGACAAGTTCCCGGGGCTCACCCAGCCAGATCCGAGCTACCACGGCCTGGTCTACACGAAGACCTTCGGCCAGGGCGCGGCCTACATCACAAAGGCCACCGTGCAGCTGATGCGCGACCTTGGCGCGACGGCGTCGCCCTATTCCGCCTATCAGTTGAACCTCGGTCTTGAAAGCCTTGCGGTGCGCATGGAGCGCCACTGCAGCAACGGTCAGGCCGCGGCAGAGTTCCTCGAAAAGCACCCCGCGGTGGCGTACGTGAACTACTGCGGCCTTGAATCGAGCCCCGAGCACGAGCGCGCGAAGAAGTACCTTCCCAACGGGAGCTGCGGCGTGGTGAGCTTCGGCATCAAGGGTGGACGCGAAGCGGCGCTGAAATTCATGAAGAACCTCAAGGTCGCGGCGATTGAAACGCATGTGGCGGACGCTCGCACGTGCTGCCTGTCGCCGGCATTGACGACGCACCGCCAGCTCACGGACGAAGAGCTGGTCGCCTGCGGCGTGCCGCCGGAATTGATCCGCGTGAGCGTGGGCATCGAAGCGATTGAGGATCTCCTCGCCGACTTTGACGCCGCCTTGAAGGCCTCTCAGGAGTAAGCCTATGCCCGTCGTTTTGCCTGACAGCCTGCCCGCCGCAGCAGCCCTTGCCGAAGAGAACATCTTCGTCATGAGCGAAGCGCGCGCCCGCACGCAGGACATCCGGCCGCTTCGGATTCTCATGGTGAATCTGATGCCCGCCAAAGAGACGACGGAGACGCAGATCGCGAGGCTTCTGGCGAATTCCCCGTTGCAGGTGAAGCTCGATCTTTTGAAGACCGCGACGCACGAGTCCCGTCATGTGGAGCCTGCGCATCTCGCGGCCTTCTACAAGACCTACGACGAGGTGAAGGAGAACCGTTACGACGGGATGATCGTCACCGGAGCGCCGGTGGAGACGATGGCCTTTGAGGACGTGGACTACTGGCAGGAACTCACCGAGATCCTTGACTGGTCCGCGACGCACGTCTACTCTGTTCTCTACGTCTGCTGGGGGGCTTTAGCCGGCCTGCACCACCACTACGGGATCGGGAAGACGGCGCTTGCGCAGAAGCTCTCGGGCGTTTACCGGCATCAGGTGGTGCGGCGAGGAAACCCGCTTCTTCGCGGCTTTGACGACGAGTTCTTCATGCCGCAAAGCCGGCACGCTGGGATTGACTTGGCGGATCTTGCCAAGTGCCCGTCGCTTCGGGTGCTCGCCGAAGGCAAGGAGGCCGGGCCCGCCATTTTGTCCGTTGAAGACGGGCGCCGCATCTTCGTGACGGGGCACCCCGAGTACGACCGCGGCACCTTGGACGCCGAGTATCGCCGCGACATCGGCAAGGGGATGGACGTGCCCGTGCCGGTGAACTACTACGAGGACGATGATCCCGCGAAGGGACCGGTCTTTCGGTGGCGTAGCCATGCGCATCTCCTGTACCAGAACTGGCTCAACTACTACGTCTATCAGAGCACGCCCTACGATCTGGCGGATCTGCCGCCCGTGGCGGACTGACTGGCGGGGTGATGCGCTGGGGGTGAAATGACCGTCGGCGGCGGGCCTGAGGCCTGGCCGCCGTTCTAATTTTTGCAGTAGAACGGCAGGTATAATCAAAAAACTGTGGCGTAGTCACCCTTCAAGTCTTGCAAACAGGCTGTCTGCCATGTCTGAAAACGTCGTTCTCAAGAAAAATCCCTACACGCTCGCTCGCTTTGAAACCATCCAGCAAGGCGGCTGGGCCTACGTAGACAAAACGCGCTACATCGAAGTTTTGGAAAACTGCCATGCGTTCTATCCGTTCATCGTGCGGCCGAGACGCTTTGGCAAGACGCTCTTTACCGAAACGCTTCAAGCCTATTACGACGTCTCCGCCGCCAAGGACTTTGACAAGAACTTCTCGGGCACCTACATCGGCACCCACAAGACGCCCTTGGCCAACGCCTACAACGTCATTCGCTTCGACTTTTCTGGAATTTCTTCAGACCGGTTTGAGTATGGTTTTCTTGAAAATTTAAAGGACGGATTCAATGATTTTTGTCTGCGTCGCAATTTCGAGGAAGGCTTCAAGATCATAGAAAACGCCAGCAGCCATCCGACGGAATTCCTGAAGGATTTTCTTCGCGCCTATTCCAAGCACTTCAGCGAGCGCATCTACCTCATCATCGATGAGTACGACCAAGGCGCCAATGAAGTTCTGGCTTCCAATGTGGAAGACTTCCGAGCGCTTACGAAATCGGGCGGGCTTCTCAAGACTTTCTATTCTGTGCTGAAGGCCAAGGCGGCCAGCAGCGGACCTATCGAATGGATTTTCATTACGGGCGTCACTTCCATTCAGCTCGATTCGATGACCTCCGGCTTTTCCATTGCCAAGAATTTCTCGAATCACCCCAAGTTTGCCGGGATGTTTGGCTTTACTGAAAGCGAACTGCGCCGCCTGATTCCTCAGCTCGTGAATCTCCAAGAGTACGGCAAGTCGCTCGATGAAGTCGTGAATCGCATGAAGGAGTGGTACAACGGCTACCATTTCAGCGTCCGAAGCGATGAGAGCGTTTTCAACGCATCCATGTGTCTCAATTATTTGAGCGAGATTGCCGACACAGGCGAAGAGCCGGATGACCTGCTGGATCCGTCCGTCGCCAACAGTCTGGACAAGATTGAATCCATTCTTTCGCTAGGGGACCCGGAGTTTGTGCTCAAAACGCTGGAGCAGGCCTTGCAGCATCGGCCCATTCCCTTCCTTGGGCGGATGCAACTGCTCAACCTCAATCAGCATCAGAAGTTGGACGATCAGTGCGTGCTTTCCGCACTCGTCTACCTTGGGTTCCTGACGTTTGTTCCGGGAAACAAGGAAACGCTGATGGTGCCCAATCGGGCCATCGGCATCCAGTTCTTTGAGTACTTTTTCAAGCATGTGCTGCAAACCAAGAACTATTGGTTCCGCCTCTCGGAGTTTTCCGAGGCCTATCAGGCGCTCGCCGCCGGCGACCCGAAGCCATGGCTGGAAATCTCCAACCAGCGACTTGTGGAAGACAGCGGCGTGCACATGCATGCACAACTCACCGAAAAAGTGTTCCAGACCATGCTCGCGGCGACGCTGTGGTTCTCCTCAGACTACCGAGGCGAGTTGGAGTGTGAATCGCGCGGCGAGAACTCCGGCTTCATGGATCTTCTCTTGAGGCCCCGCGAGAACAAGGCGTTGCCGGCGTACGTCATCGAGGTGAAGCATCTGCCGTCGGGCGCCGAAGAGGCTTCGGTAGCCGAAGCGCTGGAAGCGGCGCGCCAGCAGGCAAGGCGGTATGCGGAGGGCGAAGCGCTGCGCGACACTCCCAACCTGAAGCGCGTGGCTTTGGTTTATCGAGGCTTGAAGATCGGCGCTGTTGATGTTGCCTGACCTTCTTTAAGGTGGCTCCGAACGTCTGGCGGCAGGCCGGCTGGAATCTTCAAGCTAGATTCCAGCACTTAAAGCGCTTTCGTTTCGATGCCGGCCGCCCTTGGCGCCATCGGGTAAGATGGGCCATAAAAGAGATCGAACGAAAGGTTTTAGAAGGTTGTTTCTGTTTTTCAAGGAATTTACAACATATTATTCGTCATGACGGTATAATTGAAGGAGGTTCAGCGTATTCTGCCGCTGTGCCTTGTTTTGGACTATGGACATGACCACTTCGCGCCAGCTCAAGCCTACGCCCTATGGCGATACCAATTTTTCGGAAATTCGAGTTCAAGGCTACGCATACGTAGACAAGACGCGCTTCATCGAAGACTTGGAACGGTGCGGGGTCAAATTTCCTTTTCTTGTTCGTCCGCGCCGCTTTGGAAAGACGCTGACGACGAACATGCTTCGCGCTTATTACGACGAAGCGGCCGCAGATCGTTTTGAACAAACGTTTTCCGGCACCTACATCGGCTCGCACAAGACACCGCTTGCGAGCAAATTCCGGGTGCTTCATCTGGACTTCTCCGGCATTGCTTCATCAGCATCAGACCATCAGGCACTAGAGAAATCGTTTCAAACATCGGTGCTCAATTCGATCAGGAAGTATTTCAAGCGCTATCCGCAATCGAATCAAGAGGAAGTCCTTGCGAACACTTTCTCGAACGCCGCTGACCTCATCGAAAGCTTCTTTTCGCTGGTTTATCGCGGCGACGGTGAAACGTTTCTCTACGTCATCATCGACGAGTACGATCAATTTGCCAACGAGGTGCTTTCCAAAGACTTGGGCCATTTTCAGGCCATTACTTCAGCGGAAGGCTTTCTGAAGAGCTTCTTCTCCAAGATCAAGGCCGCTACGGCGGATACGGTTGCCCGCATTTTCATCACAGGTGTGACGTCGATTTCTATTGATTCGATGACATCAGGCTTTAACATTGCCACCAACTGCACCACCTATCCCGTCTTTGCGGATCTCTTTGGCTTCACCGAGGCGGAGCTCCGTGACCTTGTGCCTCAAGTACTGGACATTGATCGACTGGGACTTCGACTGGATGACCTCATCGCACGCATGAAGGAGTGGTACAACGGCTATTGCTTCAGTCTCTACAGCGACGCGACCGTATTCAATCCCACCATGTGTCTGGGCTACCTGAACACGTGGAAAAACATCGGAAGAGAGCCCCTGACGCTTCTTGATCCCAATCTGGGGCAGGACCTCAGGAAGATCGAAAGCATCTTTTCGCTGGGCGACGCGGACTTCGTTCGGAAAACGGTGGAGCTTGCCTTGCGCCGCGAACCGATTGAGTTCTCTGGCGATTTGCGACAGCTCAACCTCAATCAGCAGTCTCATCTCGACCAAGAAGCACTGCTCTCGGCCATGTTCTATTTCGGCTTCCTCACCTTTGGTCCGGGGGACACTACGTCGCTCGTGATTCCCAATCGTGCTGTGAGCATTCAGTTCTTCGAATACTTCCTGAAGCATATTCTCGCTACCGACAAATACACTTTCGTTGCCAAGGACTTTCTCAAAGCGCTGAAGGCGCTGGTAGCGGGAGACCCGAAGCCCCTCTTGGACGTCACCTGCAACCGCTTTCAAACGGCGAGCGGCTTGCATTCCCACGCTCACCTGCACGAAAGTGACTTTCAGACGCTTCTCATCGGTGCGCTCAACTTCACCAACGCTTACACGGTTACGAGCGAAGTCGAAGTTCGGGGTGAGGAAAAGGGCTACATCGACATCTTGGCGACGCCTTCCGCTGAAGGCCATGCAGAAACGTCCTACCTCATCGAGGTGAAGTACCTCGCGCCCAAGGCGGCGACGGACGAAGCCAAGGCGGAGGCGCTCTCTCAAGCTTGGGAGCAGATCCGCCGCTATGAGAAGGCGGACAATGTGAAGCGCCTTCCGAAGGTGAAGCGCATCGTGGCGCTCTTTGTCGGACTCAAGCTCGAAACCTTGGAGATCAAGTAGCCATCGACTCTCGTTCCAAAGCACAAGGCCCGGCAATCGCCGGACTTCGTCGTCACTGCCGTCCCGCCGAAGCGGGGCGCCGGCTATGTCGCCTGA
>CAVACW010000067.1:0-14930 GCA_963587345.1 uncultured Oscillospiraceae bacterium | reverse complement strand
TTGGTCGTGACGATCGTTCGAACAACAGCTTCAACGCGAATGTTCGCTACACGTTCTAATCGACGGTTGTAGATCAGCTGAGTCCATCCGGGCGAAAGCCCGGATACGCAGGGGGCGCTTTCCGAAAAAGGGGGCGCCCCCGTTGCGTTGAGAGGGCGAGCGAAGGAAAGTCACTGCAGACGCCAAACGCCCTATTGACGGGGCCGGCCCGCAGCGCCGAAAAGAAAAGAGCCGGCCTCGAGGGCCGGCTCCGTTCGCCTTGAAATGGCGAGGCTTAGAGATTTTGAATCGTGATGAAGCCGAGGTTGTCGATCATGAACTGCGGCGGCTTTGAACTGCCGGCGCAGAACTCCGGATCCCAGTAGCGTTGCATGCGCAACATGTCGCGGATCTGCTTGCTTTTGCTCGTGATCGTTGCCTGAGGCACGTCGCCGAAATGGTGGCGAATCGTCTCCGCGGGGAGGTACGGCGTCTGGCTCTTGTCAAAGAGAAAGCTCGTGGCGCCCACCGTGTAGACGATGGTGGCGGCCCAGATGTTGAGCTTGCCGCGCGCAAGGGGCTGGCTGCGCTTGCGGCCGAGCTTTCGCACCATGCGCTCGCAAGCGTCGGCGTAGCTGTCGTTGAGGTGCTCCTTGCAGAACTTCGTCACCATGTCGGCGAGTTCGTCTTCGCGGGCTTTGAGTTCGGCTTTTTCCATTGCAAATGTTCCGTAAAGTGAAGTGGCGGCAGAGCGCGGACTCTACCGGGAAATCGGGAGGCGGATCGTCATCTTGAGGCCGTGCGGCGCGACGTTAACGGCCGTGAGAGTGCCGCCGTGGCGCTCGACGGCGCGCTTGGCGATGGCTAGCCCCAGCCCAAACCCCGTGCCGGTCGCCTCGGTGCTCCCGCGCACAAAGGGAAGAAAGAGCTTTTCAAGCTCCTCCGGGTTCATGCCGGGGCCTTGATCCGTGATGCTGATCGTGAAGGCGTCTGCGGTGGCTTTGGCCTCCACTGCCACGGCGCCGCCTTCTGGGGTATAGCGCAGGGCGTTTCGGAGAATGTTCTCCACGGCGCGCGCAAAGCTGTCGGTGTGCAAAAGCAATACGGCGTGACTGGGCGACGTGAGCGTCACGTCGATTTTCTTGGCGCTTCCTTCAAAGCGCGCGTTGTCCACGATGTCTTCCAAAAGCAGCACCGCGTCCGTGTCTTCAAAGTTCATGGGGGCGTTGTCGTCGAGCCGCGCGTAGGTAAGGAGCTCGTCCACGAGGGCGTCCAAGGTGTGCACGTCCTTTTCGATGCGCTTTAAAAATTCTTCCGAGCGCTCGGGGTTTTTGGCCGCCAGCGCCACCGCGACTTCCATGCGCGCCAAGGGGCTTCGCAATTCGTGGCTCACATCGTGAAAGAGGCGCTTCTGGCGCGCAAGCAGCCCTGTGATCTTTTCGGCCATCGCGTCGTAGCGCTGGGCAAGCTCTCCAATCTCGTCGTATCGGTGGCCGATCGTAGGCGCAATGCGCACGGCAAGGTCGCCTTCAGCAGCGCGCCGCATCGCCCAGTCCAGCTTCTTGATGGGGCGGGAGAAGTTCCAGGCAAGAAGCCCAGCCGCCAAGCTTGTCGCGAGAAATGCAAAAAGAAGATGCATCCAGAGGGGGGTATGCCAGAAGGCGGAGAAGAGGTTTCGGGGCGGAAGATCCGTTCGCACCGCAAAGAAGCGCAGGTCGCGGCAGCCGATGCCGCCCGGGCAGGGGCGCTGCACCCAGCGATGATGCGGGCGTTCGGCAAGCGTCTGCATCGCTTTTCCCGGCACCTTGCGGCCGCTCACTTCGCGGCCCGTTTCGTCCACTACGAAGACTTCCGGGCGCTGGTTGGACTGCGGGTCGGAAAGCCAGCGGATGAGCGCCGCGTCGCCGTTCCAGTGCCAGATGGCGACGGCGGTGTGCACCGCGCGCTGGGTGCCGGGGCCCGCTTCAATGTCGCCGAAGCTGCTGGGCACCTGCTGGTAGCTTTTGCTCGCGAACCAGACGAGAAGCCCGATGGCGGCGAGGGCGATCCAAAGCCCCACGAAAAGCTGCAGGAAAGTGCCTCCTTGACGCAGAAAGGAGAGCGTGCGGTGGACGGGCTGCATGGCGGCGCCTCGCGAAAAATCAGGCCGAGGGCGTGTGCACGACGAGCTGGTAGCCCACGCCGCGAATGCTTTCAATCGAAATCGCGTCGGGGTTGATTTCGGCGAGCTTGTGCCGCACGGAGCTGATGTGCACGTCGATCGCGCGATCGTACCGCCCCATGGGGCGGCCCAGAACGTGGGGGTAGATGTCGGCCTTGGAAACGGGCTGCCCCGCTTGCCGCGCGAGCATTTCAAGGAGCGACAGTTCCGTCCCGGTAAGGGACACCGGGGTGCCGTTTAACGTGACGACGCGCTGCGTCATGTCAATCGAGAGGGCGCCGACGATGAGGGGGCCATGGCCGAATTCCGAACTCTTGCTGC
Organism: uncultured Oscillospiraceae bacterium; assembly: GCA_963587345.1. Classification (GTDB taxonomy): domain Bacteria; phylum Pseudomonadota; class Gammaproteobacteria; order Burkholderiales; family Burkholderiaceae_F; genus Duodenibacillus. Next base: position 12,469 of record CAVACW010000067.1, on the reverse strand, counting down.
GGCGCAGGATGGCGCGCATGCGGGCCACGAGTTCGCGCGGCGGGCAGGGCTTCGGAACGTAGTCGTCAGCTCCCAGTTCCAGCCCCAGAATGCGGTCCACGGGATCGCCGCGGGCGGTGAGCATCAAGACGGGCGTGTGGCTTGTTTCACGGATGCGGATCAGAACTTGCGTTCCCGACATGCCGGGCATCATCACGTCAAGCACGACGAGGTCGAAGTTGTTTTTGGCGAGAATCGAGAGCCCGGTCGGACCGTCGTGCGCGGGCGTCACTTCAAAGCCTTCGAGCGTGAGGTAGTCCACGAGCAGCGTCACAAGCTCGACGTCGTCGTCAATGATGAGAATTTTTGCAGGACGGGTATACATGAAGGCGGCCTTAGGATGACTGAATGACGTTCCTGATCGTTTGTCTTGCGCCGCCCGGGGCGGGCAAGACGTCAATCGATGGCGTTGATTTTGAACTTAACAATTGTAAAGGAATTGGCGGAAAGCGGTGTTTCTTGACTTTTCGCAAACAAAGAGGACGGCGCGTCCGACAATCCCGCGCGTCGAGGTCGTCGGGTTTTGCGAGCGGCCGGCTTTGCTTAACTTTACGTTCAAGGCCGCCTCTTTAATGGTTTTCAAGTCGAGAATTCGCCCTGACGATGAGAAGGCGGACTGGGCCGCGTTTTCAAAGACCAAAAGAGAAAGCAAAAATGACGAAGACAAGAGTGAAGCCCCGGGCGCCCCTGGCGCTTTGGGTGGCCGCGACGCTGCTTCTTTCGGGATGCGCCTCGACGGAGCTCCTCACCCAAGAGGACGAAGCCGTGGTGAGCGCCGCGTGGAACGCGGACGCGGGCGTGAGCCTCGCGGGCGGCGCTGCGGCCGCGAGCCGCACGGACTGGTGGAAGGCCTGGAACGATGCCGAGCTCTCAGCCCTCGTGGACCGCGCGACGGAAAAGAGCACGGACGTGAGAACGGCGCTCGCGAATTTGAAGAACGCCGCGGCGAGTGCGGACAAGGCGACGGCGGATCTCTTCCCGTCGCTCGATCTGGGCGCGAACGGCACGCGGACGCATCATGAAAACCAGGGCTCCGAAGAATCGTGGAGCGCGAAGGCTTCGGGCTCGTGGACGATTTCGCTTCTGGGCGGCAACTTCGCCGAGCGCCGCGCGGCGCGCTACGAGGCGATGGCTTCCGTCCTCACCTTGGAAGACGTGAAGAACGCGGTGGCGGCAGAGACGGCGTCGGACTACGTGGCCTTGAAGCTTGCGATGGTAAAGCGCCACATTGCCGAAGCGACGCTTAAAAACTACGAAGAGGCGTGCGAGATTGCTCAGTGGCGCTATGCCGCGGGGCTCGTGGATCAGTCTGAAGTCGATCAGGCGGTGAGCAACCGCGAAGGCTCCCGCGCATCGCTGGCACTTGCGGAAAAGAGCATCGCGCAGTATCGCAACGCGCTCGCTCGCCTCACGGTGCAGAACGCCGCGGACGTGAAGGTGACGGACGACGGTCTCATTCCGACGGCGCCCTTGAATCTCGCGGTGGCGGTGCCTGCGGAAACCTTGAAGCAGCGTCCGGATCTGCGGGCGGCGCAGCTTACGGTCGCCGCGGCGAGCGATCGCGTCTACAAGGCGAAGACCCAGTGGTTCCCGTCCCTGACGATCACGGGGAGTCTTGGCACGCAGGCGGCGACGATCGGCACGCTGGGTGCTTCGGGCACGGGTGTTGCGGCCCTGGCAGGCGCCTTGGCCATGCCGCTATTGAACTGGGGCACGCAGGTGACGGCGACGCAGCAGGCGCAGGCGACGTTGGACAAGGCGCGCGCGAGTTATCTGGACACCCTCTTGAAGTCTTTGGAAGAAACGGAAAACGCGCTGACGGCGATTCAGACCGCGCAGACGCGCACGTCGCCCTTGAAGACGGCCTTGGCCGCCGCCGAGTCCGCCGCGGACCTCACGATGAAGTCCTACCGCTCGGGGCTCGTGGATTACCAGAATGTTCTGAACACCCAGCGCTCGCTTTTGACGGCGCGCGAAAGCGCTTCAACCAACGACGCGGACCTCGCCACGGGGCTCATCACGCTCTATAGCGCCCTGGGGGGCGCCTGGACGCCCACTGAGGCGCAGGCAGACGTTCTCCAGAAACTCGACGAATCCCAGTCTCGCTAAGAACCGAAGGCACGAAATAAGGAAGCAAAGAAAATGACCGACACCAACAAGACTCAGCAGAACACGCAGGACGCGCAGAAGGCCGCGCTTTTAGGGGAAGCGCCGGGCGGCAAATTGAAGCGCCGTCTCGTTTTGGGCGCGTGCGTCGCCGCCGTGGCGGCGGCCGCGGGCGGCTGGTGGTTCTATTCGGGGGGCGCGGCGGCGCCTTCCTACGTGACGCAGGCCCCGACCCGCGGGACGCTCACGGTGACGGTGACTGCCACCGGCACCTTGGAGCCCGTGCGCAGCGTGAGCATCGGTTCGGAATTGTCCGGCATCGTGGCGAAGGTGAACGTCGACGTGAACAGCACCGTGAAGGCGGGGCAGGTGTTGATTGAACTTGACACCGCCAAATTGACGAGCGCCGTGAATCAGGCAAAGGCCACGCTCGCAAGCGCCAAGGCGGGATTGGGCGAAGCCAACGCCGCCGTGGTGGAGGCTAAGCTCAAGATGAAGCGCCTTGAAGAGCTCAACAAGTCTTCGGGCGGCAAGCTCCCCTCGCGCACGGAATTGGATGAGCAGCGCGCGACGGTCCTGAAGGCGGAAGCGGCGGTCGCGACCGCGAAAGCAAAGATCGAGGACGCGCAGGCGCAGCTTGAAACGCAGGAGACGAACCTTTCCAAAGCCTCCATCATTTCGCCCGTGGACGGCGTGGTGCTCGCGCGCTCGGTGGAGCCCGGCTACGCCGTGGCGGCAAGTCTGCAGGCGGTGGAATTGCTCACGGTGGCAACGGACCTGCGCGAGCTTGAACTGCAGGTGGACATCGACGAAGCGGACGTGGGCGAAGTAAAGCCCGGCCAGGACTCGAACTTCACGGTGGCGGCGTACCCGAACCGCACGTTTGACGCGTCTCTGAACAAGGTGGCTTACGGCGCGACGACGTCCACGTCTTCAAACGTCGTCACCTACACGGGCTACCTCAACGTCCCCAACCAGGACCTCTTGCTTCGCCCCGGCATGACGGCGACGGCGACGATTGAGACCGCGAAGCGCGAAAAGGCGCTCCTTGTGCCCAACACCGCCTTCCGCTTCACGCCGAAGGCAGCGAGGTCGTCTTCCTCGTCGTCTTCTTCCGTCTCCTTCATGATGCCCCCGAAGCACGACAACAACAAGCAGGCGAAAAGCGTCTCTCAGGCCCAGACCGAAAAGGAGCAGACGATCTACGTTCTGCGAAACCATCAGGTGCAGGCGCTCACCGTGCGCACGGGGTTGACCGACGGCAAGAAGACGGAGATTCTCTCGGACAACCTCACCGAAAGCGACCAGGTCATTGTTGAGCAGCGCGCTGCAAAGAGCTCCTAAGGGAGAGCCATGATGGATGCTCCTCTCATTGAACTTAAGAACATCACGAAGCGCTACGGCGAAGGCGAGGCGGCGTTTCTTGCCCTAAAGGGCGTCTCCTTTGAAGTGCATCAGGGCGAGTTTCTCGCTGTGATGGGCCCCTCGGGCTCGGGGAAGTCCACGACGATGAACATCATCGGCGCCTTGGATCGGCCCACCGGGGGCGAATACCTCTTTAAGGGCGTGCACGTCGAGACGATGACGCGCGACGAGCGGGCGCTTTTGCGCCGCCAGCACATGGGGTTTGTCTTTCAGGGCTTCAACCTGTTGGCGCGCACGTCCGCAACCGAAAACGTGGAGCTGCCGCTGCTTTACCGCGGCGTGCCCGCGAAGGAACGCCACGAGATGGCGATGCAGGCCTTGGAGCGCGTGGGGCTTCTCCCGTGGGCGCACCACACCCCGGGGGAACTCTCGGGCGGCCAGCAGCAGCGCGTTGCGATTGCGCGCGCGATCGTGACGCATCCGCTGCTACTTTTGGCGGACGAACCCACGGGGAGCTTGGACAGCAAGCGAAGCGTTGAGATCATGGAGCTTTTGGCGGATCTCAACCAGAGTGAAAACATTACGGTGGTTCTCGTGACGCACGAGCCTGACATGGCGGTGTATGCGCGTCGGTGCATTCACTTCCTGGACGGTCTTGTCGCTCGCGATGAACAGCAGCCCGGGAGGTAACAATGCTCGGCAATGCCTTTCTTCTGGCCTTGCGCCAGATTCGGCGCAATCCGATGCGCTCTCTTTTGACGGTCTTGGGCATCGTGATCGGCGTTGCGGCTGTCATCACCATGGTGACGATCGGCAACGGCGCGACGATGGCCGTGAAGCAGGAGATCGAGAGCTTCGGCAGCAACCAGCTGATGCTTCGTCCCGGCCAGCGCATGGGCCCCGGGGGCTCGGCGGGGGCGCCGTCTTTCAAAGTGGCGGACATCGACGCCATCAAGGATCAGATCGCGGGCGTCATAAGCGTCGTGCCGGAAATCTCGAAGTCCACGACGGTGATCGCGCAAGGGAAAAACTGGTCCACGAGTGTGATCGGCACCTACAACGACTACTTCACGATCGACAACCGCGAGGTGGCCGAAGGCCGTCTTTTTGAAGAAGCCGAAGAGAAGGCGGGGTCCGCGGTGTGCGTGATCGGCGAAACCATCCGAAGCGAGCTCTGGGGGACGGCGTCCCCCGTTGGGCAGATGATGCGCGTCGCCAAGTTCAGCTGCCGCGTCGTGGGCGTGCTGCAGGAAAAAGGGTCCGCGGCGATGGGGGGCGACAAGGATGACTTGGTCGTCATTCCCTTTAATACCGCGGCGCGGCGCCTTGTGGGCAATAACCGCGTCTCCACCCTGTTGGTGAGCATCAGTGAAGACAGCGACCGCGAGAGCTTGAAGGAGTCCTTGCGGCAGCTGATGCGCGAGCGTCGCTCGCTTTCGGCCACGGACTTGGACAACTTCATGATCCATGACACGGCGGAAATTGCGGAGAAGGTGGCTTCCACGACGCAGATCATGACGGCCCTTTTGGGCGCCGTGGCGGCGGTGAGCCTCTTGGTGGGCGGCATCGGCATCATGAACATCATGCTCGTGTCGGTGACGGAGCGCACGAGGGAAATCGGCGTGCGTCTTGCAATCGGCGCCACGGAGCGCGAGGTGTTGCTGCAGTTCTTGATCGAGGCGGTGGTGCTTGCGTGTCTCGGGGGGCTCCTTGGGATGGCGATTGCCGTCGTGAGTTCGCTCGCGTTCTCCGCGGGCATGTCGCTGCCGTACGCCTTTGATCCCGGCATCAACCTGCTTTCCTTCGGGTTTGCGGCGTTGACGGGCATCGTCTTCGGGTACTTCCCGGCGCGCAATGCGGCGCGGCTGGATCCGATCGAGGCCGTGCGGCACGAGTAGCCGAGCGACTCACGAAAAATCCCTGCGGCGGGTTCGTCTTTTGACGGACTGGCGGCGGGGATTTTTTTGTGGCCATGCCTCAAGGTTGTGGAAAGTTATTTTTGTCATTGTTATCGTGGGGCTCTGATTTTTCTCTGAGGAGAAGCCCATGAGCGGCATGATCGTCAACCCAGAAGTGAACGGATTTCGCGCGCTGACCCAGGAAGCGACTTACGTGGACAAGAGCGACTGGGTGAGCTGGTTCAGCCGGCGTTTCGGCACGACGCACAATCGCTGGTGCGTCACGCGGCCGCGGTGCTTCGGGAAGACGAGCACGGTGCAGATGCTCGCTGCCGCCTATTCGCGGGGGGCGGCGATGAAGGCAACGTTTCTGTCGCTGAAGGCGGGATGCGATGCGGCGGATCGGGCCCTATTGCTGCGCCACCTCAATCAGCATGACGTCATCCTGTGGGACGTGACGTTTTTCTGGTCGATCGCCCTGTGCAAGCACGAGCCGGCGTCCTTCCTGCAGGACATGACGGATTCGACGCTGCGCGAACTCCGGCGGGAGTTCCCGACGGTCGACGTGAAGGCGGGGGCGACCGTATCGGAGGCGCTTGCCGCCATCCATGCGGCGACCGGCCGCAAGTTCGTCATTCTGGTGGACAGCTGGGACATCCTGAGGCGGGAGGCGGAGGACGATGAGGCGCTTTGGGCGGACTGGCTGCGGTTCTTGAAGGCGGTGCTCGCGCCGCGGGGCAAAGCTGATTTTGTTGAAGCCGCGTGGCTCACGGGCGTCTACCCGATGCCGGTGGAGAACGGCCGCCCGCTGATTGAGGGCTTCTCGGTGAGCAGCATGACGGCGCCGGGCGAACTCTTGCGATGCTTCGGGTTTGATGCGGCGGAGACGGCGGCGCTGTGCAAACGAAACGGCGTCGATTTCGAGCCGCTTTGGCACAAGTACGCTGGCTACGGCAGCAAGGCGTGTCCGCTTGCCAACCCTTGTGACGTGACGCGGGCGCTCTCGCGGCGAAGGCTCGACGACTACTGGGTGCAGACAGACCTTTCGCCGAGCCGCTGGCTGGCGCTCGAGGTTCCCGGGCTTTCAAAGGCAGTGGCTCGACTGCTGGCGGGCGAGCGCGTGCCGGCGGACGTTCGCGGGTTTCACCATCGGGCGGAAGCCATGAAGACCGCTGACGACGTGCTGACGATGCTGGTGCATCTGGGCTACCTCGTGTTTGACGAAACGGAGGGGACGGTGGCCTTTCCGAACAAGCCGGTGCGGGACGATTTCGAGCGAACGCTGCGGCTTTTTCGCTGTGAAGCATGAAAAAACGCGCCGGGAAGTGACTCCGCGGCGCGTTTTTCAAAAGCCGAAAGGGATCAGATGCCGGTCGCAACCACGACGGCGATCATCACCGGCGCGAGAACGCCGATGAAGAGGCGGATGACGTTGAGAAAGCCCTGCGAGAGCGGCTTGGCGGTCTGCAGCTGCTTCTTGGTGTTCTCCCAGGCGATCCAGCCCGCGACGATCGTAAAGCCCATGGCCGCCAAGGGCATGCCGATGTTGCTCGTGAGGTAGTCAAGGAGATCGAAGACCGTTTTTCCGAGGATCTTGAAGTCCGCCAGAGCGCCGTAGCTCAAGCAGCAGAAAAAGCCGATCACCATGGCGAAGATCGTGCCGCCGACGGCGGTCGCACGGCGCGAGAGGTTCGAGGTGTGGGAGAGCGTCCCCACGACGGCTTCCAACATCGACACCGAACTTGTGATGGCCGCAAACACCAGGCACGCGTAGAAGATCACCGCAAAGAGGCGGCCGCCCGGAAGCTGCGAGAAGATGGCGGGCATGGTGACGAAGGTGAGGCCGGGGCCCGCGTTGGGGTCAAGGCCGAACGCAAAGACCGTGGGCATCACCATGAGGCCGCCCAGCAAGGCCGCCATGATGGAAAGGCCCGCGACCCACGCGGTGGACGTGAGAAGGTTCGTCTTTTCCGAGAGGTAGCCCGAATAGGTCACCATGACGCCCGCGCCCAGGGAAAGCGAAAAGAACGCAAAGCCCATGGCGTTGAAGATCGTCTGTGCGGAGATCGTCTCCCAGCGCGGAACGAAGAGGTACTCAAGCCCCGCGATGGCGCCAGGAAGCGTGAGGCCGCGCACAATGAGCACGAGCATCAGCACGAAGAGCGTGGGCATGAGGATTTTGGAGAGGCGCTCCAACCCCTTGTTTACGCCCGCCAACACGATCGCCATGTTGATGAGAAGAAAGACGAGCTGATAGGCGTAGCTTTCGGAGCCGTTCGAGACAAAGGCGCCGAAGTTGGCGTTCAAAATCGCGGCGTCTGAGGTGAGGCCGTAGCCCAGAATGGCGTCCACGAGGTACTTCAAGCACCAGCCGCCCACGCAGGAGTAAAAGCAGAGGATGAGAAAACCGGTCAGCATGCCCACGGCGCCGAAAAAGCCCCAGCCGCGCCCGGCGACGTTCGCAAGCGACTTGATGGCGCCCGCGCGTCCGGCGCGGCCCACGACGTATTCGGAGAGCAGCATCGCCAGACCGCAGGTGAGCGTGAAGACGATGTAGGTGAGCATGAAGGCGGCGCCGCCGTTGGCGCCCGACATGTAGGGGAATTTCCAGATGGCGCCGAGGCCGACGGCCGAGCCGGCGCTCGCAAGAATGAAGCCGAGGCGTGAGCCCCAGGAAGCAGAGGACTGCGACATAGGTTCCGAGGTGGTTTTGTAGTTGTCAAAGGCTGCGCTGAGCGCAGATTTTTCGGAGTCTGTCGCGATTGGAAGTGAAAAGCAAATTTCCGGGCGCCGTCAGTTGGCGTAGGCCAAGCGGCGGAGCCTGCGGCTTGGCGTTCTGGGAGAAACTGCCAAGGTCGGCGCCGCCCATGAAAGAGCGCAGGCCGAAAAGGCGGGCGGCGTGGGCTAAACTGCGAAGACCCAGCGCCGGCGCGGGGCGATCCGCGACCGGCTGACCGTGTTTTTAGAAAAGGGAGGGGAGCCGGCCTCACGGGCAGACTCCCGAAAGCAAAGAGCATGAATCGCGTGTACAACCTTTCGGCCGGCCCTGCCGTTTTGCCGCTGCCCGTTTTGGAAGAGGCGGCGGCCAACCTCATCAATTTTCAGGGACAGGGCCTCTCTATTCTCGAGATGAGCCATCGCAGCGCCACCTTTGGCGCGATTCACGAAGAGGCGAAGGCGAACCTGCGGGAGCTGCTCGCCGTGCCTGACACGCACGACATTCTCTTTTTGCAAGGGGGCGGTCATCTGCAGTTTGCGATGGTGCCCTTGAACCTCCTGGGTGCCGCAGCGGAGACGACCTATATCGTGAACGGCGTGTGGTCAAAGAAAGCGGCAGCGGAAGCAAGCAAGTTCTGCCACGTGGACATCATCGCTTCGGACTACGGTCTGGGCGTTCCGTCGCAGGACGACATCAAGGTCCCCAACGACGCTGCCTATCTCTACTACTGCCAGAACGAGACGGTGAACGGGGTGGAATTCAACTACGTGCCCTCGGCCCCTGACTGCGTGCCCTTGGCGGCGGACGTGAGCTCCAACTTCCTTTCGCGCCCCATTGACTTCAAGCGCCATTCGCTCGTCTTTGCGGGCGCGCAGAAGAATTTCGGCCCCGCGGGCCTCACGGTCGTCATTGTCAAGAAGAGCCTTCTGGGGCTCGCCGGGGAAACCTGCCCCACGATGTTGAACTACGCCGTGCACGCGAAGGCGGGGTCGCTTTACAACACGCCGCCCGTCTTTGCGATCTACATGGCCTGCCTTGTCACCCGCTGGCTCAAGAAGGAGGGCGGCATCCCTGAAATGGACCGCCGCGCCCGCGAGCGCTCGGGCCTCATCTACGACGTGATCGACAAGAGCGCGGGCTTTTACATCAACAAGGTGGCGCCCGAGGCGCGAAGCCGCATGAACGTGGTGTTCCAGCTCGCCGAAGACGCCCTGACCGAGCTCTTTGTGAAGGAGGCGGCGGACGCGGGGCTCGTGAATCTCAAGGGGCATCGTCTGGTGGGCGGCATCCGCGCCTCCATGTACAACGCGCTCCCCAAGGAAGCGGCGGTGACGCTTGCGAACTTCATGAAGGTCTTTGCGGCCCGTCACGGCTAGGAGGCTTGATGCAGTCAGTGCAGGAAAATACGGCGGAGATCGAGCGTCTGCGCACGGAGATTGACGCGGTGGACGCGGAGATCATCGCCGCGGTCGTGCGCCGCGCGGAGTTGGCGCACGCCGTGGGCGTTGCCAAAGGGGGCGCTCCGGTCTACCGGCCCGAGCGCGAGCGCGCTGTCATTGAAAAGGCGGTCGCCGCAAACCGCGCCTTGAAGGGGCGCTTGCCGGACGATGTGGTCGCTCACTTGTACCTGGAAGTGATTTCCGCCTGCCGCAGCCTCGAGGCGCGGCCGAGCGTTTCGTACCTGGGGCCCGCGGGCACCTTCACCGAGATGGCGGTGCTTCGGCAGTTCGGGAGCAACGTGACCGCCGTGCCGACGGCGACGATTGACGAGGCCTTCCAGGCCGCCGAATCCGGCCGCACCGAGTTTGCCGTGGTGCCGATTGAAAACAGCACGCAGGGCATGGTGACGCGCACGATGGACCTCCTTTTTACGACGCCCCTCGCGGTCGCGGGCGAAGTGAGCATTCCCATTCATCACAACTTGATGAACCGCACGGGGCGCCTGGAAGACATCCGCTGCGTCATGGCGCACCCGCAGGCCCTGGCGCAGTGCCGCGCGTGGTTGGCGCAGCATTTGCCGCAAGTGGAATTGAAGGCGGCCTCAAGCAATGCGGAGGCCGCGCGTCTTGCGTCAGAGGACGCCGCGGTGGCGGGCATCGCCGCCCTGCGCGCGGCGCAGCTTTATGGTCTCACGATCGCCGCGCCGGGCATTCAGGATGATGCGCGAAACCGCACGCGGTTTCTGGTGCTTTCAAGCAACGCCTGCGTCACGCCCACGGGCGCTGACAAGACGAGCCTCATCTTCTCCGTGCCCAATCGCGCGGGGCAGCTTTTCACGGCGTTGGAGCCCTTTCAGCGCCATGGCGTCTCGATGATGCGACTGGAGAGCCGGCCGGCGCGAAACGGCGCCTGGGACTACAACTTCTTTGTGGACGTCGAAGGGCACGCGAAGGACGCCAACGTCGAGCGCGCCTTGGCGGAACTCAAAAACGAAACCAGCTTTTTGAAGCTTCTGGGGTCCTACCCCCGAGCTTCTGAGTAACCGAATACACGGGAGAACATTTCATGAGTCAGGGATTCAAGGCGAAGTCTTTCATCGCCGCCATTTCACCCTATGTGGCCGGAAAGCCCATCGAAGAGACCGCGAAGGAATACGGGCTTGACGTGAAGAAGGTGGTGAAGCTTGCGAGCAACGAAAATCCGCTCGGCATGCCCGAGTCTGCGAAAAAGGCGGTGGCCGAGGCGGCTGCGGGGCTGGCGCGCTACCCCGACGGCAACGCGCGCGTCTTTAGGCAGGCGGTGGCGGACTATCTGGGCGTCCCGTCGGACTGGGTGATCGCCGGAAACGGGTCGGATGAAATCCTGGGGCTTATCGCCCGCACGGTGCTTGCGCCCGGCACCCGCTGCGTCTACTCGCAGTACTCCTTCTCCGTTTACGAACTTTCCGCGCAGGAAAACGGCGCCGAGTGTTGCGTGGTGCCCGCAAAGAACTTTGCGGTGGACTTGGACGGCATCGTGGCGGCAGTCAACGACGCCACGCGCCTCATTTTCATCACGAACCCGAACAACCCGACGGGGCTCGCATTGACCGAAGCAGAGATTGACGCGTTCCTCGCGAAGATCCCCGAAGACTGCGTCGTGGTCTTGGACGAAGCCTACTGCCACTACCTCCCCCCGGAACTGCGCACGGATTCCTTGAAGTGGGTGCGTCGCTACCCGAACGTGCTCGTGACCCGCACCTTCTCAAAGGCCTATGGCCTCGCTGGCCTGCGCGCAGGCTTTGCCGTGGCGCAGCCCGCGCTGATCGAGATGATGAATCGCATCCGTCCGCCCTTCAACATGAATTTGCTCGCGCAGGCGGCGGCTTCCGCCGCGGTGACGGACGAGGCGTTCTTGGAAAAGGTCTACGCCATGAACCGCGAGGGCGTGGCGACGCTTGAAAACTACTTCAAGGCGCTTGGGATTGAATTCCTTCCCACGACCGCAAACTTCCTTTTGGTGAAGACCGGCCCCCAGACGGCGGACATCAACACGGAACTCTTGAAGCGCGGCGTCATCGTGCGACCCGTGAAGAGCTACGGACTCCCTGACTGGCTGCGCATTTCGGTGGGCACCGCTGAGGAACTCGCGGTCTTCATGAAGGCGTTTGACGACGTTCGCGCTGTTCTCAACCTTCAGTACCCGCTCTAGTCGTCATGCGTCTTGCTCTTATTGGAACGGGGCTCATCGGCGGGTCGGCCGCCTGGGCCATGAAGAAGGCGGGCGTCTTCACGGCGGTCACGGCCTGTGACTTGTCGCTGGCGGCGGTGGAGAAGGCGGTGGCAATGGGAATCGCTGACTGCGCACAAACGTCCGTGGCGGTTGCTGTTGCGGACGCCGACGCCGTCATGGTGGCGGTGCCGGTGCTTGCCATGAAGTCGGTCTTTGCCGAGGTGGCGAAGCACGTGAAGCCGGGCGCCCTCATCACGGACGTGGGTTCGGTGCGTGGGCGCGTCATTGACGACGCGCGCGCAGCGCTCGGAGAACACTTTGCGGACTACGCGCCCGTGCACCCCATTGCCGGGGGCGAAATGCCGGGCGTGGAGTACGCCGATCCCGCGCTCTTTGTGAACGCTCGGGCGATTTCGACGCCCACCCAAGGGATGCGCCCCGAGGCAGCGGCCTTCTGGGAAGCGGCGTGGAAGGCGGCTGGGAGCGTCATCTACCGCATGACGCCTGAGCAGCATGACGCCGTCTTTGCGGCGGTGAGCCATCTGCCGCATGTGCTTGCGTATGCGCTTGTGGATGCGATGGAGAAGGCGCCGGACGCTGAGGAGAAGTTCAATTTCGTGGGCGCGGGCTTTCGGGACTTCACCCGCATCGCGGCGTCAAGTCCTGCGATGTGGCGCGACATCTGCCTCGC
>CAVACW010000066.1:0-15280 GCA_963587345.1 uncultured Oscillospiraceae bacterium | reverse complement strand
CCGCAGAGCGTGGGACTAGGATTGACATCCCACGGTGCCTATGCATTCCCAACCAACGTAGTTCAGATTTCTCCTCACTGGGGCTAGTCAATCAAGGCTTGCTTTTAGCCTCTGCCTTTAGGCAGGGGCGGTTGACCGTTGCCCCAGAATGGCATTGTTACACTAGCAGTTAGTACACCATCTGTTATTACAGAAAGTGTACTAACAGCTAGTGTACTAATAAAATTGTTGAAAATCAATCAGAGCTTTTGCCGGGCGGCCATCTGAGCTGAGGAAAGACCGTGGCGAGGTGCTCGCCATGCGATTGAGGGAGGAAAAGAAGCAGGAAAGAGCGACGTCGGTTTCCGGACGAGCGGCTATCGTCCCAAAAAGCGATCCGGCCGGTTGGTGCAGAGGGCGTCAACGCCCAGAGCGAGAAGCCGATCGGCTTCCTCGGCTTCGTCGATCGTCCAGCACATGACGCCCCAGCCGTGAGCGTGGGCGTGTTGCACGAAGGCTGCATCGATTGTGGCGTCGGGGTGCACGGTGCGCACGGCAAGATCCAGCGCCGCCGGCTCCCAGTCAAGAGGGACGCCTTCCAAGAGAAGACCGCGGGGGAGCTCGGGGGCGGCAAGCTGCGCCGCCTTCAGGGCGTCGCGCGAGAAGGAGGAGAGAAGCGGCGCGTCGCCGCGTCCGGCGTACTTGGCGCGAACGAGCCGGCAGGTTTCCTGTGCCGTGGCCGCGGCTGCAGCGTCCGAGGACGGCTTGATTTCGAGATTGAGAAACAGGCCGTGCGCCTGCGCGAAGTCGATGACTTCAACGAGGGTCGGCACCTTTTCCCCTTGCCAGGCTGCGGAAAAGCGGATGCCGGCGTCAATCGTTCGGATTTCTTCGAGGGTCAAGTCCGCGACGGCGGCTTCGGACGCCACCGCCCGCCCCAGCACGGGGTCGTGGCTGATGACGGCGACCCCGTCGCGCGTCAGCATGACGTCCGTTTCCATGGCCTTCACGCCCAGCTGCGCCGCAAGCGCCATGGCGCCCAGCGTGTTTTCGGGGGCGAGCGTGCCGCCGAGCCGGTGCGCGATGATGCGTGGCCAGGGCCAGAAGGAAAGGTCGGACGTCATGACGGGCTAGCTCGCGCGGCGCATCATGTCGAAGAACTCGGCGTTGCTCTTCGTGCTGCGGATCTTGTCCAAGAGGAACTCCATCGCCTCGATTTCGTCCATGTCGTAAAGGAGCTTGCGGAGCACCCACACCTTCTGCAGAACATCGGGCTTCAAGAGGAGCTCTTCGCGGCGGGTGCCGGAGCGGTTCACGTTGATGGCGGGGTAGACGCGCTTTTCCGCGAGGCGCCGCTCCAAGTGAATTTCCATGTTGCCCGTGCCCTTGAACTCTTCATAGATCACGTCGTCCATGCGAGAGCCCGTGTCGATCAAGGCCGTGGCAAGAATCGTGAGGGACCCGCCTTCTTCGATGTTGCGCGCAGCGCCAAAGAAGCGCTTCGGGCGCTGCAGGGCGTTGGCGTCGACGCCGCCCGTCAAGACTTTGCCGGAACTCGGTACCACGGTGTTGTAGGCGCGCGCAAGACGCGTGATGGAATCGAGAAGGATGATGACGTCCTTCTTGCTTTCCGCGAGGCGCTTTGCCTTTTCAATCACCATTTCCGCCACTTGCACGTGGCGCGTCGCGGGTTCGTCAAAGGTGGAGGCGACGACTTCGCCCTTCACCGAGCGCTGCATTTCCGTCACTTCTTCCGGACGCTCGTCGATCAGAAGAACGATCAGCACGCAGTCGGGGTGGTTTGCGGTGATGGCGTGCGCGATGTGCTGCATCAAGACCGTCTTGCCGGACTTGGGGCTGGCGACGATGAGGCCGCGCTGGCCCTTGCCGATCGGCGCGATGATGTCGATCAAGCGCCCCGTGAGGTTTTCTTCGCCCCGCATGTTGCGTTCCAACTGCAGCGGCACGCTCGGGAACAACGGCGTCAGGTTCTCAAAGAGCATGCGGTGCTTCAGGGTTTCGGGCGCCTGGCCGTTCACCGTGTCCACCTTCACGAGGGCAAAGTACCGCTCGTTGTCTTTCGGGATGCGCACTTCGCCTTCGATCGAGTCGCCGGTGTGCAGATTGAAGCGGCGGATTTGGGAGGGCGAGATGTAGATGTCGTCCGTTGAGGCCAAGTAGCTCGTGTCGGGGCTGCGCAAAAAGCCAAAGCCGTCGGGGAGGACTTCGAGCGTGCCGTCGCCGAAGATCTGTTCGCCCGTCTTGGCGCGTTTTTTCAGGATCGCAAACATCAGCTCCTGCTTGCGCATGCGCTGGGCGTTGTCGATGTCAAGCTCAGCCGCCATGTCAAGAAGCTGGCTGATGTGAAGGGTTTTAAGCTCGGAAAGATGCATTTTGCTGCTGGCAGGACGGCCCCGAAGGATTCGGGGCCGCGAGATGGGAAAGGAATTAGCAGTACTGCTCGATGAAGGAGGCGAGCTGCGAGCGTGAGAGCGCTCCCACGTGCTGGCCTACGACGTCGCCGTTCTTGTAGACGAGGATCGTCGGAATGCCGCGGATGCCGTTTTCAGCGGCGACGCCGTTGCTTTCATCAACGTTGTACTTGGCGACGACGATCTTGCCGTCGTAGGTGCCTGCCGCCTCTTCGATCATGGGGGCGATCATGCGGCAGGGGCCGCACCACGGAGCCCAGAAGTCAACGAAGACGGGCTTGTCGGCGACCTGCTTCACTTCGGTTTCGAAATTGGCGTCGTTTACATGGAGGATGTCGCTCATCGCTAGGATCCTTTTAGGTGGTGGAAGGGGGCGTCAGGAGGCTTCGGGCCGGCTTGGAACGAGCGAAATCGCAGGTTTCGAGCGGTTCGATCGCGCGCGGGTCGTGCTTAGGAAATTTGAGCGTGGAAAAGTTCGGCGGAAGACTGCCTGAGACGGGGCGGCGAGGGCGGTGTCGAAAGACTCGCGGTGCCGCCGCTAGTGTGACGCGCACTATACAAAAAAAGACGTCGGAGAACAAGCGGCGGCTCGATGGAAAATCAGTTGGCTTCAGGCGATGTGAGGGAGAGCTGTCGGCGATTGCCGGCAACAATCTTTCGTTCGATTTTGCCTTCGTTCGTCAAGTTTTGAACCTGCGTTCGAAGTTTGGCGCTGATGCCTTTGTAGCCCAAGGCGGTGGCGAGTTCGGTGAGCGTCATGGGGCGTTCGCTGAGAGCGGCAAGAAGACGGTTGCGCAGGGCAAGGTCTGCAGGGCGTCCAGTTTTCTTTGTGAGGAAAGCTGGATGAATGGGCAGCACGACGTCGACGTAGTGCCGGCCGGGATCCATGTGGATTTCAAGCATCGGCGAGCCGTTGGCAACGAGTGCCTTGATAGCGTTGGGAAAGCCGGTGTTTCTGCCTTCGATGAGGTGCAGCTCCTTTAAAAAGTCGCCGATGCGGCGGTTTCGGTAGCAGCGCGAATGAATCTGAAGCTTGGCGATTGATTCCTCCGTGATGCTGAGATCTAAGCCGGGAAGGCTGGAAATGGTGAGTCGCTCGGGAGTGAGCTCAATGATGACAGGTTCGCGGATGTCGTAAGCCTTGTGGTAGACCGCGTTGGCGACGAGTTCTTCCAAGGCCTGAAATGGGTAGTTGCAGATGTGGTCCGCTTCCGCTCGGTCAGGGTGCTTGATGATCAGGGTCTGGATTACGTAGTTTTTGAGAAATTCCAGCGCTTGAGTGAGCTGTCGTTGTAATGGGCCGCGGAAATATTTTTCCATCATGCGTTCGCCGGAGGGGGTTGGCTTGTCGATGAACTCAATGCGAGCGCCGGGGAGATACTTCTCGGAATTTTCGGAAAACATTAAAACGGCGACATTGCGAGGAACTTGCCGCTCCCAAGCAAAGCTCAGAAGCTGCATGTCCTGCGCCAGTTCCACGACGCTTCGCTCGCCAGCGTTGCGAAGAAGGTCGCTTTGGATGGCAGCGAGGTGTTCGACGATGAGCGGTTTGCTCAAGCAGTCGACCGTGGCGGGAAGGCAGGGACGGTCGTCAAATGGCACGTTGCTTGAGATGTAGAAAAGATCCCGCTCTTCGCCGGCCTGCGCGGCGATGGTGCTGGAAAACTTGCGGATGTAGTAGTGGTAGTCGGTGTTGGTGGCCAGCACGTCCTTGGGGGCCTTGTAAGGGCGGCCGAAGCCAGCGGTCGCCCAGACGACGATGACGTACCGGTCGTCGATGAGAAAAGGCTCTGCCACAGGCAGGTAGGCGGGGGTGATGCAGCGGCAGTGTTGCAAGAGCTTCTTGAGAAGGCCATCCACTCTGTCTGGGGCAATACCTTTGACGGGCAGCACCGGGATGCCGTCCTTTTCTTCGACGCCGATGACGATGTAGCCCCCGCCCATGTTGTCGATGTCGTTGGCGAAGGCGCAGATGGTACGGATGCTGGGGGCCGGGTTGTAGTCGGACTTGAACTCGACGCGGGAGGACTCGACGACCGTGCGGTTGATCAGGTCGTGGATGTTGACAGGGATGGTCATGGCTTTATGGCGACAATTTTACTGAGACGAAATGAATTTTATTTTGCTGATAAACTTTTGTCTAGTACTAGACAAAATGTTCTGTCTAGTTCGTCAAGTCGTTTGTTTCGGGTGAAAGTAATTTTGTCTAGTACTAGACAAACATTTTGTCGAGTCGATGATCGAGCCAAGAGGCTGCAGTCGTCTGGCTCGGCGCATCCCATCCGGTGCGGAAGGGATGCGGGTGCGGGAAAGTCACCAGACCGGCATTTTGAAGAGCCGCCCGCTATCGCCCAGATCGTTCAGCGTGAGCACGATTTCGTCCGGGGCAAAGAAAGGCGAGTCGGCAGGACGCGGCGGCAGGTCAGAATCGATGGCTGTGACGATCGGCTGCAGTCCCAGATCAGCGTACTTGCGGAGCACTTCAAGGAGGTTTTCCTTCTTTCGATTGTCCAGTGTTTCAAAGACGCCGTCGTGGACGACGAACCGCGGAAAGGCGGAGCTGCCGTGCGCTCGAAGCACAGCGAGGTCAAAGGCGACGCACAGCAGCTTGCGGTAGGTGTGGCCAGCGTCGGCACTGGTGGCGTTGCCGACAGCGTCCAGAATCTCCGCCTTGAAGTCGAGGTGTCCTTCACTGTTGAGACTCACTGAAAGGATCGCCTTGCGGCCGATGACTTTTTCGATGATTTCGTCAAAGTAGATGCGAATCGCTGAATAAAGGCTCTTTTTATCCGACAGGGCGCTGACGTTGGCCTTGACGTCACTGCGCAGACGTTCGCAATCTCGCGCGGCTTGCTCAATCTCCCGTTGGAGCGTGTCAAGCTTCAAAAGGTTGTCCTTCTGATGATGCAGATCTGCGATGTCGGCCTTGAGTTCCGTGAGTTCGGTCGAAAGCGCCTTGTACTTGTCGAATACGTCCGTTGCCGAGAGAAACTTGAGTTGTTCGGAGCGTACTTCATTGAGATGAACGAGCTTAGCGCTGACAGCCAGGAGCTCGGCATCGATATCGTTCAGCTCTTCCCTGAGGTAAGTCGTTCGCTCTTCAGAAATGGCGTGATTAAAGCGGCGCAAATGGTCAAAGTCCTGCTTGAGCTGCCCAGAGAAGAGGACGCCGGCTTCTTCAAAGAGCTGTTGAGCGGAGTCAACATTGAACTGGGGTGTCTCTTCGCCGAGCGAGTCTTCGATTTTCTTTTTGTTTCGTGCAAGAGCATAGCGGCGCTGATTGAGCTCTGCGATGCGGGCGTCGGTGCGGTTGACGAGATTGCTGGTGTGATCCAAGTCCGCTTCGCGGAAGTCAAAGGCGTCCAGCAGCTTCTGACGAGATTCAATGTCGCGCTCTTTGATGAGAAGCAACCCTTCGACGCGGGCAAGGTCGCCGTCGGCAAAACCCAGTGAATGACGAAGCGTTTGGGATTCGCGGCGTTTTTTTTCAAGCAGGTCTTCCTGTTCATAAAGTGCGGTGATCAGGCGATCGTCAAATCCTAGCAGCAACGCCAGAAACGGCTTCCAGTCCTTGTGACGGCCGGCGAACTTGTGCAGCTGAAATACGTCTTGAAAGTCTTCCTGACGGCGAAGCAGGTAGCCCATCAGCTGGCGGTATTTCCAGCTCGCCAGCGATGTCCAGCCGAGAAAACTGTCCAACAACTCTTTGGCTTTGTCAAAGGACGGCGCCATGTGGTCCCAGTTTGCGAGCGGCAGGGCGGAGTAGTCCTGCCGGCGGATGGCGTGATGTTTGAAGGCGACTTGCGTGGCATGTGCCACCGACCGGCGAATGGTTAGAAAGACGCCGGGAGCGGTTTCAATTTCTAGAAAGAAGACAAAGTCAGCAAAGCGATCCTCATGCTTGAAGAGGAAAAAGTCCGACTTTTTTTGAGAAAGAAAGCAGAAGTCAATCAAGCGAACTAGCGTGCTCTTGCCTAGATTGTGCGTGTCCTTGAGTTTGTTTTCCGGCAGTTTAATGACGGCGAGCACCGCATTGAGGCCGTCGCGAAAATCAATGGCAGAGAAGACGGCAGGCTGGTTGCTGTAAAGACGGGACAGTTTCATCAGTTAGCTCCCGTATATTCAAAGGCATCGGTTTTGGGGTGATATTGCAGAAGGCCGAGCAGATAAAGAAGGTCGAGCGCCGGCACAAAGAGCGTGTCAGCTCCTTTGGGAATTTGTTGCCGAACAAGCTGTCGAAGTTCGGCGTAGCCTGCCAGACGTTGCTTTTTGAGGCGCGCCAGAATAAGGGTTGAGGCGTTGATGACCGTACGGTCGGGATGCGAATGCTTAGTGGGTCGCAACATCGTCAGACTCCCCCAGATCGCAGTTCCAGTACATGTAAAAGAGTACGGCGCGCGTCAGCTGCTTGTGGCGGCGCAACAGGGTGCTCCTTTCAAAGAGCCGGTCGGCAAGCCAGTTGTAGATGGTGTCAAAGGCATAGCCTTTGCCTCGGTACTCAAGCAGCTTGAGTTGAAATTCCTCAGCGGCCGTATCGTAGAGCGCTAGAACTTCCGTGTTGTCTGGATCGGAGAGAAAGTCCTGAATGCTGCTCACTTCCTTGAGGTAGCTTTTCAAAAGCTGGCGCGCAAAAGCAGGTGTGGCGGCATTGAGCTCGTTCTTGCGTTCAAAGGTGGTACGTTCGACCGGCACGTCAGCGAGCAGTGCTTTGACGCTGGATTTGTTTTCGGCGAGCGCTTCAATCACGTCACTCAGTTCATCCGGACTCACCAAGAAAGGCTGGTCGATGGGATCTGGCGAGGCAATGTCAACAATGTCAGGGAATTGAGCCAGATAGAGGTCGAGCTGATCTGTGCCGAGAATCTCTACATCTTCGCGCGCGATGCCGCAGGCGTCCGCAATGACCTTGCGCAAGCGAGGCTCCGCCTGACCGGAAAGACGGCGGTTGGAAATGAGCAGGTAATGGTCCAGTTCACCGTTTGTCCGAAGCTTTTGAATGCGGGGTAGCTCTTGAGCCAGCACGCACTTTGCATTGCCCGGACTGTAAAAGTCGGAATCGCTGAAGGATGCCATCGGGTTGCTGGTGTGCTTGGCCTGCACGATGGTGATTCCCTTCCAGAGCAGGGTCGAAACGGGGGATGACGTCGTGCCTTCGAATTTGGCGTCGCGTCCGCCGTCTGGGCCGGCGGCAAAGCCGATGGTTCTGAGGCCGAGCAAGCGCTGGCACAGCAGAATGATCAGTCGTTCGAATTGATCAGGGCTCCAATTTTCATAGGGGAGGCGCATGCAACAGATTCCTGAAAGTTTCTTGATGTGGAAAAAACAAACTCATTGTGCTGGCACAGCAGAGGGATGACTGGAGGTAGCGAGACGTGTCCAACGATAAAGAAAAGCAAACTATAGCAATTATGTTCTAAAAACTCAACAATAACGCGCAAAAATTCAGTTTAGTTATTTGCATGACGATCATTCCGGTGGAATGCCGCAGGCGACAGGCTCCGCTATAGTTCGCGCATTCAGAAATCCTCCTGCCAATTTCTCCCATGCAACAGACTGCTTCCGGCCGCTGGCTCGCGGAAACCGCTCGCGCCGTCCTTTTCTTTGCGGCGTCGCTCGCGGTGTTCACGGCGCTCCGGCTCTTTTTCTTTGCTTTCTACAAGGCGGATCAGACGCTGGCTGCTGAATGGCCGGCGCTTGTGCTGGGGCTGCGGCTTGATGCTCGCTGGTTTGCCATTCTTTTGTCGCCCGCGTGGCTTTTGTGGCTCGCCGGCCTGTGGCGTCCCGTGTTTTTCACGATCGCACGGTGGTTTGCTGGCGTGGCGCTTGCGGTGTTCGTGCTTCTTGATCTCATCAACATTGGGTTCTACGGCTTTTACACAACGCCCATCAGCGCGGTGATCTTCGGCCTTGCACAGGATGACACGAAGGCGATTATCGTCACCATCTGGCGCGACTGGCCTGTCGTGACGTACGTGGCGGCGTGGATCGCGCTGACGGCGATTCCGTGCCTGGCGTTCCGCGTCGCGCGGCCGTCGCTGACGGTCTCGCGTTCTCGTCTTGCGGCCGTCGTGACGGCGGTGCTGCTCACGGCGCTGATTGGCGTTCTGTGCCGCGGCAGCTTCGGCACCTTCCCGCTGCGGCAGCAGGATTTGGTGGCGGGCACTGACGAATTTGTGAACGCCTCGATCCAAAACGGTGCGGCGGCGCTTTACGAAGCGAACAAGTCGCGGAAGATGCTGGAACTAAAGGGCGGGCCGCTTGCGGGCCTGAAGTCCTTTGGCTTTGAAACGCCCGAGGCCGCGATGGCGGTGCTGCGAGACCTTCGCGGCAGCGTGCCTGAGGAAAAAGCGCCTGCTCGTGCGCCGCACGTCGTGGTGGCGGTGATGGAGAGCATGGGGCGTTCGGAATTCGAGGCGGACTCGCCCACGAACGACATGCTGGGGCGCCTGAGGCCGCAGCTGCAGGACGCCTACGTCTTTAAAAACGGCATCTGTTCGGGCTCGGGCACCTTTCCGTCGCTGGAAGGCATTCTCTTTGACACGCCGCTGACGCCCTTGACGCAAAGCCGCTACGGCGTGAAGACCTTCCCCTTTTCGCAGGCCTTTGATTTCAAAAAGGCGGGATACCAGACGGTCTACCTCACGTCGGGGACGGAAAAGTGGCGCAACATCGACGAGGACTTCCCGCGTCAAGGGTACGACCGCGTCATAGGTGCCGCAGCCATTCGCGCCCGGTTCCCGCAGGCGGAGTTCGGCACCTGGGGCGTGGGCGACGCGTGGACGTTCAAGTACGCTCAGGCGCTTTTGGAAGAAGCGGACCGGCAGGGGGAGAAGCTTTTTCTGGTCATTCTCTCGGCGACGAACCACCCGCCGCATCACGTGCCCGACGGCGTCGCGGTGAATCCCGTGAACCCCGCGGAGCTTCCCACCTACATCGTGAGCGACCGGAAGGGGCCGGAAGTGCGCGCCATGATGCAGACCTACCAGTACGCCGCTTCGGCGCTCGGGGACTTTGTGCAGGCGGCGCGCGAAAAGGGGCTTCTTTCGCGCACGCTGATGGCGGTGACGGGAGACCACAACGCTCGCTTCAAGTTTGAATCCACGGGCATCGCGCACTACACGCAGGGCGTGCCGCTCATCTTCTGGCTGCCTGCGGATGTGAAGCCCGCGGCGGTGGACACGACGCGCTGGGCGAGCCATCGCGACATCTTCCCCACGGTGAAGGCGCTCGCGCTGGGCAAGACGCCGACCCTGTGGCAGGGGCGCAATTTATTTTCTGGCGAGGCCTTTGATGCGGCGCATACGTTCTTTGCCTTGGGGCGGGACGGCTTTGCCATTGGGCGCGCAGGCGCTGCGGCAGTGGATGGCGCGCAGACGCGGTGCTTTGCGTGGCGCAACGATCGGCTCGAGGCGGCGGACTGCACGGCGGAGCTCGACAAGCTAGCACAAGCCGCGCGGGCACAGCGGGCGATGGCGGACTATGCGGTGCGGCTGGGCGTTTTGGAAGGGAAGCTGCCGCCGGCGGCGGGTCAGCTGAGTCGGTAGCGTGTGGTCCGGCCGCTTCCGGTGCGGACGATGAGGCTTTTCTTGAGGAGAGCTTGCAGTGTGTTGAATGCCGTGGCGTGGCTCATGCCCAGAAAGTCCTGCACGGCTCTTGAAGAAGCGTCGGGATTCTTTTTGAGGTAGTCCACGACCTGCTGTTCTCGCTCCGACAAATTGACGGGGAACGCTTTGACGCGAGGAAGAACGATCTTGATCAGCGTGGGGGCGCAAGTGAGCAGCGGCACGAGGCCGAACGGCTTGTAGGCGCCGAAGATGGTGGGAATGCCGATGCTGTATTTTTCCATGGCAGAGAGCCGCATCAGAAGGTCGGCGAGCTGGGCGTTGCGCGGCACGGAGATGCCCTCCAAAAGGTGCGCTTCGTCGCAGTCGGGCGGCAGTCCCCCGAAGCTCACCAGCTCCATGCGGTTGGAAAAGACCGAAACGGCGGCTTGCAGGCCTTCCTTGCTGTAGTCGCGGTGGGCAAACAGGTTGACGAGCGCTTCGCGCACCGCATTTTCTGGGTAGTCGCTCACTTCATCGCGCGTTCCCTTGCGCGACAACTGGAAAGGCGCAATTTGGTGTGAGAAGCCGAATCGGTTGTGGAGGAGCGCTCTAATTTTGTTGTACTGATCGACAATGCACCCAGTGGAGGTGAAAAGGCCGTCGGTTTGAGAGGTCGTGTCCTCGCCCAGGAAAAAGCCGACGCGCGTTTCTACGGTGCACTCGTCGGAAAGCCAGAAGCCGAGGTAGGAGAAGAAGCCGAGGCGATTGGTGATGCCCAGCGTGGCGTAGTTTTTCTCGGAAAACGCGATGTCTGCCGCTTGGAAGTACTGAGCGAGCGTTTCAAAGGTCAGGTCCTGATTCCGGTCGGTTTGGAGTTCGTAAGGCGTCGGATCGCTTTTGCGGTAGAGCGCGCGAAGTTCCTCGTCGGAAGCTTCCAGATTGGCTGTGCCGCGGCGAACAAAGACGATGCGGCGCTTGGCGCCGCCCTTGGTCTTCACGGTGACGGAGTAGGGGCTGCGACTGCCTTCGGCCACGTGGGCGACGACAAGGGTTTTGTCGGCAATGGTCAGCCGTTCGGTGCGGCAAAGGTTGTCGCAAGTCGGCTGCATCGCCAAGCGAAAGACGGACAGGACGGAGCGTTCGATTTCGTCGGGGTGGCTGACGCCGACCACCTCGCCGTCGTCAGCGATGCCGAAGTTGAGGGCACCGCCCGAGGTGTTGGCGAAGGCGCAGCAGGCTTCTTGGGCGGTGTCGCTCCACTGGGACTCGAACGCCACAAGCACGGATTCGAAGGCGGGCAGCAGGGGATCAGGCATGCTGAGCGCTCCTCGTTTCTATCAATTTTTCTATCAAAAACTTTTGATACTAATTAGAGATTTGATAGAAAACGCTGTGAAAACTGATTTTGTTGGAAATTTTCAACGAATGACCAGCCGCTGGCCGACGCGCAGGCGGTTGGTCTTCATGCCGTTGGCCTGCTTCAAGCGAGCTACTGACGTCTTGAACTTTCGAGCGATGGTGGAGAAGGTGTCGCCCGCTTTCACCTGATAAACGCGAGCGCCGTCCACGGTGTGTGTGGGCAGTGCCTTCGTCTTGGTGCCGGACGTCACGACGATGATGAGGCGCTGGCCGATTCTCAGCTGACTCGTGCGCAGGCGGTTCGCGCGCTTTATGGACGCTTGCGTCACCCCGAAGCGCCGGGCGATCTGAAACACGGTGTCGCCGCGGCGGACGCGGTAGACGATGCGGCGCACTTCGGGCGCCGAGAGCTTTACGCCGGCGTTTTGATCCTCTTCGGCAATGGCGGGAGCGTCCGCGTCGCCGCCGTCCACTAGAAGGGAGGATCCGGCGAGCACCTTGCGCCCTGCCGGGATGCGGTTGATGCGCCGCAGGTCCTCTTCCGTCATGCCGGTCTTGTCCGCGACGTCTTTGAGGGATTCGTTTGCGGCAACGCGGTAGAGCATCCACGAGGAAAGGGGTTTTCCGGTGTTCACCCAGCTCGCAAGGTTGTTCATGAAGAGGCCGACGCGGTCGATGGGAAGCAGAATGACCGAATTGTGGCTTGCGACA
This sequence comes from uncultured Oscillospiraceae bacterium, assembly GCA_963587345.1. GTDB lineage: Bacteria > Pseudomonadota > Gammaproteobacteria > Burkholderiales > Burkholderiaceae_F > Duodenibacillus. Next base: position 3,255 of record CAVACW010000066.1, on the reverse strand, counting down.
ATCACGGGCAGATTGAATCCGGGATTGAGCTTCTTGAATTCGTCGAGATCCATCTCAGCCAGAAGAGCTGCCGTCTGCACGTCGATGTCGCGGCTCTTTGTGATCCGCACGAAGTAGGGGGCGTTTTCAATCTCAGGAAGCTCCACGCCGTACTTTTCGGGATGCGCCACGATTTCCTTCACGGCCATGAGCTTTGGCACATACCATGCCGTCTCCCGCGGCATCTTGAGGTGACTGTAGTCCGTAGGTCGGTGACGGGCTTGGGCGCGCTTGATGGCGCGGGCGACGCTGCCTTCGCCCCAGTTGTAGGCGGCAAGCGCCAATTGCCAGTCGCCAAAACGATCATGCAAGCGAACGAGATAGTCAAGCGCCGCTCGCGTGCTTTCCAAAACGTCGCGCCGCTCGTCCTTCCAAAAATTCTGCTGCAGCGAATAGATGGTGCCGGTAGCTGGCATGAATTGCCACAGGCCCGAGGCCTTGGCGTAGGAAAGCGCTTCGGGCTGGAAGGCGCTTTCAACGAAAGGCAGAAGCGCGAGCTCCGTGGGCATGCCGCGCGCTTCGACTTCTTCGACGATGTGGTAGAGGTACTTGCCGGCGCGATCGGAGACCCTGCGGAAGTAGTCGGGATTGCGGGCGTACTGATTGAGAGCGGCCTGCTCGCGCTTGGTGTTGAGTGCGGGGAGCGCAAAGCCCTGACGGATGCGATCCCAGATGTCGGCGGAGGCGCTGTCTTCGGCTGCAGAGCTCCGCTCGACAGCGGGCTGGTCGTCGGCGGCTTGCGCTTCGTCGTTTTCTGCGGCCGCGGCGGGCGCCGAGGCTGGGGTGACGACGGGCTGGGCAAACTCCTGCGCGGGTGTCAAGGGGGGCGCTGCGTCGTCGTAGAGCGACGTTCCTTCAAACTGCTGCACGCTCTGTGCCGACGCCGATCCGGTCGCAAGACCAGTGGCGAGAAAGAGAAGGGCGAGGAGCGAGCGCATGGCGGCAACTTCTGTAATGGAGAAATGTAAAAATCGCCATTGTACAGGGGAGCGGCCGTGGGTTTCATCGCAGAAAATCGGCGGAAAAGCCGTGATTCTCACTCAGCGAGAATGACTTTCGCGCGAAGCGAAGCCAGCGCTCGGTCGTCAGCAATGAAGCGGTCGGCCAGTAGTCGGTCGATCACGAGATCGGGGGCGCTGGCAACGGCGTCGGCAAAAGCGGTGACCGCCTGCGACGAGAAGTCCTTCGCCGCGGCGAAAGTCTCGTAATCTTGCGTAGGGATCAGTCGATGGGAGGCGAATAAGTCGGCTTCCTCACGGGCATGCTCAGTTAATTCCAACTTGTTGAGGCATTCCTTAAATTTTTCCAGGCTCATACGGATGGAAGTCTTTGTAAGCATTGGGTACACCGCATAGAGCAGCTATTTCGTGTTGCCTATTTGTGACTTCCGAAAGCCAGAAGTTTTTAGTCCTAGTTGAATATTGTAGGACAATTGATTGAGTGCTGTTCACAACGTCGCTGAAGAAAACTTTTCTTGGGGCAAGCTTCGCCTTCAAGGAGCGGCGACCACGCTTCTTTGGACTCGAGTTATCTTTTGTATTACTTTTACTTTCATCGGAAACCTCCTTCGTTTCCGAAGCCCCTTCTGCCGTGTCATTCAAAGGTTCGCTTGACTCGGGCACAGTTTGGTTTTCTACAAGCTTGTGCATGATGTGCATGGCAATGGACATAGCCAGGAAGGCTATGAAATGACGCCCGTTTAGTGCCGTAGACGAGTGCGAGCGGGCAACATCAAAGTCAATGTACTGCTTCGCAACCTTGAAGAAATTTTCAATGCACTGACGCTCCTGATACAGCTGGTATGCCTCAGAGATATCCATCTTCCAGCTGCTGACGTCAGCCATATATCCGTAGTACCGAGTTTCTTCAGCGATCGTCTTGCCGTTCATCTGAATTTGCGTGCGGCCCGACGCATCGGTAACAAGTTCTACGAACTTGCTTAAAGGATGTTTTTTGTACGACTCATCGTTAATGTCGCATGCATTAATGAATCGGTTCACCTTTTCAAAAAAGGCCCCCAACTGACTCTGAGCCATCTCACGGTCGTAGTACACATAGAGATGGTGGTTATAGTGTTTGCCATTGAAAACAAATGACCGGTCAATTCGAGCTCCTCTTACGTTGCCTTTTTCATCCAGTGCGCGATTCGGGTCCTCCATTAATTTGGCGGCTTCAACAATGGCGTCTTGGACATAAGAGAAATTCGTCTTACAAGCCATCAGGAAGTGTTTTCCTTCATCAAGGAGCTTTGACTGATTTTCAAGACTGTTATACCCCTTGTCAGCTACAAACGCTGTTTTCCAACCTTGGGTACCATATTCATTCATGCGCTTGATGATGTCATCGAACGTTGTGATGTCTGGAACATCACCCGCAAACAGGCGCATCATCAGCGGTTGGTGAGACTGTCGCCCCAGCAAAACCACCGACCCGACCTGATCCTCGATGGTCTTTTGTTTGGTTAACCCCTTGGCCCTTTCTTCCACTCTTTGAGCAGACGTAGAAATTCTTGTCGAATCGACATACATAACTTCATTCTCACCAGCGCGTGCAATACGCCGGGCGAAGAAGTCATTCATTTTGTCTGTACATAATCCCAGTTCATAGGCAAACTCTCCCACATCCTTGGGACTCAACGGATCAGGAAACGGCAGATGCCGACCTCGGCTCCAGTCTTGATACTTGCGGAATACGTTTGTCCGAGCTGACAGCCAATGACAGGCTAGCGAGATCGCGGTGCTAACCGTAACCTCTTCGAATTTAGAGGCTAACAAATCTTCAATCAATCCGATTGTCCGCGCCGTTTCAACAAAGATGGGCGTTGTTCCCAGCGAAAGTCGCTTCAAACCTCGCAACACTTCCTTTTCAATATCTTCGTATGACGAAATTCCGGCAATCTCTTTGACCTTCGGGATTGTCCGCAAGCGCCCGCCTCGGCGGTACAAGCGCTTGTATTCGTCGATTGGAAGGTATTTCTCATTGTCAATGACCTTGCCAATCATGGTAGACGACTCCGTGTCCATCTTGCGGTTGGCATCCCACCGATATTTGCGCAGGAAAACATTGAGAACCCCCGCCGTGGTGGATTTGGCTACGGTCGCTTTCTTCGGAAAGCCCGGGATGTTGTCACGGTACCACTGGCTGGTTTTTACATTGGCGGTGGCCATATTTGGACGCCCTTCGCGTACGTGTTCGAAAACGTTACTGATTATACGT
>CAVACW010000065.1:0-15395 GCA_963587345.1 uncultured Oscillospiraceae bacterium | reverse complement strand
AGCAGAAGGGGCAGTCGTAAGAGAAGACCTTGACGAGGGTGCCTTCGGCATTGGGAAGCGGCGTGTCAAGCACCACGTAGTCCGTGCCTTCCGTGCCGGCGAGGGCGGGGAGGGAATGAAGGGCGGCGACGGCGGCCGCGGCGGCAACAAGCGTTCTGCGCTGCATGATTGTTTTTTCTCCTTGCGGGCCGGGAGGGAGACGGCCCTCGGCGGCGAATCGTGTGAGGCAAAAGCGCCTCGTGACGAAAAGGAGTCTAGGAGGGGGCGTCTTTTTGCGATATGGTCAGTATCGCGGGTCCCGACTGCAGAAAACGGAATTGGCAGATGCGGAAAACGGACGGCGCGGACGCGAAAGGACGGCGCTTGGGCGATAAACTTCGGGCATCGATGAGGAACCTTTTTGCCATGCGCCTTGTGACACTGCTTCCGGTTGCTGCGATCGCCGTGCTGCTTGCGGCGAGGCCGCTTCTTGCGCAGCCGGCGCTCGAGCCCGAGATGATCACGGTGGGCGTGGTGGACGCGCTCTCCGAAGAGGAGGGGCTCGCCGTCATTCGCGAAAAGCTACAGGCGGGGCTGGACAGCCGGCGCTGGAGCGTGCGCGTGGTGTCGGTGCTTTCCGCAGACGAGACGGAGGGAATTGACCGCCTGCGTCCTGACTTTGTGCTCGCGGCCGCGGATCTGGATCAGCAGTTTCGGGCGGCAGAAAAGCCCGCGCCCTACCGCATCGCCACGCGAAAGACCAACCTTGCAGCCGACGCCGCCCGTTCAGCGGGGGCGCTTCTCGTGGTGCGGCGCGACAGGACCGACCTGCAGGCACAGCCGGATTTGAAAGGCAAAACGGTGGCGGCGGGACTGCCGACGTCGCTCACGGGGTGGCTCGCCTTGGAAGCGGAGACAAAGCCGCTCGCGGGTTCCCGAGGGCGCTTCTGGTCGGAAGCGCATTTCTTGAGTTCCCCCTTTCCTGACGTGCTGTCGGCGCTCCTTGCGGGGCACGTGGACGCGGCGGTGCTTCCAACGTGCTTTTTTGAGCGCATGGCGCGCGACGGCGCGGCCGATGTGGCCAACCTGCGCGTTGTGAACGAAAAGACGGACGAGGCGCTCGCCTGCCGGCGCTCCACGGCGCTTTACCCTGATGTCAGCATGTGGGGCTTTGAATGGACGCACGAGGAGCGGGTGCGGGCGTTTACGGTGGGGCTCTTGTCGCAGCCTGCGGGCAGCGAGGGCTATGAGTGGCTGAGCTTCGTGCCGCACACATCGGTGGAAAGCCTTTACAAGACGCTGGAAATCGGGCCTTACGCTTATTTGCGCGACACGTCGCTTCGAGGGCTGTACAGCCGCTATCAGGGCTACGTGCATGCGGCGCTTCTTTTCCTGCTTCTTCTCATTGCCTATGAAGTGCGGCTGCAGCGGCTTGTGAAGTTGAGAACCGCCGAGCTTTGCGACGCCTTGATCGAGCAGCGGCGCATTGAAGCCGACGCCCGGCGCGACCGCGACCGGCTGGGGAGCCTTGAAAAGCGCAACATCGTGAGCCAGATGTCCGCCATGATTGCGCACGAGGTGAAGTCCCCGGTGGCGGCGATCGGTAACTTCAAGGCGATTCTCGACTATGTGCTTCCCGAGGCCGTTCGCAGCGACAAGACGGTGAAGACCGCCTTGTCGGGCATTGAGACCGAGGCTGAGCGCATTGCGGGCATCGTGAACCGCGTGAGAAACTACGCCAAGAGCCGGCAGACGGCGCACGTGCCCTGCGACTTGACGGAAATCGTGCGCCGCGCTGTAAAGAGCCTCAAAAGCTCGTCGGCGGGCGCTGTGCCCGTGGCGACGGACTTGCCCGCGACGGCGCCGGTCTTGGGAGACGCCTTGGAACTCGAGCTTCTCATCTTCAACCTGATGAAGAACGCCTGTGAGGCGCTCGCGAACGTGAAGCATCCGAAGATTTGCGTGACGCTCGCGGAAATGGAGGGCCGGCGTGAACTTTGCGTGAAGGACAATGGTCCGGTGCTGGATGACGCTGCGTTTCGGCACCTGCAGGATTTGATGTCAAGCGTGAAGCCCGAGGGGCTGGGACTTGGCCTCTCCATCGTGCGCGGCATCGCGGACAGCCATGGCGCGGGCCTCTTTTTTGAACGCAACCCCGACGGGGGATTGACGGTGCGACTCGTGATTGACAAGCTCGCGGACGACGCGGGCGCGGAGACAAAATGATGGAAACCCTGCCTCTCGTGCGGCTTGTGGACGACGATGAAATCTTTCTCATGTCGCAGAAGCTCCTTTTGGAAACTCGGGGCTTTGCGGTTGTGACCTATTCGTCCGCAAACGAATTTCTCGAAAAGGACGTCTTGTCCCGCCCCGGCTGCGCCGTGGTGGACGTGCGCATGCCAGGGCTGACGGGGCTTGACATGCAGGCGATTCTCGAAGGCCGCCGCTCGACGCTGCCCCTTATTTTTTTGACGGGCCACGGCGACGTGTCGATGGCGGTGCACACCATGCGCCATGGGGCAAGCGACTTTTTGGAAAAGCCCGTGAAGCCGGATGTGCTTATTGATGTCGTGATGAAGGCGGTGGCGGCGTCGGTTGCGGCGCAGAAGGCCGCCGACGAAAAGGCGGGCGTGCGCTCGCGCTACGACGAGCTCACGCCCCGGGAGCGCGAGGTGGTGGCCTTTGCGGCCGTGGACACGCCGAACAAGGTGATTGCGCGAGAGCTTGGAATCGGCGAGCCCACGGTGAAGATGCACCGCGCCAATGCGTTCGCAAAGCTCGGCGTCAAGAGCGTCCTTGAAGCCTATCGGCTCTTGGAAGGCCTGGGCGTTCTCGCCAAGGGCTGATCGTCATGCAGCGAAGAACCTTGGCGGCGGGCGCAGCGGCGGGGCTCGCGCTCTGGGCTGGCGGCGCTCGGGCGCAAGCTTCGGATGACGTCTGGGACGTCGTGGTCGCGGGGAGCGGCTTGGCGGGACTCGCGGCGGCTGCGTCGGCTTTGGAAGGCGGCGCCCGACGGGTGCTTGTTTTGGAAAAGGGGCCGGTGATTGGCGGCCACAGCGCGATGAGCAGCGGGTCGCTCGCGGTGGTGAGCCCGAGGCGGCAGGCGCTGCAGCACATCGAAGACTCCGTGGACCTCTTGGTGGAGGACAGCCGCCGCGTGGGCGGCCGCATCAACGAGGACCTCGTGCGCTTCATCGGCGAAGAGTCCGAACGGGCGGCGGACTGGCTTGAGGCGATGGGCGTTCCCTTCACGGCCATGGTCTTTCAGGCAGCGGGCGGCATGCGTCCCAGGAGCATCAGTGTCTCCGGCGGCGCTTCGGGGCGGATCTACGTCGAGGCGATGAACCGGCATGCCCGAGGGCTCGGCATGGAGCTTTCGTTTGCGGCCAGGCTCACGGACCTCACGCGCGAAGACGGCGTGTGGCGCCTTTCGGTGCAGCACATGATCACCAAGGACGTGCGCACGATCCGGTCGCGCGCCGTGGTGCTTGCGACGGGCGGTTTTACCGCCAACGTTGGCATGCGCTTGCTGTGGGACCCGAGGCTCGATGCCACGATGCAAACCACGGCGAACCCGCACGGCCTTTACTTTGACGGCGCGACGGGAGACGGCATCGAGATCGCCCGGCGTCTGGGCGCTGCGACGGCGGACATGGACAAGTTTCTGCTGCTCGCCTATTCGGGCGGGCGGCTTTTGGAATACGCCGGGGCGGAGATTTACCTCACGGTGCAGGGCGAACGGTTTGTGAACGAGGCGGCGAGCACCGGGGACATTGCCGAGGCGCTCTTTGCCTTGCCCGAAAAGGCGATGTGGGTCATTACGGACAGCCGATCGGTGAAGGGGGCGTCGCTGGGGATCAAGCTCGCCAACGGGTACGTGCACAAATCAGACACGGTGGCCGAGATGGCGCGCGGCATGGGGCTTTCGGAAAGCCAGCTTGAACGCACGCTCGAAGCCTACAACCGCAACGCTCGCGCAGGGCGCGACCCGCAGTTCGGGAAGTCCATCTTTCTGCAGACCGTTTCCAAGCCGCCCTACTACTGGGGGCTTGAAACCCTGAACGTCCACAATTCCTTGGGAGGCCTCGTGATTGACCGCCGCGCCCGCGTCTTGAAGACGGACGGCGAGCCGATAGACGCCCTCTTTGCGGCGGGCGAGACGACGGGCGGACTTTTCGGACGCGACCGGCTGGGCGGCATGGCGCTCGCGTCGGCCTTGGTTTTTGGACGCGAAGCGGGACGCCGCGCGGCGCTTCGCGCCGCCTTCTGAGCCAAAGCGCAGGGACTCCAACGACAAGCCAAAAAGAAGCGGGCCGGCGACACAGGAAACGCCGGCCCGCTTCTTTGATTCTTGCTTGGCGGAGAGCGCCTCATTGGCGGACGGCGCTCTCCGTGGGGAAGGCAGGAATTACGCCTTCTTCGCCATCGCGGCGAACTGTTCGCCGGCGATCATGCCGAAGGTGAGGGCGTCGATCACAGCCACCGTGCCCAGGCGAGAGGCGCCGTGCACGCCGCCCGTGATTTCGCCGCCGGCGTAGAGGCCCTTGATCGGTTCATGCGTCACCGCGGAGATCACCTGAGCCTTCGGGTTGATCTTCACGCCGCCCATGGTGTGGTGAATCTTCGGGCAGCATTCGATGCCGTAGAAGGGAGCCTTGGAAACGTCGAGGCCCTTGTTGAACTTCAGGATGCGGTGGAAGTCCTTGTCGTCCTCGGCCTTCACGTAGCCGTTGAACTTCTTCACTTCTTCAAGGAACGGAGCCTTGTTGATCTTGAAGTAGTCAGCGAGCTCTTCCAAGGTGTTGAACTTCTTCACCGTGCCCATTTCCAAGGGGAGCTTCACAAAGGACGGGTTGATCGCGTGGACGGTCGCATCGTCGCAGAGGGCGATCGGGTAGTTTTCGTCCGTGCCGATCACCTTGAAGAGGGCGTCGGACTTGATCTTGCGGCCGGCGTGTTCGTCCATGAAGCGCTTGCCGGTCTTGCGGTCAACGACCATGCCGATGTCCATGCAGGCGTGGTTCGTGAAGTTCACGGAAACGCCGAAGCCCTTTTCACGCGGGTTGCAGTAGGGAAGGAACTGCAGCCAGCAGAGCTGAACCGGAGCGGCGCCGATCCCGAGGGCCTTCGTCAAGACGCCGGCCGTGGCGCCCGGATGGTTTGTGGAGTCGGTGGTCGGAACAACGCGCGGATCCTGCGTCTGGCGGAACCAGATGTCGCGGGAGAAGCCGCCCGCGGCGAGCATCACGCCCTTCGTGGCGCGAACGGTCTTCTTCTGGCCGGTCGTGTTTTCGAGATCGTCGCTCGTCAGCTTGGCGTTGAAGCGGTAGTTGCGGCGGTAGGTGACGCCCTGGACGGAGCCGTCGGTGCCGATGATGAAGTCGTCGAACTTGGCGCGGGTGCGGATTTCAACGTTCTTCAGTTTCTTCAATTCCGCGTGCATCGGGCGGATGTAGCCAGAGCCCGTGCCAGCCTTGATTTCGTAGGAGCGGGGAACGGAGTGGCCGCCTTCAAAGAGCATGTGGTTGGGAACGAATTCGCAGCCGCAGTCCACGACCATCTGGATCGTGTCGTTGCAGCGGTCGGCGATGGCGCCCAAGAGGTCCGGGTAGTTGATGCCGAGGCCGTCCTTCATGCAGTCGGCGATGAAGAGCTCCTTGCTGTCCTTGATGCCCTGAGCCTTCTGCACGGGGTTCACCGGGCAGGCGACGTTGCCGCCGCAGATGGCGGAGTTGCCGCCCACGACGCTCATCTTTTCGAGCATCAGGACCTTGAGGCCGGCGCGGCCGGCTTTGAGGGCGCAGGCCATGCCCGCGAAGCCCGAGCCGATGATGACGACATCAAAGGTTTCGTCGTACTTCTTCACGGACGCAGCGGGAATGCCGGCATTGGCGGCCGCGGAGGCCATCATGGCGGCGGAGGCAGCGGCGGCAGTCTTCAGAAAGCCGCGGCGGCTGGTATCGATCGTTTCCATTTCACTTTCCTCATCGGTTGGGGTGAAAGCCGTCGTCCTGAAGCACTGCTTGTTTTGGGTTCAGCACCCTCAGGCGCCGGCTTGTTTTGTTGACAGCGAAATTGTCGGCGCGCCTCGGGTGGATTCTCTACATCCCGCGGGATGGGCTCCCCCACCGACGGGATGTGGCGAGGGAAAAGACGCATCCTCAGAATGCCGTTTCAAGAAAAGCGAGGCGCTTCCCGCCGGTGCTTTTCAGACCTCAAACACGAATACGGAACCCTGTCCCATGAAATACACGCTGATTGCCTTGGCCGCCGCTCTCACGGCCGCCAGCTTTACGGCCCAGGGCGCCGCGCTTGCTGACAAGCACGTCGCCAAGGGGCTGCAGTGCGCGGTCTGCCACGGTCCCGACAAGAAGAACCTGCAGGAGCCCACGACGGAAACCTGCACCGCCTGCCACAACGTGAAGGCGCTTGTCGCGAAGACGAAGAACGTGAAGCCCGCCAATCCTCACTTCTCTCCGCACTATCAGGACCAGCTCGACTGCACGAACTGCCACCTGGGGCATCAGCCGAGCGAGAACTTCTGCAACCAGTGCCACCAGTTTGACTTCAAGGTGCCGTAGGTCGCGGAAGTCTCCGACATCTTCTCTCTCCTTGCTTCGGGAGCCTGCCTCGGTTTGGGGTTGGCTCCATTTTTTTATCCGCGCGGCGACCCCTTATAATCCTTCGACTTTCTTTTGAATTCACGGGAAAATGACGAAAGTACCCCCCCCCGAGAAATAAGTTCATCTGATTTGTTTTCAGATGATAAATTATGTGATAATCATCTGAATTACGATCCGGGCGGAACCGGTTTTTCCGGTCGCCGCATCGCGGTTCTGATTCCCTGCTACAACGAAGCGCAAACCATCAGCAAGGTGGTGTCGGACTTCCGAGAGGCGCTTCCTGAAGCCGTCGTCTACGTCTACGACAACAACTCGTCGGACGACACGGCCGCCATCGCCGCCGCAGCGGGCGCCGTGGTGACTCGGGAGCCTCGGCAGGGGAAGGGGAACGTCATCCGCTCCATGTTCCGCACGATCGAGGCGGACTGCTACGTGATGACGGATGGGGACGACACGTATCCCGCGGAGTTCGCACGCGAGATGGCGCGCTCCGTTTTGGAAGACGGCACCGACATGGTGATTGGCGACCGGCTCTCCACCACCTACTTTCAGGAAAACAAGCGTGCCGGCCACGGCTTCGGCAATCGTCTCGTGCGCGCCTTCATCAATGCGTTCTGGCCGCAGAAGCGCCAGAAGATCGTGGACGTGATGACGGGCTACCGCGCGTTTTCGCGCCGGTTCGTGAAGTCCTTCCCGGTGATTTCGCAGGGCTTTGAGATCGAGACCGAGATGACGATCCACGCTTTGGACAAGAACCTTCTGCTCACCAGCGTCCCCGTCACCTACCGCGATCGGCCCGAAGGCTCGTTTTCGAAGTTGAACACCGTGCAGGACGGGATCAAGGTGCTCCTCACGATCTTCAACCTCTTTCGCGAGTACAAGCCTCTGCAGTTCTTCTCCATCGGCTGCGCCGGCGTGTTCTTTCTCGCGGCGCTGGCGCTCTTCGTGCCGGTCTTTGCCGAGTACCTTCAAACCGGGCTCGTCGATCGGTTGCCGACCTTCATTGCTTCGGGCATCGCTTTCGTGGTGTCGCTTCTCGCCTTTGTGTGCGGCTTGGTGTTGGACGGCCAGGCGAGAACAGCGCGAAAGCAGTTTGAACTCATGCTGAACCTTCTAGAAGCCCGCCGATGAAGCGGTTTCTGAAGTTCTGCGTCGTGGGCGGCGGGGGATTCGTCGTCGATTCGGCGGTCTACCTCGGCGCAAGCCTGGCGGCTGGGCCTTTGGCGAGCCGCTTCACGTCCTTCACGGCGGCGGTTGTTTTCACCTACGTCTTCAACCGGTGGTTCACTTTTGAAAACCCGCGGAAAGCGTCAGTGGTGGAATTTGCAAAGTACTACGCCAGCATGGTGCTGGGCGGCGCCGTCAACATCGGCGTCTTCTACGCCGCCGTCACGCTGTCGCCTCTGGTGGCCAAATTTCCTGTGGCAGGCATTGCGTTGGGCTCTGTCGCTGGGCTTGTCGTCAATTTTTTAACGAGCAGGATGCTCCTTTCGTCAAAGACTCGAGATGAATAGAAATCACGTTGTTCTCCTTTTGAAGATTCTGTTTTCGGTGGCGGCGGGGCACCTCGTCTGGTCGTACCTGCGTTTTCCCATCCACGGCGCCATGAGCTTCGTCATGGGGGTCGGCATCTTTCTCCTCGTGAACCGGCCGGTGAGAATTCGCTCAAAGGCGCTGCTTTTCTTCAGCGGGCTTTTTGCCCTCAGTTTGGTGCTGGCAAGTCACGTGGTGGTAACGGGCGGCGTGAGTGACTTGAGCGACAAGAACTACATTTCGAACTACACCTGGGTGGATATTCCGGCGCTTGTCGTGATCTTTGTCGTGGTGTCCCAGGGGGTGGTGCGTTTGCTGAACTGGTATCGCGGCGTAGCGGAGACGAGGCTTCTTGCGCGCAGCGACGGATCGGTTTGGGCGTCTCTCATGGAAAAGCCGCTGTGGGTCTATGTGCTCATCATCTGCCTTTGCTGGCTCCCGTGGCCGCTTTCGTGGTATCCGGGGTTCATTTACGGCGATTCCATTTCGTCAGTGATGCAGGCTCAGGGGTTGTGGGGCTACAACAACCACCATCCTATCGTCTATACGCTCTGGCTGAAAATCTGGCTCACCCTCGGCATCAAGATTCACAACGTGTCGCTTGGATGCGCGATCTACACGCTGACGCAGATGATCCTCATCGCGTGGGCGCTTTCGTGGATGGCGCGCTGGATGTACCGCAAGAACGTGAACCCGGCGTACTGCGTCTTTACGCTTGCCTATTTCGCCCTCACGCCGTTCTTCGCGCAGAACAACGCGTCGATGTGGAAGGATCCGCTCTTTTCGTCGGCCGTGCTGATTCTCTGCATCAGGCTGTACGATTACTTCACGGAGAAGGCAATTCTCAAGGCGCGAACGGTGTTCTGGATCGGGCTTTTTTCGGCCTTCGTCTGTGCGTTGCGCAACAACGGAGCCTACGTGATTCTCTTCACGGCGCTTGCGGTGGCGGGGCTCTGCCTCTTTTACCGCACGTCTTTCTTTCGAAAGAAGGCGCTGTGGCTCGCGGGGGCGATGTTCGTCCTGGCATCGGCGACGATCGTCATTCAGGGGCCGGTTTTCCATCGGCTGCATTGGAATCAGTCTTATGCGGAGACGGTGGGGCTGCCGTTGAATCAGATGGCGCGCGTCGTGGCCTACAACGGACGCATGAGTGCGCGCAACAAGGCCTTCATGGCAAAGCTCTATCCCTTGGACAAGTACAAGGAAGTCTATGCACCGGGGCTCGTGGACCGGTTCAAGTGGGCGCGCGGTTTTGATGCGGGCTATCTGGGGAGCCACAAGAACGAGTTCTTCAAGAACTACATTTCCATGATGGCGAAGAATCCACGGATCGCCTTTGAAGGCTGGGAGCTTCTCACCATTGGCTACTGGTCGGTGGATCACTTCACGTTTGACACCGGCAATCTGCCCAAGGGCTGTCTGTGGTGCTTCAAGTGGTGGACGAAGGATCACGGCATCAAGACGAAGAACTTCCTCGCAAACCCGGCGTTTGATTCGCGTGCGGTGTTCTCGCAGTACGACGCAACGGTGCCGCTGGGGCTGGTCACGTGGCTTGTTGTGCTTCTTGCCATTCTGAGCTTTGCACGGCGCAATGCGGAGACCCAGGTGGCGTTGCTGCCTTTGCTGGCAGTCATCCTGAGCTTGTTGCTGGCGGTGCCGATCCACTACTGGGAGCGCTACGGCTACATGCTGACGCTCGCAACGCCCTTGTTGCTGGTGATGCTTGCGCGGGCTTCGCAGTCGATGAAGGTGAGCGAGACAAGCGGGGTGACGTACGGCGAGGCTGAGTAGTGGCGGTGAAATGTCATCCGAGCGCTGTGTCGAGCACCATCATGAGGAGAAATCCCGCGAGCACCGCCATCGTGCCGCTGTCAGAGTGCGAGTTGAGGTGCGCCGCCGGGATGAGCTCTTCCACTACGACGTAGAACATGGCGCCCGCCGCAAAGGCGAGGAGCCACGGCATGAAAGGCGTGATGACGCCGGCGGCCGCGACGGTGAGAAGGCCGAAGACGGGCTCGACGAGTCCGGATAAAGCGCCGGCGGCGAAGGCTTTGAAGCGCGAGTAGCCGCAACTCAGGAGGGGAAGCGCCACGGCAGTGCCTTCGGGAATGTTCTGAATGCCGATCCCGAGCGCCAGAGCGGCGGCTGCGGACCAGGCGGCGGAGTCGCCTGACATGGCCGCCACGGCGAAGGTGAGTCCTACGCTCATGCCTTCCGGGATGTTGTGCAGCGTCACGGCAAGTGCGAGAAGCGTCGTTCGGTTGAGGTTGGTGGCGGGGCCTTCGGGTGTGTCGGAGTCGGGATGCTGGTGCGGGAGAAGCTTGTCCAACGCCGCAAGAAAGAGGGCGCCCAGAATGAAGCCACCGGCGGCGGGAATCCAGCCAGGGTCGCCCGACTTTTCCGCGGTGTCGATCGCGGGGAGAAGCAATGACCAGACGCCTGCGGCAAGCATGATCCCGGCGGCAAAGCCGAGGGCGAGAGGCTGAATTCGCCGGCCGGCGTCGGGCTTCAAAAAGAGCACGAGGGCGGCGCCTGCGGCGGTCATCGAAAACGTGAAGCCCGTGGCGGCAAAGACCGTCCAGAAGGCGGAGGCAACGCCTTCCGCCGAAAGTGTGGTTGGCAGCATGGCTGCGAAAGTTCCTTTTCTCCCGTGGGGTCGGAAAAAAGGCCGGCGGCAGCGTCAGGCGATCGTTTGCCGCGCGGTTGTTTGAGGCGACATGTTACCCAAACGTCGGGCTGGAGGATGTTAAAAAAGGTAGGCTGGGTTTTGAGCGTCACGAGCTGTCGCACCGCTCTTTAGAATAGCCACTATCAGTCACCTCCGAGAAAAGCCATGACAAAAGAGACCGGCGCCACCAACCTCTCCGCAGAAGCGCTGACGCTTCTGCGCATTCTGAAGCGCATTCCGCACCAGCGCTGGATTTCTACGACGGAGTTGGAAAATGAGCTCGAAGCTGACGGTCTTGGCATGCCAAGACGCCGTCTGCAGCGGCACCTGAAGGTGCTCTGCGCCGCCACTGACTTCGATGTCGTGTGCGACTCGCGCCAGAAGCCATACGGCTACCGTCGCATCGGCGCGGATTCTGATTTTGCCGTGATGCAGATGAAGCCTGAGGAAGGGCTCGTGATGCGGCTTGCGGAAGAGCGGCTGAAGCTTCTCTTCCCGATGCAGGTTTTGGAGAGCCTTCGCCCCATGTTTGACGCGGCTCGGGAGTCCTTGAAGGAAGCGGCAAGCGAAGACCCGGCGGCGCAGTGGCTCAAGAAGGTGGCCGTAGTGCCGGGGACGCTCCCCTTCATGCCGCCGCAGATCCTGCCGCGGATTCTCTCTGAGGTGAGCGACGCGCTTTGGCGCAGCGTGAAGCTGGACATCATCTATCGCAACGCGGATGATGAAGAAAAGGAGCGCACGGTGTCGCCGCTGGGGCTGGTGCAGCAGGAGGGGCGGCTCTACCTCGTCTGCCAGTTTGATGGTTACGACAACGTGCGGCATTTGGCGCTTCACCGTCTCATCTCGGCTGTGGCGGTGCCTTTTGCGGCGGAGCGTCCCCGGGACTTTTCGCTCGACAATTATGTCGCCGAGCGTCACTTCAACTATGGCAACGGCAAGCCCGTGCGGCTTGTGATGGAATTCAAGGATTCGCACTTGCGCAAGTTTCTTGAGGAGACGCCGTTGCGAGGCCAGACGATGCGAGCGATGGGCGACGGCTACACGCGGGTGGAGGCGGTGGTGGACGACTCGCGCCTCATTGATGCGTGGGCGGCAAGCTGGGGGCCGGACGTGTTCCGCGTTTTTAAGCGCAAATCCGTGAAGGCCCCGAAAAAGACGAAGAAAGCGTTGGATTGAGGCAAGAGAGGCAGAAAAGGAATCGGGCAGCGCGCGGGCTTTTGCTTCGCCGCTTGATGCTTTAAGATGCCGCCCGCAAGCCAGAAGGGAGCTCAAAGGCCGCGTGTCGCGGCGACGGGGTTCCCTTTTTTGCAAGGAGCGGCTTTCTTTTCGGGCGCCTGTCTCAAAAGGAAAAGCGTTGCACGCTCCCAAAGTCGATCACAGGCCATTAAAATCAATCAGTTTTTGTTGAAGAACTCATCGTCGAAGGAGTTTCAAGATGGAAAACACGAACCCGAAGACCGTTCGGGAGATGCTCGAGCCGGCCATCCGGAAGGCGGGGGGCTGGGTGAACACGCACGCCCACGCTGACCGCGCTTTTACGCTCTCGCCGGAAGTGCTTGAAATGCGCCGCACCTGCACGCTGCAGCAAAAGTGGGATGCACTGGATCGCTTGAAGAGCGAAAGCACGGAAGAAGACTTCTACCGTCGTTTCTCCATGTTCTTTGAACTCATGATCAGCCAGGGCTGCAAAGCCTGCGCGACGTTTGTGGACATCGATCCGCAGAGCCGCGACCGGGCGATCAAGGCGGGCTTGCGGGCGCGCGAGCACTATCAGGATCAGCTCACGGTGAAGTTCGCGAACCAGACCTTGAAGGGCGTGATCGATCCCGAGGCTCGCAAGTGGTTTGACATCGGCGCCGAGATGGTGGACATCATCGGCGGCCTCCCCAAGCGCGACGAGCGCGACTTCGGCCGTGCGGCGGACGCTTTCGACATTCTGCTGGGAACTGCCAAGGAGCGCGGCCTCATGGTGCACTGCCACGTGGACCAGTTCAACATGTCAAGCGAGTACGAAACGGAGATGCTCGCTCGAAAGACGATTGAGCACGGCCTGCAGGGGCGCGTCGTCGCCATTCACGGCATTTCGATCGGCGCCCATTCCAAGATGTACCGCCAGCGCCTTTACAGCCTCCTCAAGGAAGCGCAGGTCTACGTCGTCTGCTGCCCTACGGCGTGGATTGACACGGCCCGCACGGAGGCGATCGGCCCCATGCACAATTCGATGACGCCGGTGGACGAACTCGTGCCGGCCGGCATTCCGGTGGCGTTGGGTACTGACAACGTCTGCGACGCCATGGTGCCCTGGAGCGCGGGCGACATGTGGCATGAGCTGCAGCTTCTCGCGACTGGCTGCCGCTTTGACGACTTTGACGCGCTTGTGAAGATTGCCACGGAAAATGGCCGCCTCGCGCTGGGCCTTGACAAGGAGTAACCGACATGACGACGAAGTTCAAGCCTAGCTACACGAGCGAAATCGCCGAGGACATCATGGCAGAGCGTCTTTTGAACGCGAAGGCCGTGGAATTCTTGATTGAAACGCCGATGCGTCTGAAGTCCGGGCTGATTGCGCCGGTGTACGTCGATAATCGCAAGCTTTACTACGATCCCGAAGCCTGGTCTGACGTCATCGAGACGATGGCAAGCCGCGTCGAGGAGTTTGGCCTTGAATTTGACGTGGTGGCGGGCGTGGAGGCGGCGGGCAGCATGCATGCCGCGGCGCTTGCGTACCGTCTGCGGCTTCCGGCGATCATGGTGCGGCAGAAGGCGAAGACCTATGGAAACCTCTCCCGCATCGAAGGCGGTTCGGTGAAGGGAAAGAATGTGCTCCTGCTGGAAGACCACATTTCGACGGGCCTTTCCTGCCTGGACGCCATTCACGCGTTGCGTGAAGAAGGTGCTACGGTGACGCAGGTGATGTCGATCACGAACTACGCCATCCCCGAGACGGTTCGTCTTTTTGACGACGACGGCATCAAGACCTTCGACGTTATCGCCTTTGACAAGGTAGTGAAGAAGGCGCGCGCCATTGGCGAAATCACGGAGGACGAGGAGAAGCTCGTTCTTGAGTGGCTGAAGACGCCGTGGACCTGGGCTGCGATGCATGGTAAGGTGGCGTCCGCCAGGGAAAACTGATTTTTTTCAAGCATCCCCTGGTTTTGGCGACAGAATCGGGGGATTATTTTTTTTTTATATTTGGTGGTGCAAAACGTGTCTCAAAACAAAGAAAATGTAAAAATCGGGGGGGGGGAAGTTCGCCGAGAATAAAGAGGTGGGCTTTTGCATTCGGTGTTTTGGCTAGCTTTATATTTTATACATATCGCTGGCTGACGAAAACCTTTGGCTCTGTTGAAGTTGAACAGATTATTTGGAATGCCGCGAATAATTTGACAGGTGTTGATTTCACTTTGATAAGAAGGTTGATTCGATATCTGTTGAAGGCGGTTGGTGTTTCGCTGCTGTGGTGGTTTGTAGTTTATAAGTTTGAAGGACTTGTAAAGTTTGTTATTTGGGGAGCGCTACATCCCCGTCAATTGATATTCCTCATGGGCCAGCTGTTGCTGACGTGGCGGAAAAAATATAAACCTGCGGTTTATGCCGTGGCGTGTCTCGTAGTTTCTTTTGTTGTTCTTGCTGTTATTGCAACAAGAACAGCTACTTCCTTGAAAATTCCTGATTTCATTCGTCATATGGTCTCGGTATCGGGAGATGATTTCATAAGTGTTACCTACAAAGTACCTCAAGCAAAAGACATAACCTTTGATAAAAAGAATAATGTTGTCTTGGTGCTGACGGAGTCGTTTGAGCGAAGCTTCTTTGATCCTGATATTTCCAATGAGCCAGTTCAAAGTCGCCTGCTGCCATTCGCTGATAATGCAAGGCAGAATTTCCGAATGGTTAATGCCTATGGCAGTAGTTGGACAATTGCAGCGGTGACTGGCTGGCATTTCGGAGTGCCATTGAAACTTCCGAAATTTATTAATGGCAACAATTACCATTCGCGAAGAGGCTTTTTGCCTGGGGCCAAGAGCGTATTTGATGTTCTTCATGATAACGGATATGAAACTGTGCTGGTTATGGGGTCTAATAGTGACTTTTCTGGCATGAAAACATTGTTCTCAAGTCATGGCGACTTCAAAATTTATGATTTGGGTTATTGGACGCGCAAGGGGTGGGATTTAAAGAAATACCAAGGAACGGGGTGGGGATTTAACGATCAATTTGTTCTGAAGCGTGCGGCTGAGGTGTATGACGAGTTGCGAAAAAAAGGAAAGCCCTTTGTTCTGTTTGTAGAGACGATTGATACTCATGCCAAGGATGGTTGGTGTCCTGAAAATCAAAAGAAGACGCATGATGTACGTGATGCTTTTGCTTGGGCTGATGGCAATTTATTTGATTTTGCAAGGCATGTAGATGCTAGATCAGATAATGACACAGTGCTTGGCATTGTGGGGGATCATTATTTCATGGGCCAGCCATCGTATCTGAAGTCTCAGACAGAGAGAAAGATATTCAACGCTTTTTGGGGGGCGGTGCCCGAGGTTCCAGAGTTAAAGCAACGGCAATTGTTTGTGGCGCTCGATATGGCTCCGACG
>CAVACW010000064.1:0-15831 GCA_963587345.1 uncultured Oscillospiraceae bacterium | reverse complement strand
ATCAGATGTGACGCACGTTATCATAACTTTTTCAAGTTTTCCAATAGCGTGACAAATTTGGGAGATTTTTGTGTCGCTAGCTAAACCCTTTTCCCCCAGGAGCCTCCCAGTGAAAAAAGCGCTCGCTCTCGGCAACGAATCCTTCGCGCAGCTCATCGAGTCCAACGGCTACTTCGTTGACAAGACGCCCTACATCAAGCCCTTGATGGAGTCGGGCGTCTACGTGCAGCTCATCACGCGTCCGCGGCGTTTCGGCAAGTCCCTCTTTCTTGACATGCTGCGGCGCTTTCTTGCCATCAGCCCGGAGGCTTCTGGGGACGTCTCCTTGCAGGAGAAGCTTTTTCACGGCCTCAAAATCCGGGAGGACGCGGCCTTCTGTGACCGCTTCATGGGCAAAGTTCCCGTCTTGCACCTCACGTTCAAAGCCGTTGAAGGACCGACGTTTGAGTGGGCCTACAGCGTTCTCGGACTGCGCCTAGCCGCCGTAGCCCGCCGGCACGCCTGGCTGCTGGAAAGTCCGCATCTCACCCGCGAAGACAAGGCGGAGCTCCGGCTCTTCGGCACGAACGACTTCATGACCGATCCGGCGAAATCCGTCTTCGCCTCGACTTTCCTAGCAAAAATGGCCGGGTGGCTCGCCCGGCACTTCGGCAGGCCCGTGGTGCTGCTCATTGATGAATATGACGTGCCGCTGCAAAAAGCGGCTGGCAAAGACTGGTACCCCAGCATGCTGGCCTTTCTCAAGGCGTTTCTGACGCCCTTGAAATCCGGCGGAGAAGACGAAATCGGCCCCGTCCCCGCCATTGCCAAAGCGATCCTCACGGGGTGCCTTCGCGTGAGCAAGGCCAGCATTTTCACCGATGTCAACAACTTTGACGTCAACACCGTCTGCCAGCAGGCAAGCCCCTTGTCTTCAGCGATCGGCTTCACGGAAACGGAGGTTTCAGAGCTCCTTGCCTATTACGGCCTCTCCGAACAGCATCCCGTCGTCAAGCACTGGTACGACGGGTATCAGATCGGGCCCGATGAAATTTATTGCCCCTGGGACGTGATCCATTACTGCGCCGACGTCACGGCGCAGAAAATCGAGCCCAACGCGTTCGAGCCGGAAAACTACTGGGCCGAAACCAGCGGCAACGAAGTCATCGACGAATTTCTGAACTTTCTCGACCAGCGCGATGCCGAGAAAATGCAGATTTTGATGGACGGCGGGGAAATCGAGCTCCGAATCAACGAGCAGCTCACCTACGGCGACTTCCAAAAGCACCGCTCTGACGACTTCTGGACGCTGCTGCTTTTTACCGGCTACCTCACAGTCTCGTCCCGCTCCGGCCGCGGGCTCTGCCGACTGCGAATCCCGAACGCCGAGATTCGCGAGACCTTCCAGAACCGCATTCAGAGTCATTTCTCACCCGACAACGGCGTCTTCGTCCGTCACGGCGAAATGATCGGGCAGGCGGCCTTCACGGGCGACGCCCGCGCCATGCAGCGGCTGCTCTCCGAAATGCTGGAAAGCTACGTTTCCGTGCGTGACGCCGCCACCAAAGCCAGCGCGGAAAACTACTACCACGGCTTTCTCATCGGCCTTTTGGGAAGCGCCGACGCCGTCATCAAAAACCTGCGCTCCAACCCAGAGGCAGGCGACGGCTACGCCGATCTCATCTTCACGTCTTCCGGCGCCGAAGTCGGCGTTGTGGTCGAAATCAAGCACTGCCCGCAGGCATCCGCCATGGAAGCAGCCGCCGAAGCGGCTCTTTCTCAGATCACCCGCAAAAATTATCAAGCGGGCCTCACGGGCTATGGCTGCTCGAAAATCAGAGGCTACGGCGTGGCGTTTTCAGGCAAGTCCTGCGTGGTGAAAGGACATCTGCTTTGAACCTGCCTCTCCTTCGGCTGGATTGAAACCCGCAGCCGTCCCCTCTACGGCCGCAGGCATCCGATCGGAACGACGCAGACCCCGTCGGTGCGTTGATACGCCCACTCACCAACAGCCGTCAACACCATAAGAAAAGACGGCTTTGACATCCGCTCGTCGTCGATCTTCGAAGCAAGCTTTTTGAGTTCGCGCGACGCCAGCTCCACGGCCTCGCCGCTGCCCAGTCGAATTGCAATCAAGCCACAGGCGCCGCCGCGCCGCTCGATCACCGCGTCACACGCGAGTCCGTTGCGATCCCGAAAATGGCTGACCCTGCCGTCCCAAGACTCCGCGTAGACGCGTAAATCCCTCAAACACAGCGTTTTGAAGAGCCCGCTCAGAGCCACCGAATCCTGAGCGAGTTCTCGTGGTCCCATTCCCAGCGCCGCCGCAGCAAGCGACGGGTCCGTCAGATAACGGGCGTCCGTCAGGCGCACTGCGGACCGGGAACGCAGCGCCGGCTGCCACGCAGGCAGGTCTTCCATGATGAAGGTCTTTCGCAGGGCATTCAGGTAATCAAACAGCGTCTTGGCAGTCACCACCGACTCTCCCCGCGACTCCACCGCCATGGCCGCCCGCAGCTTCGGCACCGAAATAGTCTTCCCCTGATGCCGCGCACAGGTGCGCATGAGCACGCGAACGTTTGCCGCCGTTCGCTTCACGCCGTCAAACCAAACCAAATCTTCGCTGGTTGCGGCGCGATACCGAGCGGCAACGCGCTCCAGTGCTTCCGCTTTTTCCAATCCGATCACTTCCGGCCAGCCGCCGCGGCACGCAAGCCAAGCAACATCTTCCAAGCCCAATCGACCGCGACAAGGTTCAAATCGTCCCTCCAGAAGTCCAGAAAGACTCACCCGCCCGTTGGAGTCTCCCGATTCCCAGAGACTCAGAGGCCGCAGACGAATCCAGGCCACTCGGCCGGTGCCAGAATGAAAGATGAGACCTCCATCCGCAAGCGCTGCCGAACTCGTGAGAAGGAACTGGCCGGGCTTTCGCCGATGATCCACCTCGAGACGCATGGCATCCCAAACCGCAGGCAGCCGTTGCCACTCGTCGAGCATCCGCGGCGCCCGCCCCTTGAGGTAGTACCCTGTCGGCGCATCCAACTCCAAGCGGCGCGCCTGAAGTTCGGGGTCCGACAAATCCACCCCGCTTTTCGCCACGGCGCCCGCGAGCGTCGTCTTGCCGCATCCGCGCGGCCCTTCAATCAACACCGCACCAATGCCGCGCAACTTTCGCCGCACCACCTCTTCCAAAAGACGAGGCTTGAGGTTCTTCGTCATCTTTGCTCCCGAATGTCACTTCGCCATTTGACGAAATTTTACTTCTCGATTTGACGTTTTCATCCTCAGCAACACACCGCCGCTTTCTCCTTGTCACCCGTCCGCCACCCACACGCTCCTTCGAAAAACACGCATCTTTTTGCTTCCATCTGCAACCGCGGCGCCCCGACGCGCGCCGCCCGCGGTAGGATATGGCAACTCCATTCATCAAAGGGGCAGATATGTCCGGAAAATTCCTTCTCAAGACCGCTGGCGCCGTCGTGGTGTGCGCCGCCCTTTATGCCGCCGCCGGCTACTGGGGCGTCCCCGAAGGCGTGCGCTGGGGCGCGGAAAAGTATCTGAAGCCCGCGCTAGGCGCCAAAGACCTCACGATTGATGCGGTTTCCTTCAATCCTTGGACCTGGGAGCTCGAAATCTCGGGCGTAAAGGCCGTGTCAGCCAAAGAGAAGTCCTTGCTCACCTTGACAAAGCTCTACGCTGACGCAAGCGCCGCCTCAATCACGAACGCCGCGCCGGTTCTCACCAAATTCACGGTGGACGGCCTCAAGGCAAACATCTCCACCACCTCCGAAAAGGCGAAGACCGCCACGGAAGCCGCCGAGAAGACGACCGCCTCGTCTTCTTCAACGTCTTCGAGCCTTCCCGCCTTCAGCGTCGCCGACATCGCGGTCACGAATTCCGCCGTGACGCTCACGAATCCTCAGGCGGGCGTCTCCGTTGCCGTAACCGACATCACGCTCGCCCTGCCGCTCGTCTCAACGCTTGCCGCCGGCACGATGGCGCCCGTGACGCCGGAAGTCTCCTTGAAGATTGACGGCAAGCCCGTCACCGCGAAGGGCACAGCCACCACATCATCAGCGGATCTGCACGTGTCCGTTGCAAACCTTGACGTCGCCAAGCTCATCAAGGCCGCCGGCGTCACGCTCCCCGTGAAGGTTGAAAAGGCCACGGTCTCCACCGACGCCGACATCACCTTTGCGATGAAGGGGAGCGACGCCGAAGTGACGATGAAGGGCACGGTCGCCGCAGGCCCCGCGGACATTCGCGAAACGAACGGCAAGACGCTTGCCTCGCTCTCCGGCGCCGAAGTGAAGATCGCAAAGTTTGACCTCGCCAAGAAGACCGTCGCCATCGAGTCTGCCATCGTCGCCACGCCCAACGTGACGCTGCGCCGCTCGGCGCCCGCCAAGAGCACCGCTGCCTCAGGCTCCACCGCTACGGCTGGCTCGACCCCCGCCGCCGCGGATTCGAAGGCCGCCACGTCGTCGGCTTCAAGCGACTGGGTCTGGTCCGTCGCCTCCGCCCGCGTCACGAACGGCTCGGTCACCGTAATCGACAGCACCGTCTCGCCCGCGGGGACCTTGAAGGCGACGACGATCAATGTCACCGCGAAGAACCTCACCTCGGAAGCCAAAAAGACCGGCACCGTCTCGGCGTCCGCCAAAGTGGGCACGGGCACCCTGAAGGCAGAAGGCGCCGTGGGCGTCAACCCCATAAAAGCCGACTTGAAGACCACGGTTTCCAAGCTCGAGTTCTCCCCCTTCAATCCGTGGGTGAAATCGTTGGCGGGCGCCCAGTTCACTTCGGGCTCAGCGGACGTGAACGGTCAATTTGCCTACGCGGACGGGAAGAAAAAACCCACCGTGACCTTCGCAGGCGACCTCGCGATCACGAGCCTTGCGGCCAAAAACGCCAAGGGGCAGTCCCTCATGACGTGGAAGAAGGCAACTGTCACAAGCCTCAACCTGAAGTCGATTGATCCCGCGGCGCTCACGATGGGCGAGCTTTTGATCGAGCAGCCCGCGCAGAAGGCGACGCAGACCGTCACCAAGATCGCGGGGCTCTTTGGGGCCATCGCCGCCGCCACGGGCCACAGCAAGACGGCCGAGCGCGCCGCGAAGGTCGAGAAGGAGGCGCAGCGCGACATCAAGATCAAGATCAAGAACCTGGTCTACGAAAACGGCAAGTTCGAAGTCAACGGCTACGGCACAGGCACGCTCGAGACGATCGCCGTGGGCGCCTTGAACAACATCTTCGCCAAGACGAAGTAGGCCTTTTCTCATTTCGCCAAGGCGGTCCGGGCGTGTCCCGCGGCCGCCTTTTTTCTACGCCGGACGGGGTAGGCGCGCGAGAGCCGTCCCTCCTACAATTTTCGGTTTTCCTTTTTCGGACTTCTTCTCATGCTGCAGTCGTGCTGGATGCTGGTGGCGGCCTTTTTCTTTGCCGTGATGAGCGCCTTCGTGAAGCTCTCCTCGGACGCCGTCGGAACCTTTGAAATCGTGTTCTGGCGCTCCCTCATCAGCTTTCTGCTGATTGCGGGCTTCATGCTCATCAAGGGCATCACCCCGGCCACCCAGCACTTCTTCGGCCACATGAAGCGCTCGATTCTGGGGACCCTGAGCTTTACGATGTGGTTCTCCACCATGGGGCACCTTCCCTTGGGCACCGCGACGACCCTCAACTACACAGCGCCTCTTTTCATCGCGCTCACCGTGGTGGGCGGCGCCCTCATTCGCCGGGAAAAGGCCCCCTGGCTTCTCGCTTTGGCGATCGCCGTGGGCTTTGCGGGCGTCTGCCTCGTGCTGCAGCCCTCGGTGCACGGAGACGAAATCTGGTGGGCGCTCCTGGGGCTCGCCGCCGCGGCCTTGGGGCCCATCATCTTCTTTCAGATCAAAGAGCTCGGCAAGATGGGCGAAGCCCCCTTGCGCATCGTCTTCTACTTTTCGCTCGTGGGAACGGTCTGGGGCTTTTTCGGAAATCTCCTTTTGGAGGGCGGCCTCTCCGCCCACCCCGTCGTCACCTGGGAGTGTCTCTTGGGCGTGGGCGTTGCGGCAGTTTTAGGGCAAGTCTGCCTCACCCGAAGCTTTGCGTATGGGAACATGATGCTCACCGCGTGCTTTCAGTTTGCAGTGATTCCGATTGCGGAAGTCCTGAGCGTGCTCATCTTCCACGATTCGCTCCCTGCGCTCTCCTTGGTCGGCATGGGGCTCATCTTGGTCGCGGGGTGCGCGGCGAGCATCATCACAAAGCGCATGTCTTCGCCCGCCAAAAGGAAAGCTGTAAAGCCTCAGGCCTGACCTGAAGATTCCAGCAGCCAGTCCTCCGCAGGTTGCACCGGGATCGTCGTCCCGTTCACCGTGATCTCCCCTTTGTCTTCGCGCGAGAGCAGGAGAAGCCGGACGCCGGGAAGGCACTTTCTCAGGCGAAGCATCGATTTCGCCTTGGCCTCCAGCTCCCTCGCGGGCCGCGCAAGCGACGGCACCATCCCGACCGCAAGTCCCGCGGACGGCACGTAAAGATCCGCCGCCGTGCGGCCGTCCGCATAAAAGCCGACGCAGCCCTCGCCATAGCGCCGCAAGAGTTCCAGCGCCACCGCGTTTTCACAGAGCGCGGCGTCGTCGTTCGCCAGATAGGACGCGAGGATCCCTGTGTCGCCGAAGACATACTTTAGCGGCAAGGCCTTTCCTTTCGTCACACCGTAAAAGTTGGGAAGCGCCTCAACAACGAACGCCTCTTCAAGCGCCAACAGATAGCGGCCAGCCGTCACCGCGCTCATCGCCACGCCGTCCGCGGCCGCCTGGCGCACCAGAGCGTTCACCGACACCGGCGCAAGGCGCGCCCGAGCGATCGCTCGCAGCAAAGCGGCCGCCGCCGAAGCGGCGCGAAAACCATGACGCCGCACCACGTCCCAGCGCAAGACAGGCTTTATGACGCCGTTGATTTCAGCAAGTTTATTCATCGACCTCAGAACATCCGGCAGTCCGCCAAAGCGCAGGTGCTCCTCCAAAGCAATCGCCACCGCCGCTTTTTCCGCGGTGCTTGCCGGCTGCTGCCCGCGCAGCGTCACGCCGCGCGCTGCGAGAAACTCCCGAAAGCAAAAAGGCCGCACCACCCGCACGTCAAAGGCATCCCCCAGCGTCGCCGCCTCGTCTGGTGTCAATCGGCGGCCAAGCGCCGTCCACACCGACACGCCGGCGTCCGCAAGCGCTCTCGCCCACGCCGCCCAGCCGTCCGTCGCCTCCACGTCATCGAGCAACACCTGCGTCACCGCCGCGCCGCCCGCCAGCATCGCCTTCGCTCCGAGAAGCGTGGGAAGCTCTGCCGCCGTGATGCCATAAAGCCGTTCGTCAGAGAGCGCCACCGAAAGGATCGCCTCGGGCTTCACCCTCTGATCAAGCAACGCTCGGCGGCGCGCCTCCAAGATGACGGTCTTTCCGCTGCGACGCAGCCCCGTCAAGCAAACGCAGCGTCCCGCCCGTTCACAGTCGCGGCGCACGAGGGATTCGCCAGCGGCTTCGATTTCCTGATCCCGCAGGACCTCGGCCATCACTTCACGCGGAATCACGAGACGATTTTCCTCCACTGTACTGATCGATTTTGAGCCATTTTCGTTCACTGTACTATACGAAAATCACCATCTGACTCAAGGAACCCGACCTCTATTGCAAGCGTCCCTTCTCACGCCGCTCGGCTTCCGCGGCATAAAGCGCCGCCTCGCTCACTGACCGCCGCGCGGGCTCGTCCGCGGGCATCATGAGAAGGAGCGCTTCCAGCGTCTCCCGAGCCACCAACCAGCGTCCTGCCTGCAGTGCGGTCATGGCAAGGAATTCCTTCACGCGGGTGTTCTTCTCATCCAAGGCTTCAGCGCGCTTCAAAATGGCGATCGCCTCGTCCGTCGCTTTTTCCGTGCGCAGATTGAAGGTCACCGCCGCCATCTGCATCAAGACGTCTGCGTCCTCCGCCGTGAAGCGCCCCAAGGCCACTGCAGCCGCGTAGGCGTCATGCGCCGCCTGCCAGTCGCCACGGTCGGCGCACTGCCTGGCGTACAGCACCCACGCGCGTTCATCGTCCGGGCGCTTCTTCAAATAAAGCCGAAAAGCCTCGGGCGACGCCTCGCGCGTGTTGTCCGCGAGCGTTCCGTCCGACTGCATGAGCCCGCCTTCGGGTTCGGCGGAAAAGACTTCAATCAACCCCGGCGCCCCGAAGTGCGCATAAAGCACCACGGCCGCCACCGCCCCCGCTGCCGCCACAAGCACCGCCGTGCACACTGGATGACGGTCCGTAGCGCGCACCACCGTCTCGTCAACCTCGAGCGCCGCGCGCCGCACGTCGTCCTCCGCCGCCTCGCGATCCTTCTCAGCCAAAAGCCCCGCCGCCGCGTCGCGCTCCAGATCCGCGAGGTTCTGCGCCAAAAGCGCCTCGCGCCGTTCGCCGCGGGACTCAAAGGGCGAGCGCCCCAGAAGCGCCGCCGCCACGGCCGCCATGGCCGCCGCAAGGAGCACGACCACGGCCATCCAAAAGAAAATAAGTGAATTCATGAGTCAAACAATAGCAAAGGCGGACAACCGCGTGAACGATCATCCGCCTTTGGGAGAGTCAGATCAGAGAAGGATTACTTCTTTGCGGAAGCATTCTTCTTCTGAACGGCGTCGCGCAGAAGCTTCGTCGCTTCCTGAGCCGCGGCCGCCGCCTTCGCGAGAGAGTCGCGCGCCATCTCGGGGTTG
Source organism: uncultured Oscillospiraceae bacterium (assembly GCA_963587345.1). Classification (GTDB taxonomy): domain Bacteria; phylum Pseudomonadota; class Gammaproteobacteria; order Burkholderiales; family Burkholderiaceae_F; genus Duodenibacillus. Next base: position 7,129 of record CAVACW010000064.1, on the reverse strand, counting down.
TGGAACCAGGCGCCGTTCACCGCGGTCCAGTATTCCCACTGCGTGTGAGCGACGCTGTGGAGCTCGCGAGCCTTGGTGAGGGTCGCGTCATCCACGCCCACCGCCAGCGCGATGTCAAAGGCGTTGAACATGTCGGTCATGCGGCTTTCGGCTTCACGCAGCTTGCCGTTGTAGTAAGCCTTCATGGCGCCCACGGTCTTCGTCAACTGATCGGCCGTCTTGTCCTTGTGGCACTTCAAGCAAGTTTCCTTCATGTAGTGCTTCGGAGACGTCGCCCAGTGCAACGTGTAGGTCTTGCCGTTCTTGCCCTTCACCTTCGGCATGTGGCAGTCCTTACACTCGGCGCCCGCCTTGGCGTGCTTCGAGGTCCAGAACGTCTCCACATCCGGGTGCTGCATCTTTGTCAAGAGCGCGCCCGTTTCCGCGTGCTTGAAGTCCTTGAAGTTGATGTGCTTGTAGAAGTCGTCGATGCGGTCCACGGCCACGAACGGGAAGACGTTCGTGCGCTGGTCGTTCATCTTGACGGGCTTGCCGGTGGCGGTGTCAATGCCGGGGTTGCAGTTGTATTCAACGTGGCACTGGGCGCACATCAGCTTGGAGTCCGACTTCTCGAGGTACGCGACCTTGCGCTCAAACCCGCGCACGCCCGCCGACTTCACGTCGATCTTGGTGTGGTTCGGGTCTTCAGAGTAGACGGTCGGGTAGTCCGTGCGGGTCAAGGCCTGAATGAGGGCGTCGCGCACGACGCGAGGCTTCGCGGAATGCGGATCGTGGCAGAAGTTGCAGTTCACGGAGTGCGTGGTCTTTCGAGCCATGTCCACCACGTTGCTTTCGCGCGAGAAGGTCGCCTTCTCGTTCTTGTCGCCCATGTAGGCCCAGTCGAGCATCAAGTCCGTTGATTTGCAGCTGATGCACACGGGATTGGCCGCCGCCGCGGTGCCGATGCGATGGGGCTTCTGCGCGTTGTTTTCAGGCGCAATGTCCTTCATCATGGACCAGGCATCGATGTCGCCGCTGCCCTGCGTGAGGTAGAGCCAGCCGTCCTTCGGAACAAAGCGCCCGCCAAAGGCGCGGTCGCAGAGGAACTGATCGAGCACCATGAAGTTGTGGCTGCGCAGCTCGGAATGTTCCTTCGTGAAGCCGTGGCCGCCCAACGCGCGGTCAAAGAACGGATCGGGCGCAACGCCTTCGGCGTTCTTCTTCGGGATGCGGCCGATGCGCTCGTCGTTCGCCTTGTACATGGACTTGTACTGATCCTGATGGCAGCCGCCGCAGGTCTCGGGCGCCAAGCTCGTCTGCGGACGCGTCTCCTTGCCCGGCGCCTTCAAATGGGCGGCAAGGCCCGTGTGGCACGCCGTGCAGCTCACCTTCTTGTGAGCGCCCGACTGATGCAGCTCGCCCACCGGGTTGTGGCAGGCGACGCACATCTTGGTGTTGACTTTTTCCTGGGCGGCCATCGCGGGCGTCAGCGCCATCGCAACAGCAGCCGCCAGACAGGCCTTCAAAAGGGCTGTGCGCATAAATGTCTCCTTATCTCTCTCGGTCATCCGGCCCGTTGAAAAAACGGACGGACGCCTTTTTCTTATGCGGGGCTTACTGTATCACGACCGAAAATTTTGCTGTAAGACCCTGTTTTTACGAAAAAGATGACGAGCGACCTCAGGAAAAAGAAAGCGACTTCATTTTTGTTTAAGACTAAGTGCTTGATTTTTCAGGGCTTAAATAAACCTTAAGAGTGCTCGATAAAAGAATGCGGCCTCGCCGCCTCCTCCTTTCGAACTACGGGAAACCCCCAAAGAAAAAGCGGAGGAAACCATTTTCGAGGCCCCTCCGCTTTGAGCTTTTCGAAGCGCTCGATCAGTCCGTCGTCTCGCGTCCGATCAAGTCATAGTCTTGGCTGTCCGTCACGCGGACGTTCACAAAATCGCCGGGCTTCAAATGCCGGTCGGTCGTCACATAGATGACGCCGTCGATCTCAGGCGCATCCGCCGTCGTGCGCCCCACCGCCACGCCGTCCTCGTCCTCGGGCTCGTCGATGATGACGCGCTGCACGGTGCCGATCTTCTCCTTTAAGCGCGCGGCCGAAATCTCCGCCTGCACTTCCATGAAGCGGGCGCGGCGCTCTTCTTTCACTTCTTCAGGCACCTGATCCGGCAATTCGTTGGCCTTTGCGCCTTCCACGGGCGAATACGCAAAGCACCCCACGCGATCCAACTTGGCCTCCCGCAGGAAGTCAAGCAGATACTCAAACTCCTCCTCCGTCTCCCCGGGGAACCCGGTGATGAAGGTGGAGCGGATCGTGATGTCGGGGCAGATCGCGCGCCACGCGGCGATGCGCTCCAAGTTCTTTTCCGCCCCCGGACGCTTCATCGCCTTCAGAATCCGCGGATGCGCGTGCTGAAACGGCACGTCCAAATAGGGAAGGATCTTGCCTTCGGCCATCAAGGGCACCACCTCGTCCACCGAGGGGTACGGGTAGACGTAGTGCATGCGCACCCAGACGCCCAAATCGCCCAGAGCCTTTGCCAAACTCAGAAAATTCGTCTTCACAGGACGCCCGCCCGCAAAGCCCGTGCGGTAGCCGACGTCAAGCCCGTAAGCCGCCGTATCCTGACTGATGACGAGCAGCTCCTTCACGCCGCCTTGCACAAGATTTTCCGCCTCGCGCAGCACTTCGCCAATCGACCGGCTCTTCAACTCGCCCCGCAACTGCGGAATGATGCAGAACGTGCACTTGTGAGAGCACCCGTCGCTCACCTTGAGGTAGGCGTAGTGCGAGGGCGTCAATTTGAGGCCCGCCTTCGGCACAAGGTCCGCAAAGGGCTCGTGCGGGCGCGGCAGATGCTGATGCACAAGGCGCAGCGTCTTTTCCGTCTCCTCGGGCCCCGTGACGCCCAGCACCTGCGGGATGCGCTGCATCACGAAGTTTTCGCCCTCGGCGGTCTTCTTGCCGCCGAGGCACCCCGTCACGATAACTCGGCCGTTTTCACGGATGGCCTCCGTCACGGCTTCGATCGACTCGGCGACCGCCGCATCAATGAAGGCGCAGGTGTTGACGATGACCAAGTCACTGGTGCGGTAGTCGCGGGCGATCTGATAGCCCTCGGCGCGAAGCTCGGTCACGATGCGCTCGCTGTCAACGAGATTCTTGGGGCAGCCGAGGCTCACGAAGCCCACGCTCGGAATTTTGTGGTTCGGGGTCATGTTGTTCTCTTCTTAGGCTTGGGGAGCGGACTTCTTGATCCAAACGAGGGCCGCGTGGCGCCCCGTCTTCTCGCCGTCGCGGCGGTAGCTGTAAAAATGCGCAGGGTCCGCCACGGTGGAAAGGCCGCAGTCCTCCACGTCCGTCACGCCCGAGCGTGCGAGCGCCGCCTTCGCGTACGCCGCAAGGCTCAGGAGCACTTTGCCTTCGTTGGCGGAGGGCTTCACGGCGCCCGCCACGTCGCCAAAGTGCGCTGCAAACGCCGCAGCCGTCTCCTCGTTCGTCTCAAAGTCATCGTCGCCGATGCGGGGGCCGAGCCAGGCACTGATTGGCGCCGTCTCGTCCCCGAGGCGCTCTTTCAAGCGCGCCACGGTCTTTTCGACAATCCCTGCCGCCAGGCTCCGCCACCCGGCGTGCACCGCCGCCACGGCGCGGCCGTCTTTTTCCGCAAGAAGCACCGGCAGACAATCGGCTACCTGCACGACGCAGACGACGCCCGGCGTCACCGCGGTCGCCGCGTCCGCCTCGATGGCGTCTGTTTCCACGAGCTCCGCATCCACTACCGTCGTGCCATGCACCTGCGTCATCCAGCGGGGCTCGCCCTCCGTCATCTGCGCCACGATGTTGCGGTTCATGCGCACGCACCCCGCGTTGTCGCCCACGCGAGTGCCGACGTTAAGCCCCATGATTTCGTCAGGGCCGCCCCAGGGGCCGGAGGAGACGCCGCCCACGCGCTCGGTGAAAAGCGCGCCGACCTTCTCGCCCAAGTCAGGGCGAATCACGTCCAGATCGTTTCGAAAGAAAGTTGCCATGGTGTTCTTGCTATCAATTAAAAAAGCGGCGGCATTTTAGTCGTAGACGTGCACGGGCTCGTCCGCGGGACCGAAGTCGAGGAGGTCCATCAACTCGGCGAGATCCTCCGGCGCCGGCGCAAACCATTCCATTTCGTCGCCCGTCGCGGGGTGCATCAAGCGCAGGCGGCTCGCGTGCAGCGCCTGACGTGGAAAGTGCGCCGCGAGCCCCGCCGCTTCCGGCAAAACCGAGGCCGCCGTCTTGTAGACGGGGTCGCCCAGCAAGGGAAGCCCCACCGTCGACAAATGCACGCGAATCTGGTGCGTGCGGCCGGTTTCAAGCCGGCACGCCACCCAGCTCACTGCGCGCCCCGCGATGCGCGTCATGTCAACTAAACGGCAGTGGGTCTTTGCCGGGCGGCTTCCGGCGCCCCCGCGGCACACGAACTTCTGGGGATTGCGGGGGTCGCGCCCGATCGCGCGGTCCACAAACCCGGCTTCGGGCGCCGCGCCCGCCACAATCGCCCAGTATTCGCGCGCGACCGAATGGTCTTGCAGCTGGCGCACGAGGCTCGTCTGCGCGGCTTCGGTCTTCGCCACCACCATGAGCCCGGAAGTGAGGCGATCAAGGCGATGCACGATCCCGGCGCGGGGGAGCTTTTTCAATTCGGGCCAGCGGAAAAGAAGGCCGTTTAAAAGCGTCCCCGTCCAGTGGCCTGCGGCCGGGTGCACCACGAGCCCCGCGGGCTTGTTGATGACAATGATATCGTGGTCTTCGTAGACCGTTTCAAAGTCGATGCCCTCTTCAGGCTCGAAGGCGCTTTCTTCCGGAAGGGGCTTCGGACGCACGACGATCACGTCGCCCGCCGCGGTCTTCACTTTACCCCCTTCGGCCGGGCCCCCGTTCAATTCCACGGCGCCCGCTTCAATCCACGACTGGATGCGCGCGCGGCTTACCTGAGGTATCTCCTCGGCAAGAAACTTGTCCAACCGCACGCTCTCGGCGTCAAAGGGACGCTCAAACGTAATGATTTCAGGCAACGGCGCCGTGCGAGGCGCAAAAAAGGCCCCTTCGAGACCTTCTTCCTCATCTTCCCCGATATAATCAGAAAACTTTTCAGCTGTTTCTTTCACCATGAAACTCTCAAATTCGTTACGCCGCCGGCTGGCGGGTGCTTTTGCCGCCGCGACGGCGGCCGTCGCGCTCACGGGCTGCGGCTGGCTGCAGGACCTTGAAATCGACCCCACGCGCGACTGGACGGCCAACCAGCTTTATTCAGAAGCCCGCTCCGCGATGAATGAAAGCAACTGGACGCAGGCAAGGGACTACTATACCAAGCTTGAAGCGCGGTACCCCTTCGGGGCGTACGCCCAGCAGGCGCAGATCGATCTTGCCTACTGCTACTTCAAGGACGATGACGCCGCGAGCGCCGTGCAGACCTTGGACCGCTTCCTTCGGGCCTATCCGAACCATCCCAACAGCGACTACGCCCTTTACTTGAAGGCGCTCGCCACCTTGAACGAGCGCGACGGCATTCTCGCCTCCATCACGCGTCAGGACTTGTCCGAACGCGACGCACAGGCCGCGCGCGACGCCTTTGACCTCTTCAAGGAGCTCGCCGGCCGCTTCCCCGACTCCCGCTACGCCGGCGAAGCCCGCCGCCGCATGCATGAGCTCGTAAACGCGCAGGCCGATCACGAAATCTCGACCGCTCGCTACTACTTCGTGCGCCACGCGTACGTCGCCGCCATCAACCGCGCGAAGGTGGTCCTTTCTGACTTCCAGCAGACTGCCGCCTCCGACGAAGCCATGCAGATCCTTGCCGACAGCTACCACGCCCTCGGTATGACGGATCTGGAAAACGACATGCGCCGCGTGATGGAATTAAACAAGAATCGCAAGCGGAAGTAATTTCCGCCACCCCCACGCGAAGACGGAGCCCTCGGGCTCCGTTTTTCGTTCGTCAGGCGGGCTTCACGCCCATCACGAAGCGCCGGAACATCGGCGCCCAGCGCGCCTTGTTGTCCACGATCTCCCGGTCGGCGAGCCACTGCGCAAAGCGCATCATCTGCGGATTCCCCTCCATCTTCTCGCTCATCACGAGATTCATGTCCCATGGCTGGCGGTGCCAGCCGTTCAAGACGGGAACGAGCTCCCCGGACATCAGCTCCTGCTTGCAGAGGTCAAAGGAAAGGTCCATGGCGATCCCGAGGTCCGCAAGCACTGCCGCCTTGCAAGAAAGCGCGTCACCCTGAAAGCCGATCGCCTTCCACACAAAGCTGCGCTCTTCGCTTGCCTTCTTCAGCGTGTGGTAGACGGGGTAGTTCTTCCCGGTACGCACGATGATCGTGTGATCCTTCATGTCCTCGGGCTCCTGCGGGTTCCCGTGCGCGGCAATGTAGTCGGGGGTCGCAAGCGGCACGTTGTAGCCCAGGCCAGTGGACCAGATGAGAAGGCCCTTTGCAGGCGGCTTGTAGGGAAGGTATGCGATGTCAACGCGTCCCTCGAGAACGTCCTCGTGATCACACTCGCTCATGAGGTCGAATTCGATCGCGGGATCGATCTTGCGGTAGTCGATCAGCTGTCCAATCAGGGGATCGCGGCCGACGTTCATCGGGTAGCAGAGTCGATAGCGCCGAGGCTCGCCCGACATCGCCTGCGTCATCTGCGTCAACTGCGCGTGGTGCCGAATGAAGTCCTTGATGGGCTCGTACAAGGCCCGCCCCTCGGGCGTCATCGTCAAGGGGCGCTGGTGGCGGTTCAAAAGCTCGATGCCAAACTCCGACTCCAGGCTCGCCACGAGCCTGGAGATCGCGGACATGTCCATGTCGAGCTCGACGGCCGCGTCCTTGACGCTGCCCGTGCGAGCCGTGCATTCGAGCGCCTTCCAGGCGGTGAGATTTTCGCTTGTGAGCATGCCGAACCTTTTACTCTACCATTTCCCTAAGCAGAAATGAGTATACCGATTGCGCATCGCACAGATTGCGGAATTCACAATCCGGCCGTGCGCATTTTATATTTTTCCCGCTTTTTCAGCACCCTACACTCATCGCAGAGCGCGAAAAAAACGCCGCTCGCTGCGGCAAGCCTCTCCTCTCGACCTAATTCGAAAGAAGGGGGCACCGCTCAGAAACC
>CAVACW010000063.1:0-15869 GCA_963587345.1 uncultured Oscillospiraceae bacterium | reverse complement strand
GCCGCGCGGAAACGTCCTACCTCATCGAAGTGAAGTACCTCGCGCCCAAGGCGGCGACAGACGAAGCCAAGGCGGATGCGCTCTCTCAAGCTTGGGAGCAGATTCGCCGCTACGAGAAGGCTGACAATGTGAAGTGCCTTCCGAAGCTCAAGCGCATCGTGGCGCTCTTTGTTGGACTCAAGCTCGAAACCTTGGAAATCGAGTAGTCCGCCGATCCAAAGCACAAGGCCCGGCAATCGCCGGGCCAAGTCGTCTCTGCCGCCGGCGCCGAGGAATAGAAGCGGCAGCGCACGTTCCCGTGCGCCTGATGGTTCACCGGGTTTTCGGACCCGTGGAAGCGAGGGCGCCGGCGCCTTCGAGAGGCTTCTCAGGCGTTCGCTGCTTCAAAGAGCGTCGTGCGCAGAAAGGCGTCCTTGAACCAGGGCGTGAAGTCCTGCCCGCAGTAGCGCTCAAGGTCCGCAAGGCGCCGCAGGGCGTCGGGCGAAGGCTTGTCGCCGGGGCGGGTCGCCGCGGTGGGATAGAAGACGATCGCCGCCTTCACCAGCGCCGCGGCGGCAAGAATCTCAATCGAAAGAACCGGCGCGTCTTCGCCTCCGAGCACGGCGCCAAGGCGCTCGCAGAGCCGGCGGCGCACGGGTTCGGGAAGGCGCCTGGCGAGTGTCGTCCACCAGCGCTGCACGGCCTGAGCGTCTTTTTCCGCGGGGTCTTCGGGATAAAGCGCCCCGGTCGGAAGATCGGCAAAAAGCGCCTCGAGCCAGGCGGGGATTTGGTCCGGCAGCGGCGCCTTCCCGGGAATCCGGCGCCGAACCTTGGCTTCAAGCATGGCAAGAAGCGACGGCGGCTGCGCCTTGTTGTGGACGGGGTCCTCGACGAAAACGTTGGAAAGCCCCGGAAGGCAGATCCTGGGCTCGCTTTTACAGTGGAGGCTCGGGCGCATCTCGAGCACGAACGGCCGTTCTTTGCGATATCGGCGAGGCGGCTCGCTGCGGCAGCAGACGGCCTCCGACGCCATCATTTCCGGCACGAAGAGCGTGCGGCTTGCATCGCTCTCCGCGGGAGCGAGATCGGCCTGAAGGAGCAGCCCGGATTCGGCGTCAAGGAGGCCGTAGCGGCGCACCAGACCGGCGTCCCCGGTCATTTCAAGCTGCTTTTTGGCGACCGTCTGCGCGAGCTCCCCGCCGTCGGCGAGCTCGGTGACGGCAGAAAGGCTCGTCATCTTCGCTTCGTTTCCTGCGTTCGCGGTCCACGAGACGGGAAGCGACGGCCGGACGGGCGACAGGAAATAGACGGCGTGGCAAAGGCCGGGCCGCACGGTCTGAGGAAAGCCGCTTGTCCAGTCGCAGCGGGCGAGAAAGTCCGTGAGAGCGCCGGCGGCCGCGACCGGCACGGGCGGGCGCCGGGCGGCATGGATGAGCCGCGTGACGGCGGGGAGCGCGTCTTCGCCCGGAAGGAGAAATTCTGCGAGGCCCCCCGTCGCCTGCGCGACGCTCTGAAGCCGGGCGGCGTTTGCGGTGCGGCCGACGCCCAGAATGAAGACGGGCGCGCTCGCGTTTTTGACCGCAGCGCGAAGCGCTTCACCGTCCTCATCCTTGCCGTCGGTGACAAGAAGGACCGCCCGCCGGGCGCCAAGCCGCGGCGCGGCGGTGGCTTCGAGCGCCTCCTTGAGCGCCTGGGCGGTGTTCGAGCCGCCGAGGCCGGCGCCTAGCGACGTAATGGCGGGAAGGTAGGCCCCTTGGCGGAAGGCGTCGTCAAAGGGCGAGCGCGGGGCGGCGGGCCAGCTTTCGGTCCCGTACGTCGTGAGCTTCACGCGGTCCTCGGGCGTGAGCAGCGTCGTGAGCGCGGCAAGCGCCTCCTGCGAAGCGCGGCAGGGGCCGCCCGCCATGGAGCCCGAGTCGTCCGCCAGAATGTCAAGGTCAAGCGCAGCGGGCTCCGCTTTCGTGGCGGGCGGCGTGAGAAGGAGCACGCCGCACCAGCAGCCGGGATTGAAGGGATCGGGCGCGGTGATCAGGCGGTTCTCTTCGGGAAGGCCGCTCAGAGTGAGCGTCACATTGCCGTCGGCGCGCACGTTTTGAAAGTGAACGAGGAGCCCGTCGGGGGTCTCCTCCGTTTCAGTGTCATGCGAAGCGGACTCGATCACGCTTGACGCGCGGCGGCCGGCAAGAAGGATGTCGCACTGCACGGGGTAGTCCGCCCAAAGGGACGGCCCCGGGCGGCCGGGGCCGGCGGCGAGGCGGCCTGAGCAAAGCGGCACGGTGAGCGTGAGGCGGCCGTCCTGCGCCGCGGCGAGGGCGTGGGTGCGGCAGGCGACTTCGACCGTCTTGCCGGGGGCGAGGCGCCCGATGCTGAGGGTGGCGGTGCCGTCGGCGCTGGCTTCGAGAAGGAGCGCCGCGCGGCCGTTCTCGGGCGAGAGGTAGGCGGCCGAGACGCGGCTCGTCGGGAGCCTGGCGGTGCGCCGCTCGCCCGCCGTCGTGCAGGAGAAGGCCGTGATGACGGCGTCTTCAGCGCGCGGAAAGGTGTAGATCGCTTCGATTGTTTCGCGGCTCTCGTTTGCGTAGCGCTGCGTCACGTCGCAGGTGAAGACGCAGCCTTCGAGGCGGGCGGCGACGGCGAGGCCCTTCAGGGGAATCGGGGCGGCGGGAGTGGAGAAAGGGGTGTTCATATCATGAAAGCTCGCAGTTGAAGGAGGCGTCGAGCGCTTTCCGGAGTTTGGCTTCGCACTGGCTTCGGGCGGCAGCGGCGTCGAAGTCGGCGCCGATCAGCTCGGCAAGGCGCTGGGAGGCGACGCGGGTGACGAGCGCCGCTTCGGGCGGCAGGTGCAGCTCCTGCCCGAAGCGGTCGGCCGCCTGCAGAAGAATCAGGGCCTTGATGATCTCGATCACGGCGTCGTCCGCAAGCCGGAATCGGAACGCAATCCGCACGTCAAAGAAAAAGAGCCGGGCCTCGCGGAAGGAGAGAATGTCGCGGAAGCTCATGCGGCGCTTCACGAGGGGCCAGAGGGAGGCGTCGCCCGTTGTCAAGCCCAGCTCCTGCATTTCCTGCGCGAGGCTCGCCACGTCGCTGGCAAGCCGTCGGAAGGCCGTGAGCCGCTGCTCGCCCCGCATGGCGCCCGAGGGGCAGAAGTGGGCGACGATGGCGTCGCTCACGTCGTTTTCCCGGCGCGGCGCCGGGGCGCTGGACGGGCTGGTGCTGGCGGCTTCGAGTGAAGGCTTGCGCTCTGGCAACTGGGACGCGCGGCCAAGGCGGAAACAGTTGCTGCGGTAGAAAGTGGGGATGTAAACGGAGTCGCTCGAGCGGGACGCCAGTCCGAAGCTGGCCATCTGCGGGACGTTCACGACGGCGTCGCCGACGGACTTGCCCGAGGCGTCGCGCTCGTTCACAAGCAGAAGCACGGTCTTTTGGGTGAGCAGGCCGTGCTCTCGGGCGATCGCCTCGCTTTCGAGGCTCGTTGCGCACTGGCGGCTGGCGACGGCCTTCGCGAGCGCCCGGTCGTCAGCGAATCGAACCCAGTGAAAGGCCGGAAGAGCGCCTGCGGGCAGCACGTCGGGCCGGCGATGGAAGCGCAGAAAGGTCGTGAAGCCGCAGCCCGCGCGGACTGTCTTGGGAAGCGGTGAATGCCAGAGGACGGGCAGAGTGTCTAATGGGAGGCGAGGCTCCGCAGGGGGGCGCCGGGCGGCGGAAAGAAGCCGATGGGTGACGCCCGTCATGTCTTCGGCGTGCGTCACCATTTCGCAGAGGCCGCCCGTAGCTTCCGCGACGCAGCGCAGGAGCGACTCGACGCCGCTCTCGCCCACGCCGATGCAAAAGACGGGCGTCGAGGCGCCCTGAAGCATGCGCTCCATCGCCGCCCGGTCCCAGGTCTCGCCGTCCGTCACGAGGAGCACGAGGCGGCGGACGCCGGGAGCTTGCGGAAGGCGCAGCGTCGCTTCAAGCGCCGCTGTGATTTCGGTGCCGCCCATGTCGGCGTCGATCTGCTCGACGGCGGGGAGAAAGACGCGACGGCGGAAGACGCTCGTGAAGGCTGCGGGCTCGGACTGCACGACGGCCGTAGTCGAGCCAAAGCGCGTGATCGTCACGAAGTCCCGCTCGTCGAGGACGTCCGCGAGGGACGCCATCGCCTCGCGCATCTTGACGACGCCCGACCCCGCCATGGAGCCCGAACAGTCGAGAAGCAGGTCAACCTGCAGCGCGGAGCGCTCCTCGCGGCGAGGCGGCGTCGTGACGATGACGCCTGCCCACCGCCCCGAGTTAAAGGGATCGGGCGCAAAGAGGGCGGTGCAGGCGTCGGGGACGTCTTCGAAGCAAAGGGCGAGATTGCGGTCGGCAAGCGCCCGCTCGACGCGGATTTCCAAGGCGTCGCCCTGCTGCGTGAAGGCGGCGGGATGCGACGGCACGGACGCCTTCGTGCGGGCGAACAGCCCCCGCACGGTGAAGCGGGCTGTCGCCGGATACTCGGCCTGCAGGCTTTCCGTCACACGCTCATAGGGCTCAAGATTGCCCTGCCGGCCGTCGTGCGAATAGCGCTGGCCGATTTTGATGGGCAGCGTGAAGCGCACTACGCCGTTTTCTGGCGCGAGCACCGTGATGAAGGCAAGGGACAGCGTGACGGATTCCCCGGGCTTCAAGTTCCCGATCGTGGCCGTCGCAATGCCTTGCTCGTTCGTTTCAATCATCATGGGGGCGTCGCCCGCGTCGCGGGCCGCCTCGTACTTCGCCTGTCCCTCGCTTTTTTTGAACGGCCGGGCGACAAGGCGCCGGCCGCCCGTCTCGGCGGCGAACTCCGTGAGGACGGACGACCAGGCCGTGGGGAAGGTGTAGACCGCCTCGATCGTTTCGTCCGTGCTGTTCCTAAACGTCTGGCGGATGGTGAAGCGCAGGATGAGGTCGTCGATTTCGCCCGTGATGTCGAGCTTTTTCAAGGGGATGGCATCGCCTGCGGCGCTCCCGACCGTCCAGAGGCTATTCAGGGGGTGCGACGGGGAGTGCGCCTGCGGCAGAAGGCTGAGGCACTGGTTGCTGAGCGGCGTGAGGTTTTCCATGGCGCGTTTTCTTCGTGTGGCGGATCACTGAGGGAGGTTGTCGTCGCTCGATGCGGCTTTCTTGAAGTCGGCGATGACGTTGGCGGCGAGCCGTCGCAGGGCGGCAGGGGAGAGCGGCGCTCGCATCGGGTCGAGAACGAGCTCGAGCCCCGGCGCGAGCCGGATGTGCGTGCGGGTGCTGACGACGGGCGCTTCGGCTTCGGTGTCGCCGGCGCTGCTTTCGCTCGGCGCGAGCGCGCGGCGGACGGCTTCAAGCGACAGGCCCTTTTCCGTGAGATGGCGGATGCGCAGAAGCGTCTCGAGATGCCGGTCGTCGTACCAGGCGCCGCGGCGGTTGCCGTTAGGTCGCGGCACGAGCTCCATCTGGATGTAGAAGCGGATCGTGCGCGGGGCGACGCCCGACAACTCGGAGAGTTGTTCGAAGGTGAAGCGGGAGGTTGAGTTTTCCATGGGACCTCAGCGAATGAGGATGGCGTTGGGTGGCATTATATAAACAACAGTGCAACTGTCAAATAAAGTGTATGATTGCTCTATACGGCAAAAAATGAAGAGCAGATGATTGATATGAAACGTTCTTAGGGCAAGTCGATCACATGATGGCCGCTTGGAGAACGAAATGCCTGGTTGAGGCAGAGGCTGATGAGGAAGGTGGTGTGGTGCCTGGTGAACTGTGCACCGATAGACGGTCAACGATGTGAGGCGTTGCCGACTACATGTAATTGGATGCGCGGAGGTGATGGATTTTGCAGAACGCATTGAAGCGCTCGGCGAGAAAGTCACGGTTGGGGCGTGCGTAGACGGGCGTCGCAAGCGACTGGCCGTCAATGGCGTTGTAGAACCGTTGCGCGAGCGAATCATTCAGACAGGCGCTATGCAGCGCGTTGCTCACCACGCAGACGCCGTCGGGCGTAATGCCGAGCTTGTTCTTGTCATAAGCGCGGTGCAGCGTGGGAATGAGGGCGATGCCGTTGCTGGGATCGAGGCGCGAGTCTTCCGATTCGCTCCACGGATTGATGTGAGCGGCTTCGAGGAGGTCAGGGTCGCGGAGACCCGTGATGGCGCAGGCGTTTTGGTAGGCGCCCAGCACATTCAGACGAAAGCGCGACTGGCCGACGCGCACCTTGACGATGGCGGTGCGCTCGGTGACGTCAGTGGGCAGGTCTTTCGAAACGTCGGGATAGAGCACTTCCAGTGGCACACCAAGACGCGCAGCGGCTTCGTCGATCTTGATGCTGACTTCCTTCGTGTAGAAGGGCTGAGGTTTTTCGGTGGCGTCGGGAGTGAGCGCTTTGAGTTGCTCGCCGACGTCGCGGGAGTCACGGCTCAACATGAGCGCCAGTTGTTCCGCTTGTGGTGGCAGGCCCTTATGCGACTGGTTGGAGAGGTGCTGTTGCAGGTCTTGGACGAGGAGCTGTTCTTCGCTGGACCACTTTTGCTGCAGCGGCCGGATGGCGGAAAGCCCGGCAGCGGTGAATTCTTTCCAGGCTCGAGGCGCTGTGACCAGGGCAGCATGATGGTCAGTGATGAGTTTTTCGATCCAGGACCGTTCAATGGGTTCGTCACGTGTATCGAGCACGGTGAAGTCGGCTTCCAAGTTTTCGAAGAACCGGCCAGCGCCGTCGGGAAAGACCGTTTGCACCAAGTCATTTCCTGCAGGAATGTGAGGATTACCGGGGACGACCAGCCCAACGAAAAGGCGGTGGCGCTTTTCCGTGCCGCTACGGCGGAACATGAAAATTGGAGGTACTTCCGACCAAAATCCTTGGTGCAGTAGGCGGAAGACTTGCATTAACGCCTGATTCCCACGGGTGTCGGCAGCCTTCTTGCTGGGGTCCTTGTTGTCGCCGTAGTAGTGGAGGATGCCAGTCTCAGCGTCGTGTCGGTCAGGCCAGGCGCTTATTTTGCCGTTGGACCAGAGGACGATGTAGGCAGGAAGGCCAGAGCCATCCTCACGCTTTTTGACGCGAATACCGCTGCCAGCAGGGCAATTCGGGATGAGCTTCATGAGAGGATCGCTCGACGCATCGCCGTTGGGGCCCCCGTAGTAGACGGAGTTCACGATAAGCGGCGCTCCGTTCTTGCACTCATCAAACGAAAAGACTCGAGACATTGTCTCCGCGATCAAACCACGTCAGGCGTAAGCGCCGAAGAGGCTGAATAGAAAGTTCGTAACACGACGAGTTATAGCAGCCTGGGTGTTGAAGCTCAAGGCAGACGCAAAGAGGGCACGAAAAAGCCGCCGATCTACGCGAGACGGGCGGCTGAATCGTCGTCAAGTGTGCGCTTTTACGGCGTCTTAAACTTGAACTGATGGCAGTTGTCACAAAGAAGCACGCTCTCCTGATGCTCCTTGTGGCACTCAAAGCAGGACACGGTTTCGTCGTGGCCAAAGTGGGGATTGGGCTTGAGTTTGGCGGTCATCTTCTTTACCGCATCGCGCGAGCCGTGGCACTTGAAGCAGGCCTCTTCCTTCGGGACTTCACGGATCTTGCTTTTGCCATGGCAGGCTTCGCACTTGAGGTTCATCGCTTTGTGAGCGCCCTTGAGACTCGGAACGGGAGCCGACATTGCTGTCGCTCCCGTGAGAGCCAGAGCGCCCGCACAAAGCAGCGTGAGAAACGCGTGCTTCATGGGGGTCTCCTTATCGTTCTTGTTGAGTTACGCCATCTTCATCTTCATGAAGTCAGCGGCTGCGTAGCCAAAGACCGCCGCACTCGTCAACTGGGCGCCGCCCACGTAGTCGTCGTAGAAGAGGCCACCCGCGGCGTTGCCCACCGCAAAGAGTCCCGGCACCGGCTGGTTTTCGGTATCCAAAACCTGAGCGCGGGTGTTGATGAGCGGGCCACCGAAGGTTGCGGTCATACCGCCTTGGAACGGAACGGCGTAGAAGGGAGCCTTGGCGACAAGGCGCGGTTCCTTCAGGGTGTTGGGAGGCGTCAACTGGTCGCGGGTGTCGTTCTTCACGGCCTTGTTGTAGTCGTTGATGACCTTTTCCAACTTCTCGGGATCAAGTCCTGCGGCCTTCGCCAGATCCTTGATGGTATCCGCCTTGTAGACTGGGGCGCCCGTGCGTTCGTAGCTCTTCCAGTCATTGGCGAGCTTCTTCATGTCGTGCGTGTCTTGGTCCACGATCATGAAGGCCCAGTTGTCCTTTGTCATGGCGGCGGTGTCGCGGCTCATCTGAACGTAGGTCTGGCCTTCGTCGGTGTAGCGCTCCGTGGTGTCCTTACTCACGGCGACGCCGTTGTTGACGATATTCAAGGGGTTGGCGCCCGTGGGGCCGTAAATTGGGCCGCAGTGGTACTGGTTAACGTTCACGGCCTTTGCAAAGACCTTCTGGGTGAGGATCAGGTTTTCGCCCGCGATGATGCGAGAGCCGCGAATCGGCATGTTGGCGGCCGCCGAGCCGCAGTACTGCGTCACCATGGCCTGATTGGCGGAGTAGCCGCCCGTGGCGAGCACGACACCCACCTTGGCCTTGATCATTTCGATGCCCTTCTGGCCCTTCACCATGACACCGTCTACGGCGCCCGTCTTGGGGTTCTGGGTGAGTTCAATGACCTTCGTCTTGAACATCATCTTCACCTTCAACTTCATGGCCTTGGCCATGAGGTAGTTCGCGAGCTGCTTGCCGCCAGGCTGCACTTCGCCCACACAGAGGTGAGCGCGTTCCAGCATCGGGAACACGAGCTTCATGCCGCAAGCGAATTTGACGCCGCAGTAGTCGGTGAGCCAGTTCATCGTTTCGTCGGCATGTTCGGCGAGGTAGCGCGTCAGCTGCTTGTCGCCGTGCTGCTTACTGACCGTCATCATGTCCTCAAAGAACTTGTCGACGGAGTCCTCCTTGTTGGCGCCCTTGGCTTCCTGCGCCTTGGTGTGAACGCCCAACATGAAGCCTGCGGCATAGACGGTGTTGCCGGCGGGGCTACCCATCTTGTCGATCAAAAGGGGCTTCAAGCCGTTCTGAGCCGCGCGAATGGCGCACACGAGGCCGCCACAACCGGCGCCTACGATGATGCAGTCATAGGTGGCCGCCTTGGGAGCGGCTGCGGCTTCGCTTGCGACACCAGCGGACATGATGCCGGCGGCGCCGAGAGCGGCGCCCTTCAAAAAGCTACGACGTGTGTTCATGAGTTCCGTCATTTTTCTCTCTCCGAAACGTTCGGTTGATGCGGCGGATGAGCGTTCATGGCACTCACCTCTGCCGCGAATGACGATACGGTAGGCGCGAAGGGCGCCCGCCGCCATGAACGTTCGTCTATTGACGGAATGAGGAAAAGAGCGTAGGGAGTTTGGCGGGGCTTATCCCGTGTGTCGGCTACCGTGCGGCGCAGACAGCGCCCGCAAGGCGACCGAAAGTGAGAGCGTCCGCGAGCCCATTGCCGCCCAGACGGTTGGCGCCGTGGACGCTCCCCGTGACTTCGCCCGCCGCGTAAAGACCGGCGATGGGACGGCCTTCAGCGTCAAGGCAACGGGCTTCGCGGTCGATTGCTAGACCGCCATTCGTGTAGTGGATGGTGAGCCCCACCTCAAAGGACCAGAAGGGCGCGCGATCAACCGGCGAGCAGCCGATGCGGCGGCATTTGCCGACGGGCGTCGTGCGCCCCCACGCCTGCCGGTTGTAGTTTCGCAGCGTCTGCGCAAGGCCCGACGCCGAAAGCCCTGCCGCTTGAGCGAGCGCCTGTGGCGACTCAGCCTGCCAGGCTTCGTCCGCGACCCATGCTTGATAAAGCCCCTTGCGGGAGACGGGGTCAAGGCGGTTTTCGCCTTGGGCGTCAAAAAAGGCCCAGCAGCGGCCGCCCGCCTTGAGTAGCGCCTCAGTGATGTCCAGACGCCCGGCATCTTCTTCCACAAAACGCCGGCCTTCGCGGTTCACGAGAATAAAGTCCGAGGGAATGAAGAGGCGGGCGTGGCGCTTCTTTCCGGGCGGGTTCCCGGCAACGCATTCGACCGAGGCGAGGTTTGTGAGCTGCGCTCCGATGCGCTGCGCAATGGGGAGGGCGTCGCCGGTGCTCCCTGGTGAATTGTCGGTGGCGAGTCCCGCAAAGCGCGGGGCGACCTCGGCGATAAGCGACGGATTGGCGCCGAAGCCTCCAGTGGCGATTACGACGCCTTTTTCAGCGCGGACGGTGAAGAGCGTGCCGTCGCTGCGGCGCAAAGCAGCGCCGATGACGGAACCCTCTGGCGCGGTGTAGAGGGTTTCAAGCGCGGTTTCCGCGTGAAGCTGGGCGCCCGCTTGCGCCGCTTTTTCGCTCAGCGCACGGATGTAGGCACTGCCGCGGGAGAGAACGGGCTTTACGCATCGGGGGTAGAGCGCACCGTAGATTTCGTAGTTGCGCCCGTCAAAGACAACGCCGTGGCCAGTGAGCCAGTGCAGGGTTTCGGGGAGGTTTTCTGCGAGCGCCTTGACGACGGTGGGATCGGCCGTGCGGTGGCCGGCTTCAAAGGTCTCGCGCGCGTACTGTTCGACGGAATCGGTGATGCCGGCCGCTTGCTGCGCGGGGTTCCCCGGTGCAGCGAGGTAGCCTGTGCTACGAAGGGTGTCGCCGCCCAATAGAGGGAGCTTTTCGGCGAGGATGACGTGGGCACCGAGTTCTGCGGCAGCGACGGCGGCCGCCAGTCCGGCGCCGCCTCCGCCCGCGACGAGCACATCGCAGTCAGCGTCCCAACGGCGTGGGGGTTCGGTTGCCCGAGCCGGAAGGGCGGAGAGTCCCGAAAGGCTCGCTGCCGTGGCAGCGATGAGTGCGCGGCGGCTGGTCATGCCGGCGCTCCTGCGTTGTATTCCGTCATGATCTGCGCGGCTTCGACGGGGTTCGTGACCCCGAACTTGCGCCAGATGGCGCTGCGATGGGCTTTCACGGCTTGTTCGCTCACGCTCAATACGTCGGCGATTTCTTTGACGGAAAGCCCTTTGGCGACGAGCTGGGCGACCTGATGTTCGGCGGGTGTGAGGGACTCGACGAGCCGGGAGGTCTCCGCGAACTCCGCTGCACGGTTGCGGCGGTCGGCGTCCGCCTTCACTGCGCGCGTCATGACGTCGATGAGCTTATCGGGGTCGGCGGGCTTCACGAGGAAGTCAAAGGCGCCGTCGTGAAGCGCTGCTACGGCCATCTCGATGTCGCCGTGCGCGGTGAGAAAGATGAAGGGTAGGTGGTTGCTGCGGTCTTTCAAGGTGTGAAAGAGCTCGAGTCCCGTCATCTGCGGCATGCGGACGTCGCAGAGGATGGCTCCGGGAGTTTCGATGTCGCCTGTGTCAAGAAGTGCTGCGGCGGAGGCAAAGGACGCCGTGCGAAAGCCAGCCACTTCGAGCACGAAGGACTGCGAGTCGAGAATGGTCGGGTCGTCGTCAATAAGGCGGATGAGCGGCGTCATGAAGGCTCCTTCTCTGCGTGAAAGCGGGCGGTGGCAGCGAGGCCCCCCGCCTTGCTGCGGGTGAATTCCAAGTGACCGTTGTGCACCTCCGCAATCCCCGCGGCGATGGTGAGCCCGAGGCCCAACCCTTCGGGGTGCGAGGCGCCCGCGGCGCGTCCCAATTGCGCGAGCTGTTCGTCGCCGACGCCCGGGCCATTGTCTTCCACGGTGATGCGAACTTCGTGGTCTCGTCGTTCGCCCGTGACGCGGATGAGCGGGTGCTCAACCTTCGCAAGCGCTCGATCGGCGTTGCGGATGAGGTTGAGAAAGAGAAGCTCGAGACTCACGTGGTCGCCGTAAATGGAGAGGTCGTTGGGCACGGCAGTTTCGATGGCGGCGCCCGCACCATGAGAGAGCCGAAAGTTCTCGACGGTTTCCGCGATGACGGAGGCGAGGCTCACGGCTTCGCGCTTCTGAGGTTCGTGCTTGGCGTAGGCTCGGACGCGCTCCACGATGTCTGCCATGCGGCGCGCCTCTCGGGAGACGGCCGCAAGCGCCGCGAGTTCCCGCTCGGTGGTTTCGCCTGCCGGACGGCGCCGAGCGAGCATTGTGAGGCCCGCGGCGTAGTTGACGAGGTTCGCGGCGGGTTGCTTCATTTCGTGTGCGAACATCGTGCTCAGCTCGCTTACGATGCTGCGGCGTTCAAAAAGGGAGAGCATGGCCTGCGTTTTGCGGGCTTTTTCCGCGATCCGGTCGCGCTGCGCGAGCGTCTCCCGCAATTCCTGCGTGCGCTGCGCCACGAGTTTGTCCGTGCGGATGATGTGGTAGAGCGCGGCGGCGATGAGGGCAAGGCAAAGGAGAATCTCGGTGGCGTAGCGCTTCATGAGCGCTGCGGGCGACCAGTCGTCCAAGTAGGCGTAGGGGCCCAAGTGGAGGTGCTCCAGAAACTGATCGATTCCTGCCACGTGGCTCGCGCTCGTCCATTCCCAGTGGTCGCGCGAAGGCATGGAAAGAAGCGCCATCGTGACGTCCTTGACAGCCGCATTGGGTGCCGTTGGTAGCGCCGCGATTGCAGCGCTGGGAAAGAGTTCGGTGGAGCGAGCGCAGGATTCGTTTTGTCGGGCGATGTTCCCTACGACGCGCAGGCTTCCCGGCACGACAGAGCGACGGGCTTCGGCGCGCTCGAGCTCGCAGAGGCTCACCAGCCCAACATCGGCGTCTCCCACCAGTACGCGGGAGAGAACGTCTGGGTAGCCGTAGTCCGTGAAGAGGCTTTCGGAAAAGAACTTCGCGGGATCGTGTCCCTCGCGGGCGATGCGGTCAAGCCCCGTGAGCCAGCCTGAAAAAGCCTGGGGACTTGCGCCCGCCGCGCGGCGCCCCGCCATGTCGGCGATGTTCTTGATGGGGGAGTCCGCCCGAACGACAAAGGCGCAGCCCGCGGTGGGGCTGGCGTCTCCGGTGGAAGAGGAGCGGACGGTGAGAAGGTCAAGGGCGAGGGGTTTTGCAAAGATGCCGTAGGCGCCGCTTGAAGAAAACACGAAGTCGGGCTTTTGCGCGGCAAGTTCCCCTTCTGAAACCGGAGGCTGCAATTCCACCGACTCAAAGTGGTACTGCGGCAGCGCTTTTTTGAGGTGCTGCACTGTGGGGGCGTAGACCTCCACGTAGAAGTCGGGCGAGAAGCTGTCGAGGTAGGCGATGCGCAGCGTTGCGGGGGCGTGGAGGGCAGCGTTGCCTGTGGCGTGATAGAAGAGGCCGAACGCCAGTGCGATCAGGGCGCCTGTGACCGCCTGAAGGCGGTGCAGGGCATGAGAGCGCAGGGAGAAAAGCATGGCGTCAGCTGAAGAAACGAAAGTGCCCGAGCATCATACGCGCCGTTTGAAAGGGGCGGGAGGCTTCGAAATGTCGTGGCAGCGCTGGGGGCAGCCTTTGGGGCGCGTTATGGTCGGACAAGAAGAATGCTTGTTCGAATTTGCCGCCTCGTTATCCAGGAAGGCGAAGAGGTGAGCAAAACGGGCGAGTGCGAAGAAGTGTCTTCAGCTTCCAAAAAAAAACAGCGTTTTGGCGTGATTTTTTAGGTGTCAAATGAAGTTTGACATGCAATAATTACAAACTCAACTCGATAAACCTTTATGCCGCCTTCGGGCGAGGTGGAACTAATGTTTTCAACCGGCATTCCGTTGAAAACGGCCGCAGAGTCAAAGGACGCGGCCGGCTATACCATGATTGAACTCGTGATGGGGTTCATTCTGATCGGCATTCTCGGCGCCGTTGCGGTGCCGAAGTACTTCGACATGCAGGAGCAGGCGGCCGCCAAGAAGTGCAAGTACAACCAGAGCGTCCTGCTTACCGACATGCAGAACCGGGATGCTATTGAGCGACTTGAATCTGGTCGAGGCTATGACATAGTGGCTGCTAGAGCGATGGCCGACAAGGTATTGGAGGAATTGGGGGGTGAAGGGTGCAAGAGCGGCGCAAAGTGCCCCAAGCTGTGTCCAATGCAGACGGATCAAACCGGTCAATTCTTTGTGGTTGTGACGAGTGATTCAAATGACGCAGATTCCGCTGTTATGTCCTATGCCGTTCACTGCTCTGTTCCGGGACACGCAGGCAACAAGACTGCTACGATGGAAGATGCGTATCCGCTGATTTTTTCTTTTCTTAACAATTACACGACTTCATACAGAAATGGCAATGAAGGACTGCATGATTTGAAACACGAATATATTATTGAGACGCTGGGTGATTATTTTACGAATAAGATGTACGGTTCAATTGATTCGGACCCTGTTTTTGACATTAATAATCCGAATTCGGGGCTGGATTATGGCGGTCTTGGAGGAAAAGATTACCATTGCATGGCGGATGTAATCAATGCGTCATTGGCAGAACAAGGCATCAATACGGATCAGGTCGTGTGGACGATGGACCGAACGGACAATGGCAACAAAAAGTATACTTACAATATAAGCATTGCTAACAAATCCGACATTAAAGATGATTTGACGGTTAGTTATTCTGTATACAAGATCGAGGTAGTGTATGGTGATCCGCAGGGTACTTCGAGAATGGATGGCATAGCTTCAATTCAGACCATTGCTCCGACTGGCGTGAAGCAAGGCTATGTTGATAAAATAACAGGTACAGATGGTGATCATTACAAGCTCAATGTGCAAAAAGATTGAGTCTCAATTGAGAGTAACGGCATAAAAAACACAGCGGGGCGCCTTATCTGATCGTGCAGTCAGGGAGGGAGTCCCGTTTTTCTATCCTCATCGCCCGAAAGCCGGCTGTCAGCGCCTTGTCCAGCCAGCCCCGGTTGACTCAGCATCCCGCAGGCGCCTCAGCAGCGCGACGAGCTGCGCCGTCCCCTTCGTGACGCGGCTCGTCTTGTCCTTCCAGCGGTGGACGGACGAGACGTGGACGCCCGCGCAGTCGGCGATCTGTTTCGGGGTCATCTCCTTCACGGTCAAAAGCCAGCGGATGTCGTCATTGGTGACGACATCCGGCTGGTCGCTGGCATGGCGCTCAGCCTCTGTGATCGGTGAATTGAGGTCCGCCGCCGAATCAGCGGCATCAGACTCTGCAATAGGCGAGGGCGCCTCGTCCTCAAGCGACACCAGATGAAGCGGGCCCGTCGCTTTCAAAAGGTCAAAGGCGCCGTCGCCGAGCACCGCAAAAAGCTTGAGCGCAATGAGCACGGCGGGCGGAACGTCGCTCTCGCCGCTTTCCCACCGGCGCACCGTGCGCGCCTCGACGCCCGAAAACCAACCCACGTCTTCCTGCGTCATCTTCATCGTCTCCCGAAGCGTCTTGAGCTGGCGGCCCTTTTCCGCGGCGTCGGGCATGCTGAGGACGTACTCGTGCAGCAGCTTGTCAAAGCGGGCGATGAGGCCGGATTGGTAGCGAACGTCGATGTCGGAAGCGGTGAGCGCGTCGAGAAGGTGGAGGCGGGAGGCGGTCATCAGAGGAACTCCTGTCAGTGTCGCAAGCAGCGACAAAAGTTGAAAGGAGTTCAAAATTAATGCCTGAAAAATCTATATATAAAAATAATTTACAAAAATGCCTCTGGCAGAGGACACAAAGTCCGCACAAAACGCAAAATGAGAAATCGAGTCGAAGGACTTTCCCGCGAAGCATCGGGGAAAGCGGAACAAGGGTCGAAGCTGTCAGAGAAGAGGGGACAGTGACCGAGGTTCCTCAGGAAGGAGGGAAACGTCAGGCGCGCTTTGTCCAGCGCTCGGCGTTCAATTGAGTGTGTGCCAGGAGCGTGCGGCCGATGCGCCTCAATGCGTTTTCAAGCTGCGTCATTTCCTGTCGCGTGATGAGAAAGACGCCCTGGCTGCCCGCCTGGCGCCGCGCTCGAAGCATCGCTTCGAGTTCGTCCGCAAGACGCGACTCGATCGCAGCTCGCAGCGGCGCCACGGCGTGAAAGAGGGGCCACGCGGGCGTGAGCTCCCCGAGGTTGCGGGGCAGGGGATAGCG